>CAYGBW010000033.1:0-38507 GCA_964348185.1 uncultured Thermodesulfobacteriota bacterium | reverse complement strand
TATAACTTATTGAAACCAAATAGCCTTATAATGGCGCTATTTTTTGTGCCATGCGCATGGAATAATGGAACGGTGGAATATTGGAGTACTGGGTAACAAAATCGCAAAAAGCATGTATAGCAAGGCTTAGGGTGTAAGGCGGAAAGCATTTGGTTTTTCTCTAACCTTTCGCCTTGTGCCTTGAGCCCATAATTCTGTCCATTATTCCATCATTCCATTACTCCAATTCAGCCGTCGTAGCCATAGGCAACTATCCGGCCTTCGTTGCCGTAGTCACCACGGCGGAGTAGACTGGCGCAGTCGGCCAACCCAATTGTGAGCGAAGCGAACTAAGTTCGCCTAGGGTGTCACTTCTGGCCACGGGAATTTGGTTTTTTTGACAGGTATCGACACGATTTGAGGGGATTTGACGAGTTATCCACACCGCCTACATTGAGTTGACAGACTAGGGGACTCCTTTCTCCCTCAATTGATAAACAATCACTTAATCCAGTTTAACACGTTGAAATAGCAGGACTTTTCGTTTGCACAAAAAGTAGGCAAATTGCCACTTCTGCTTTTCCTACGGTACCTTACGTCCTCAACATCCCCACTTATCCACAGGAATTCCCCAAAACCTGTGGGTTCTTCGATTAAGGAACCAAGAATCGAGGAAAAACAAGGAGAACCTCCCAATTCTTGATGAGTTGATCTCTTCAGGGAAAGGGATAGGTCTAGGGTGGGACATGGGATGTGTGAGGGTTGGATCAGGGGCGTTACGTTTGGCCTTCCCTCTCTGATCCTTTCGGATTGCGTGGGCCTGTGGAGGAGTACCAAACGCTGAATAACTTCGGATTACCCCCTGAACGTGAGGTTTTAGAAAGATCTGAAGGCGGTTTTTGACGCGGCATAATGGACATGGTACTATATAACTTAGGTCTTCAGAGATCCCAAAAGGTTAAGAAATCCTCATGAAAATGCCCAAATAACCGAAGAAACATCTCGAAGAGGGTTTCAATCCGAAGGGGGATGGAAGCAGAAGCCCTGTGATTAAGGATGAGAAAAGGGGTTGGGATGTTTTGTGGCCTTGATCGAGGGAAGGAGGATAAAAGATGAAGAGGATATTTCTTAGACGACCTATCGTGATCGCAGCGGTCTTGGTTTTGGCTTCCTTTGTGTTTTCATGTGCGAGTTATCAACAAGCCACAAAAGCGAAAAAGGGAGCGGTCATTGGGGGTGCCACAGGTGCCGCAACAGGTGCTGTCATTGGGAGTCACGTTGGCGGAACAAAGGGCACCATAATAGGAGGAATTGCGGGTGCAATTGTGGGAGGACTTGCTGGACACCAAATTGGTGCTTATATGGACAGACAGGAACAGGAGTTACAAGCCATCGCGGCTCAATCGGAGGCGATGAGTGTTTCGAGGTCACAAGACGTTCTGACGGCGACATTCAGATCAGACATTCTGTTTGATTTCGACTCGTCGGTCTTGAAGCCGGGAGCCTATATAGAGATTGACCGAGTCTCGGATATATTGAACAAATACCCCCAAACAATGTTGAGCGTCGAGGGGCACACCGACGCATCGGGTTCTGAATCCTACAATCAACAGTTGTCTGAAAGGCGAGCCATGGCGGTCAAGAACGCTCTTGCACAACGAGGAGTCAATCCGGATAGAATCCAGACGATTGGATATGGTGAATCAATGCCGGTTTCCTCGACCGCTGCACTAAATCGAAGAGTGAATATCGTGATAATCCCCGTGCAAAAAGGATGACGGGGTCAAGAATCCAAACCCAAAGGACGTGCCTTTGATATTCTCCTAAAGGGTTGCAACAGCTCTGCTTGATTCGACTTGTTGCTCGAGTGATGTAACGCCTGAGCCAACTTACAGAGGCGGTCTCTGTTCGAATGCAGGGGTGCCTCATCTGAATACGGTCCCGAACCTGGTCCAACAGCTTTTCCCGCTGCTTTTGTGTCATAACCGGCATGCCATTAGGACAGGTAAGAATCCGCAAGTGAAATGGGTTCCCTCACGCTCTTCGTCCTTGGAAAACAGCCCCCCGCTCACCGTGTTTCTGACCTCTCCCCAGTCTCAGTGTTTCCCTTATCGCAAATCACCTGCGGATCTCGTCTACTCCCTCTAGCCTGGCCCCTGTTTTGCTAGCCAGAAAGAATGTCGGTGCAATGCCCTCAGGCAGCAATCCTGACTTCAGGATCTGAGGCGGGGTGAAGGGTTTTCATTTTTGTTGGATTATATGGGAAATCTTCCGCGCGAAGGGTGATGCATAACGTTCACCCGCTCAGGAGGAGACGAAATGAGGAGCTCCATCGTTTCAGTTGTGTTGGTTCTTTGGTTCGGAGGACTTTTTGCGGCTGAGACAAGGAAAGTCGTGTGTCATGAATCTGACGATTATCTAGTCGTGGAGAGAGAAAACGAAGAAGCGGGGAACGATTTCTTGGTCAAGTACAAACGACCCGATTCCGAATCTGAATGCAAGTACCAGGTTGAGGAAGGCGATTTTGAGATTAAGAATGAATGGGCGGAGTATTTTATGGCTCTTCACAGGGACCTCTTGATTCTTGATAGCGGTACCGGCCCCGACCCGCGCGACTTCATAATCTGGGATCTCGGAAAGCGAGAGAAAGTCTATGAGAGTTCCTATTCGGGACCGGCTGAGCTGCAGAATGGATCATTTGGGTTTTGGATGCAGACGGGACCAGCAACAGATGAGAACTGCCCAAAGCGTAAAGAGTGGAAGTCAGGAGGCCTGGGTGCGGCTATTGAGACCAAGGTCACGCTTGACTTATCGGATTTCTCGATAGCCATGAGTACGGAGACGAGGTGTAGCCCGAGACAATGATTGCGGGCTAACAAGGCGTTGCGGCCGACAGAGCCACGGTGCCCTGCACCGTGGCTCTGTCGGCTGAACTTCATCGTGTTATGAAGGAGGTTCATTGTGAGAACCCTGACAATTAAGGAATGCAGGCCGTTTATTGTGTACTTCCGAGATTTGATAGCTGATGTAGGCCTGATGCAACTTCTCAAAGGCTTCTTTTCCAAGAATCAGAATGCCCTGGGAGTGGAATCAAATTGGCGATTTGCCGCACAGATGCTTATGATGGGCACATTGCCAGCTGGGAGATCAGAGGCGATAGGCTATTTCTTGTGGGTCTGCTGGCATGGGCTAAGACCGAAGGTTTGCTCGGAAAGAGGAGAATTAGGGAGGTTTGCCTTGAGTTTTTCTTTCCCGATTCAGTAGTGGAGATAAAGTGAAACCAATCATCCTCATGCTTTTGATCTTACTGTGTCTGCCCGGTTGCGCATCGACCGATGAGTATGAGCCGCAAAATGGCGACATCATTTTTCACACGTCACGATCTTCTCAGAGTTTGGCTATTCAGAAAGCCACGAAATCGAAATACAGTCACATGGGAATCGTCTACCTGAAAGACGGTCAACCTTTCGTATTTGAAGCCGTCGAGCCTGTAAAGCTGACACCTCTTCGTGAGTGGATCTTGCGGGGGGAGGACAGGCATTATACGGTCAAGCGCCTCGCAGATGCAGAGGAAATTCTGACACCCCAGGCTCTTAAGCGAATGTGGGAGGTAGGAAAGTCATTTGAAGGCAAGCACTATGACCTTTACTTCGAATGGTCAGACGATCGCATTTATTGTTCGGAACTCGTCTGGAAGATCTATAAGCGTGCTCTTGACCTGGAAATTGGACAACTCCAAACCATGAAGGAATTTGATCTCTCAGATCCATGGGTTCAAGCCAAGGTGCGCGAGCGGTTTGGCGACTCAGTGCCTGAGAATGAAATCGTGATATCACCGGCCGCCATCTTCAGCGCGAAGCGGTTAGTTAGAGTCCATGAAGAGTAACAATGCGTAACCCATCGCTGCAGCCGACGAACGACGGTGTTCAGCAGAGTGCTCGCAGCCGAGTTCAACTGCTAGCCGTAAGAATGCCATACTCACCGAAGGACCGCGCAGCATGCTTGACCCCCACCAGGGAAACAATCAAACATACCATATCGGTACGGTCTGGATCTGTAAGTCCCGGTGCTCATCTGTCAAAATAGATGCTCTTTCCTGTGGCCGACAGGGGGATACCCATGACATACTCCCAGTCGCAAAACCCCATGCTTCTGGCCACCGTGCCGATGCGGTACATGATCCGGTTGTCGGCGTTGAGGAGACTCGCCGTCTTAACGGCGGACCCCAGGGCTATCCCCATGTCGAGGAGTCGAAAGGCACAGTGGGGGCCCCTGAACTCCCCGTCCACCCCCTCGGCTTTCTCAAACTCTGCGCACGTGGCGTATCCACAACCGCTGCAATTCAGTCCAACCGTTCTCTCACCTTTGAGTCCGATAAGAACGACAACCTCGCTCTCCCTTACGTTCTTCCCGTCCCGATCGAAGTTGGGTTTTCCCTTCTCCTGGCCAAACGTGACCATACCCTCTGCCAGCCGCTGAACGTTATCGCCCTCCAGAATCTTAATCTCCACAAAATCCTGGCCTACGCTTTTCGGAGCGGTTCGCGCTGAAAGGGCCATCAGTTCTGCAACAATTCTCAAACCTTCCATCTGCCATTTCCCCCTGACTTGGTTTATGAACTCTGGAGTTTCGTCCAATTGGAATACTCGAATGGTGTGCTAAAGGGTGGCCATTGCTCTGATAGAGGTTGGAGGACCGTTCGCCTCCGGCGAACTTGAGGCTGGAGGCCGAGGTTTTTGTGAATTGTTCCTCAAGGAAGCCCTCCTAAACCCTAGACAACTACATTTCTGCCCTCGGTTCAACGTATTCCATCATTCTAGCCCGGATTATTCATGAATTCGTGGCGACTTCATGAACAATCCGTCCTTCGGACTTCGACTACGGCCTTTTCTGGCCCCCGCTCAGGGCTAGCCTTGAGCCCCTCGACAGGCTCGGGGCGCTGAGCAGGTCGAAGGGCTGGATGCGAGGCACCCTGTCGAAACCTGCAACGAAGATTCTTCTTCGTTTGCAGGTGCTTATTCACGAATTCAGAGAATTCGTGAATTATGCAGGCTAGCATTCATCATTATTCCATGCCCATTCCAGGAATCGATTGCGACAGAGGTACCCATGATTTGAATGGGGTGCATAGACTCCAGGACCTTGGATTACCGCGGAGCAAGCGAGCAGTGGCGACCTCCCGATATGTCAGCATTTTTTGGATCTTCTAGGCTAACACAGTTCTTGACAAGTTTCAAATAATGTCTTAGGATGCGTCAAATCCTGTAAAAGGAGGTGATGACGAGTTTCGGGTTCTCTCGGAAGAAGGGGGATCAGGCAAACATCGGGCATGGGTTTTCGGTGAGTTCAATCTGGTCTCTTTTCATGTTGCTTTGTTCAAAAGGCATCAATTTGAAAGGAGGATTGAAAGATGAACTCTCTTTTAGTGCTTGCTTTCTGGGCAGTTATTGTCATAATTGGCTACTGGGTGTACGCGCGATGGGCCAGTCGGAAGGTCTATGAGGCGGATCCGAGTAAGGCGACACCGGCCAAGATGTATATGGACGGTGTCGACTTTATGCCCGCTAACAGGAATGTTCTCTTTGGGTTCCAGCTCAACTCTATTGCCGGAGCAGCCCCCATCATTGGTCCCATTGTGGCTCTCCAGTGGGGATGGCTGCCGGCCATGCTCTGGTTGGGATTGGGCGTCCTCTTTATCGGGTGGCTCCATGACTATTCTAGCGCCATGGTCTCCATCCGGCATGATGGAGAGACATTTGGGGCGATCAGCTATAAACTTGTATCACCCCGGGCAAGGGGGATTCTGCTTGCGTTCATCTATTTCTACCTCCTTCTGGTCGCCGGCGCTTTCCTTAATATCGTTACGACGGGCCTGGTAGGCGATGCGTCGCTTCCTTTCCCCATGCTCGTGGTGGTTGGTGTCGCCTTTCTGGTGGGCTATATGATATACACGGCCAAAACCAACATCATCGGTACGACGATTCTGGCCATTATCCTAATTTTCGTAGCGATAGGGGTTGGACGCTTAATACCCATCAAGACCTCCTACACCGTGATGTTGATCTGTGTTCTGATCTTTGCCTACTTCAGCGCCATTCTTCCGGTCTGGAGGTTCATCCAACCTTACAACTACGCTTCGGTCTATGTTGTGTATTTTGGGATCATCGTCGGCGTCATTGGTATCCTGGTCGGTGCTAAGCCCCTGACGCTGCCGGTCTTTACGGGATGGAGCACCCCAATCGGGCCCCTCTGGCCGCTCCTGTTTGTTACCATCGCGTGCGGCGCCATCTCCGGGTGGCACAGCCTGGTCAACAGTACGGCCACCTCCCGGCAGATCGAGAGCGAAATGGATGTGAGGCCGGTTTCCGCTGGAGCCATGTTTGCCGAGTTTACCATCGGGATCATTGCCCTGATCGTGTGTGCCACGGCCTTTGCCGGTAAGGCCGAATATCTGACAGCGCTGAAGGGGGGTCCTACCGCGATCTTTTCAACCGCTCTCGGTGGAGCCATGGGAATTCTGGGAATTCCGGGCTCATATGCAAACTCCGTGGCCGGTGCCATGCTCATTATCCTGGCTCTCACCGTCGTGAATCTGGTTTTTCGGTTTATGAAGGTTGCCACGATCGAGCTTCTGGGAGACAAGATCGGTATTGCCAAAAACCACCACGTGGCCACGATCGCAGCACTGATCATCGCCTTCGTCCTGGTCAGAACCGGCTCGTGGATTTATATCTGGGTCCTTTTCGGAGGAGCAAATCAACTAATGGCCGGTCTGGCTTTACTCTTGGTTACACTCTATCTGCTCACCAAGGGGAAAAATTACAGGTTCGTGATCTATCCCATGTTCTTCATGTACGTGACCACGGTGGCGGCGCTGTTCTATATGGTCTTCTGGGTGTTCCTTCCCCTGGTCTTTACCGGGAAGGTGTCGGGCGGAAAGCTGGTCGGAAATCTCTTTTCAGGCGGACTTGGCATCGTGCTTATTATCCTCGCCCTGATCCTGGCCTGGGACGGCTACAAGGCGTTTCGGAAATACAAGGCAGAATACGCGAAGGTCCCTGCAGAGGCCGCAAAAGCCGAGGCTTAGGGTCTTTTTGAACGAGAAATGGTTAAGGGGGCTCGCCGCATGCGGGGCCCCCATATTTTTTCGATCTTGTATTTGATTTCGATAAGCTTTAGAATTGGTTGACCATTCAGACAATGATACAGGGAGGACTGGCAAGCGACGAATGGGACAGAGTGGCTTTATTCAAGCAGCCAAAGATTTCCTCTACGGCTTTCTCCTCCATGGGATGGTGTCAGGGGTGTATGACAAGAAGGCCGAGCTCGACGATATTTTCGTGCTTTTTACCGTGGGGGAGGCGATCGGTGTCCCTGTTTTCCCAGGGTATTACTCTCTGAGATTGGTTCCCTACTACGTTGCGCGGTTTCCCCATTGGAAGAAAAAAACCCTGAAACCTAGAGATCTCCTTGATGTCGTGCATGATTGATGGACAAAAAGAAGAAACAAATCTTTCTTGGGATGAATCGGAGACCTTGACATGGTGGAAGAGAAAACGTCAGACCAGGAAAAAGAGGGCATTGGGAGCAAAGTTGTCGGATTCTTAAGGGATTTTACTTATGGCATGGCGACTCATGGCATGGCCCGTCAGGCCCTCAAGACTCGCTCCAGCATGGAGCACCTCTTCATCCTGATCACCATGGGTGACATGCTTGGGGTTCCCGTGCTACCGCCTTACTACTCTCTTCGACTCTTGCCTTACGTGGTTCCCCAAATTGCTACCTGGAAGCGGCGAATGCTCCGGGAAAAGGATCTGATGGATTCCATGTACTGAACAGGGTCGAGCGTAGCCAAGCTTATGGCCAAATGGGCTCACTTCCTCTCATAATGGGGATCCACTCTCTCTCAAGATAAATGATTTCGTTTAAACCGTGGTAGGTTTTCCGACCTAGTCTCGGATTCCCTCTAGTCTTGGTAAGTTCCAATGGAGGCTGTCATGTCTCTGGCAGAGATGTTCCAGAAATATCCGAATCGGAAATACGTCATGTACGGGGGAAAAGGGGGATTGGGGAAAACCACGTTCTCTGCCGCCACGGCCTATTGGCTGGCCAAGCAAGGCAAGAAGGTTCTTGTATTCTCAGTAGATCCCCAGGCCTCCCTGAGCGATATTTTCGAACAGGACATTTTTGGAAAGGGAGCCGTCGAAATCATGCCGAACCTCTATGCTCAGGAAATCGATGCGGATCACCGAATCAAGGAATATCAGAAAGAGATCCGTCAGAAGATCATCGACATGTACGGGATGGACAAAATCCCCGAGGAGATCGAGCAGTATATCGAGGCGGCTTCTGCCGAACCTGCCATGGAAGAGAGCGCCATATTCGATGCGGTTGTCGACATTGTGATAGAGGGAAAGTACGATTACTACATCTATGACCTGGTTCCCCTGGGCCATGCCCTTTATTATCTCAGCATGGGATCAATCTATGATGCATGGTTGGAGAAGATCACGGGCCTCCGAGAACAGATGCGGGAGTACGACTCGGTCATTGCCACCATGAAGCGAGAAAAACAGACCGAGGAAGACGCCATTTACAACGAACTCATGTATATCAAAGACCGAATTGGAACCTCTTCCAAGATCATGACAGATACAGAAAAGACCGCTTTCTATTTTGTGTTGACACCCGAAGACATGGTGATCGAGGATACCATCAAGGCGGGGGGCCTTTTTGCCCGATTCGACGTTCCTCTGACCGGTTACGTGGTCAACCGGGTCATCTCACAGGACTTGCAGAATCAGCAGATCCCTCAGTATCTGAGAAACAGGATCGAAATGCAGACGACCTGTCTGGAAACCATCAAGAAACAATTCGGGAACAAGGTCCTTGCCATGGTCCCAGAGTTTGACAATGAGATCAAGGGGCTCGACACGATACAGCGAATGGCTGCGGTGATGTTCGGGGAGGAAACGCTATGAATTTTACGATGAGTGAATTCTTCCAGAAGCACCCCACCGTGCGATATCTCTATTTCGGGGGCAAGGGAGGGGTCGGCAAGACCGTTATCGCCGGCGCAACGGCTCTGTGGTTTTCAAGGCAGGGCAGGAAGACACTTCTCGCCTCAACCAATCCCGTCCATAGCCTGTCCAATCTGCTGGAGCAGAACGTATTCGGGAAGCCGATTCCCGTGGAAGGGGTCTCCAATCTCTATGCCAGCGAGATTGATACATCTGAGACCATTGAGCGATCCAAAAAGGACATTAAAGACAAAATCGCCTGGTTTCTCAAATTTGCAGATATTCCAACCAAGGCCGAGGATTTCGTGGAATCGGCCACCATGAACCCTGCGTTTGAAGAGTCGGCCATGTTCGAAAACATGATCAACATCATCTTCGAAGACGACTATGAGGTCTATGTCTTTGATACGGCCCCCACGGCCAATGCCAGGAGACTCCTTGGCATGTCCAAGGTTTATGCCCTCTGGGTAAACAAAATGCACAAAAGCCGCGAGTAGGCTCGGCAGATCAGGCTGAGCCTCTCTTTCAGAAAGAAGAAGGCTGAGGATGAACAGGACGCCTTACTCGACTATCTGACCACATTTCGTGATCGAATCGAGAAGATGCGGGCTTTGATCACAGACAAAGAAAAAACAGCGTTCTTTTTTGTGACCCTTCTTGAGAGCCTTCCCATTGCGGTCATCAAACGCTTCATCGGTTGGTTTCAGGATTTCGGTATCCCCATCGGCGGGGTCATTGTCAACGAGGTTATCGACAAGGCTGAAATCGACGAAAACACGGCCGAGTTCATTCTCAACCGGGTCGCCATGCAGGACAGGTACAGGCAGGAAATCCTCCAGTCTTTTGACAATTTCTGTGGAGAGGCCCCTCTTTTTGAGAAAGAGGTCAAGGGACTGGCCATGGTGGAAAGGGTAACCCAGGCCCTGTTCAGTTAGGGCTGACCTCGACGTTTTCCTTTCCCATGACGAACTCCTTCGATTCATCAGTTCGACAACGAACTTATTCCCTCAAGGACTTAGTGCTGGTTGCGACGAGCTCAGCCGAGGCGAGTGAGCAAAGGGGTTGATCACACGGGAGCGGTAGGTTGCAGGATTTGCGAACCGAGGCACTGAGCCCTCTGAAGCCAATCCGTTGTGAACGACTGCGCCACGGTTGAAGCAAGGATGAAGCACCGGTCTCGGGCAGCCACCCCCATGACTTTTTCTATACTCACCATCAATGTCTGGTTTGGTCTGGACGAGAGGGGCATCCTGAAGATGAAACCCCTTGAACCGGATCAGAGACGACAGATGCGTTACCAGATACTGGTCCAGGAGCTGAGGCGGCTTCAGCCCGATTTTATCGCCATCCAGGAGGCTAACCCCATCCCCGAATACAGCAGAAGGCTGGCCGCAGATCTGGGGTACGATGAGATTCATCAGGTCTACAACGGAGGGATCAAGATTGGAAAGCTGGGAATCCCCATCAATCTAAAACTGGGGCTGATCGTACTGGCAAAGAAGCAGTTCCGTCTCAGACGGGCAGGTTCAAGTCAGATTTCGGGAGACCCCTTCGGAATATATAGCGATTTCTTCTGCCTTCACTTTACCGACTCCCGCCAAGTCATGGCCGGCGTAGCGTCAGTCGAAGGGAATCGTCTCTATATCATCCATACCCATACCTATGCGGGACTTCATGAGGGCCATCGAATATTCCGCCTGCTCGATCGACGGCGCGATCAAAAGGAGATCTCCGAACCAGACCACCGGACCTATTCGGCCATACTGAGCCGGTCCTTCCGGCGCCAAGCTCAAGAGATTAAGCGGATCCTTGCTTTCACGAAAAGAACAGTCGGAGCAGATCCGGGGGTGCTGCTGGGTGACTTCAACATGACCGAGGACAACTCCCTCATGGTCCACCTTGTGAAGGAAGGGCGGCTCTGGGACACCTACCGCCTTGCCAACCCTGAAAGTGAGGGAGCCACCTGGGATGGTCATAAGAACGAGAATACGCGGTACTCACAGATTGTTCCCTCAAATCGGAACGGTGTGAAAACCGTCTATCATCACCTCGGAGCCGATTACGACAGGAAATCTCGAAGGATCGACTACATCTTTCTCAACTCGGCTTTCAGGAGGGACCAGATCCTTGAGAGTCGGATCGTTTTCGATCAAGCTGTGGACGGGGTCCATGCGTCAGATCACTATGGGGTGATGACGGTCGTATCTCTCAGGCCCGGATGTGCGCATCGATGATCGCCTCTAATTTGTCCTTTTCCCACCCCGCATAGGTCTCCTGATGATTCACAATGAAACAGGGGTATTGGCGGATTCTATGGCGTATGGCCCTGTAGATTCCTGGAAGAGAAAGGGCATTGACGACTCGTATGTGAATCCGGTGCTTATAGAGATGAAGCAACTCCTTAAGCCATTCCGAGAGCCTGGTCAGTTCCTCTTTTAAATCCTCAGGATACCCGTTCATGTCCAGAATCCGGACTTTTTTCTGGATACCTGTGTTGTCCAAGATCAGACTGCAATTGCCGCAGTGGTTGTAGCTGGTCAGGACCGTGGAGACGACTTCGATATCTATGGGTTTCATGTTTCTGCCTCCCAGGGTGAGTCAACACTTTAATCTAATCACATGGAGGGGTAGAACTTCAATCACTCCGGCTTTTTCAGGATTCCTCGACGCTCGGCGCCATGGGTCATAATCTCGGAAAAGTACTTGATCAGAGCGGTTCGCCCTTCCTCGGAGATCTCCTGAAAGAAAATCCCCGCCTGGAAAGTCCCATCTGGGAGTTCCTCCACATAGACGACCCGACCCTGGGCTTTCACCAGGGAATCCCCAACGAGCAGGGTCAAATCCAGCAGCTCATCAGGAAGAACCTCCCCGTCTGTCTCGATCTTGATTCCGTCCAGGCTGATGTTGAGAGACCGACAGTCCTTTTTTTGGGATTTCCTGAAAAAATGAACCGGATGATGGACATTGAACCGGGGCTCTTTTCTCCTCTCTGTAATGACCACTTTTTTCTCCCCCCACGGACTCCTCAGAGTCCCCCATTTGCCCGGGCTTGCGTCTCACTACCCGGTGGCTTTGAAGGGTTTTTCCTTCGATTCGATTATATATCACAAACGCTTCCGGACCAAGGGATTTTTGGATCTCATCGCTCGCCTCCTTCAGTGCCATGAACGACACCCGTTCCTCTGGACTGTCGAGGCGAGAAACCTTTTCCAGAATCATTTCGGGCAGGTCCGTCTCTTCCAGCTTCTCCTGAAAAAACGCCTCCACCAGGGGATAGGGGACCACCTGGGGAGCCACAGGCGCTGCGCTCTCCGTCATCATACCAAGATGCTGAGCCCTTTCCATCAGTTCTCCCACGAGATTTCGTAAGTCCACGTGATAGGGTGAAAAGCCGAAGAGATAGAAATCAGACATCCATCCCTCCTGAGCAGCCATCTCGGACAGCTCGGCCAGGTGTTTCTCCCTTTCTTTTGAGATCGGGGGTGGAGATTGGAGGCAAGGATAGTGGTCAAAACGCGTTCCATCCATCATGTACCGGTCTCCACCCCGCCAGAGATACCATGCCTCAGGAAACTGGGAACACCCGATGGGCCGCGCTGGATAGATCCTACACCACGGCTCCTCCAGAAATCCACAGGGTTTTCGCAGTCCCAGGGTGAAATGTCCCACCCAGGGCACATCCCGGTCCGGGGACCAACCGATCTTATAGAAACGCCTGTAAATCTCACTGGGGCTTGCTTTCACCGTCACGGACTCAAGGACCAGATCCATCAGGGTGACAGGCACGTGGAGCGCGGGATCCTTACACCCATATCGGGGGCATGAATCTGGACACTGGAACTGGGTGGCCTGGTTGCTGAGCCAAGACCGCCTCTCCAGGTATTGCTCCAAGGGTGTCACTGTCTCAACTCCACCGCCCTTTCGAAGTCATTTTTCGCGAATGACCCCAGCGGGTCTCTTTTGGGATTCGATTCACCCCAGAGCGCGGCGTTGAATTCCTTCCATCCCGGTGACCGATTCTATCGCTCGTTTCACTTTCAGCCCTGGCCGTCCCCATGAATCTCTGCCTTCCGTATTCAGAGGTCAGCGATCAGCAGAGTCAAGACGAACAAACGATAGCTGAATGCCGACCCCTGACCGCTGACAGCTGTCTTTATTTTCACGAGACAATCACATCCACCATTCGCCTTTCTCTCAGATCGAGCAATCCCTTATCGGTCAGCCTCAAAAAAGGAAGACCGGTGAATGGCAAGGTCTGAATCACCAGATAGGGCCGTGCCAAAGGGGATCCAAGCCTTTTGCAGGCTCTCCCCACGTCCTCGATCCTTCCTGCAAGGACATCCATAGGAAGGTCTGAGATCACCCCTCCAATCGGCAAGGCCAGTTCTGCAAGGACCCTGTCCCCGTCCATCACCACAAACCCTCCCTGAATCTCCCTGAGACGCTCTACCGCCAGGGCTATGTCCCGGTCATACACCCCCAGGGCAAGGATGTTGTACGTATCCCACGCAAGGGTGGTTGCCAAAGCCCCCCTTTTCAGACCGATTCCCTGGACGAAGCCCAGACTTTTCTCTAAGTCTTGGCTGCTTTTGTCGATGACGGTCATCTTGAGAATATCACGGTCAGGATCAGACACGACATTGCCTCCCACAACGCTCAATTCCTCGATGGCTCCGTCCGTGATGGTTTCATTGATGGCTCGAATAACCCGCACTTTCACCTTCGGACCGTGTGCAGAAACACGGAAATCCTCCACCACCGGGGATCGTATTCGGATGGATTCGCAGAATTCGGGGGGATGGGGAATGGCCTCGGTTCTTTTCAGGAGGTTTCCCTCTTGGGCCACAATTTCGCCATCCACAATCGCCCAGCTACACTCAAAGTCCTTGAGGTCCTTTATCACCAGAATATCGGCCAATTTTCCTGGAGCGATGCCCCCCAAATCATCGAGTTTGTGACGGTCTGCAGCATTAATCGAGGCCATCTGCAAGGCTCTAATCGGATCGAATCCAAGGGAGACCGCCCGCTTTACCAGGGCATTCATGAGGCCCTCTTTAAGCATCATCTCCGGAGACAGGGTATCGCTGACAAGACTGACCCGCCGAAAATCGATCGCCTCGTCTTTGATGGGATATATCGCTTCAAGGTCACGACGAATAGCCCCCTCCCGGATCATGACATACATCCCCATTCGGAGTTTCTCTAACGCCTCATCAGGAGACACGCTTTCGTGGCATGAAGTCGTTCCAGCAGCTACATATGCCTGGAGCTTCTGACCCTTGGCCCCAGCCGCATGCCCATCCACCCCCTTGCCACGAAGATGGGCCTCCACATACTGTTTGAGGACCCTGGGGTCCTTATCGAGAACACGGGTCCAATACGTCTCGCCTACCCCCACCACAGAGTCTTTTTTCATCAGTTCTTGGAAGTCTTCAAAACTGAAAGCCCGGCTGGTTTCAAACGGGGGATAGGGAGGAACGAGTGGAGGGACAACGATGTACAGCCTCATGGGTTGACACCGGGCATCTTCGAGAAACCACAGGAGCCCTTTGATCCCCAGGGCATTGGTGATCGTAGACACTTCGGTAATCACCGTGGTCGTTCCCCTGGGTAAAACGCATCGAACAAGCTCTGAAGCGCGGTAGATCGCATCGATGTGATTGTGCCCGTCTATCAAGCCAGGAGTGATGTACTGACCCTCAGCATCGATGACGCGGGTATGATCTCCGACGATTGTCTGAATCTCTTCTCCCACATAGGCGATTCGGTTGCCTTTCACAGCCACCGATCGCTGATCGAGAATCTCTCCCGTGTAAACGCTGACGAGTTTACCGTTCCTCACGATTAGATCGGCCGGTTCCTTGCCCATGGCCACGTCGATCAGTGACTCGATACGCTCCACATCTACTCGGTGGTACATCTCCCCGTCCTCTCGACACGTCACAGAAAAAGCAAAGTATCACAGGACCAGGGCAATTACAAGAAATCGAGGCAAAATCCGTTCTGCCTTCAGCGCTTCGCTCTAAACCAAAGGCCTCATTCGGTGACGCCCCGTTCCCGTCTTACCACGAGCCCTTGCGCGTTGCCCGTTTCCGCGGCCCATCGTCCCTCAGGCAGGACGCTTTAGTCATCTACCGGGATGGGTCGCCTCTAAGGGAGAATCCTCCGGTTCAGTCAATATGAGCCGTCGCCTCTCGCCGTTCCTTCCCGTGCTTCCGCGCGGGGCATCCTGGCGAAGGCGAGTGAAAGCCCAGAGGAAGGTAGATCTTGGATTGGTGCAGAAATATAGGTTCGTCAATTCACAATCCAAGATATGACCTCACTCACAAGTGCACCCTTATGGAAATTGCCCCAGGCCATGGCGAATCCTATTCAACATTTCCTGGCAAAAGACATGGGCGAATCGGTCACAGGATACGTTGAAACCCTCACTCAGGACTAATGCTTCACCCATACAAAGCGACTTGTTTTCCCTTGACACACAAGCCCCTTCGCCGCTACACTCACTCCATCAGAAAGTGAGTTCATATCATTTCTTTTTTTGTCATTTTTGCGGTCAGCCACCGAAAGGTTGAGAGGTGGTCTTACCAGGCGAACGGAAGGCAGAGTAGTACGGTGATTCGAATTCTTATGAAGAATTTTTCCTTTATGATAACCGTATTCTTGATTCTTGGTATCGTAACGGGAACTTTTGCTTTTTACGACCACGTCGCATTTGCCGGTGAAGCCGTCAAAGAAAAAGGGGACCGGATCCTCGGTATTGCCGTTAATGTCGCCAAAAACAAAAAATTTGGTTCGGCATTGAATACGGCCCGAGATGCTGGATTGGAATTTGTGACGATCAGTGCCCACTGGAATGAAGTTGAGACGGCCAAAGGGGAATATCAAACTAGATATTACGTACAGGCCAACAAATTGTATTCTTCTCAAAATATCAAGATTGCCCTCACGATCAATCCTATCAACACCAATAATCTGACTGTTCCAGAGTATTTGAGAAACAGATCATTCGATGATCCGGAATTCATCAAAGCGTTTTTGGGTGTTATAGACTTTGTCTTACCTTTATTTGAGGATTGTGATATCCAGTGGATCTCCATCGGCAATGAGGTCGGTGGCTATCTTGAGAATGACCGAAGGAAGTGGGAGGCGTACCGCACATTGTACAGAGCCGCGCGCGAGCATATCAAGAGAAAGAACCCCGAGATACCCGTGGGCGTCAAAGTGATGTATCAAAGCTTGAGCGGCAAGCTAAAAGGTTTTGTTCAAGAGCTGAACGAAGAGACAGACTTGGTCCTGTTGACATATTATCATCTCAAATTCGGTCAAGGAGTCCTTCCTCCGCACGAAATCCATGATGTCTTTGATGAGGTTGTTCAGCTTTATCCGGACCGGATTATTCATTTTGCTGAAATTGGGTATCCAACGAGTAAATTCTTGGGCGGTTCTAACAAAGGGCAAAGCCGGTTTATTGAAGAGAGCTTTAAAGCATGGGATCGACATGCCGATCAAGTCAAACTGCTTTATTTTTTTATGCTGCACGATCTCACGAAAAAACAGCTAAAAGGCTATCTCAAATACTATGGGATTCAAGGCCGGGCATTTGCCGAGTATTTAGGAACATTAGGATTACGGTCAGTTAGGGGGAAGGATAAGGGGGCCTTGGAAACATTAAAGAAACAAGCCAAGGCACGCGGCTGGTAATGAGGCTCCCCGCACTCTCGCACGGGGCATTCTGGCGAAGGCGAGTCAACAGGCCGACCCCAACCCCCGGATACTTACCGAATTCATGCCCAAAACTGACAAGGTGCCGTGCTCGTATACTTTAATTGTGCAGGCTACGACATAACTGCTGGGTCCAACATATGGATATTGCCTTCCTTAATAAACAGGGACTAAGGAGTAACCTTTACCTTGATACCCTATTAGGGATATCCAACCATTGGGTACGTGCTTAATCTCTGGCAAAATCGATGCAGGGTCTACGCCGAAAACCTGAGCAGCAAATAAGCAGATTTCTAGCTTTATACCATCCCTTGACATTTCTGAAGCCGTACCGGCAATCTCATCAAGTACTTTATGCTCTTCTTGCGAAAAGCCTTCTCTGTTTTTGGATATAAGCTTCACAGAGGGACCGATAAAGACAACCACAAAAGCTGGCTTCTTGATTACTGCCGTAATCTCATTGTCCTTGAAGGTCTGGTGTATTAACTTGAGAAGTAACGCAGCGCTCTTCGGGGCGCCTACCCTTACATCAAAGACTGCCTTGACAGATTTTAGACCTTTCAGAGCTTCGTACTCTTCACCAGAAACATTTGAGACGGCCAGAAATAACAAAAACATTGAAAGAAGTGGACCTATGATTTTTGTTCTTGATTCTCCCTTCATTTTTCATACCTCCTTATCCCTGATTCGAATATCCTTGAAAGTCATGACCGAAAGGCTTTTCTAAAGGAAACGTGATTTCTATTTCCATCATGTCATATCACTTCTTACTGCTCATGCGAATGCCATCGATCCCTGTGCGGTGCATAACGGGCAGCCCGGTAAATCATGTGGTGCCGTGGTTTCGCTGACGCGCTGACGGTGGTCTTCGGTCGTCAGGCCTTCGAAAAGCGCTTTGAATCGCGGGTGTTCGACCCCGGAGAAAATGTGCTGCCAGCGATAAGCCTTGAGGAAACCGGACTTGATTCGCTTGATTTCATCATCGCCCAATGACCGCTCCCAAACCTTCAGAAAATACTCGGAATCCGCCTCACTCTGAGCCTGCAGGATGGCGTCGACTTCTCCGATGACGCCGATCAGTTGATCGATTGCCTGGTCCCGCTCCGTAGACATAAGCTTCATACCTTGACGAGGCCATTCAAGTGAATCCAAGACAGCATGGTGAGCTTCTTCCTTCCCCTACTGGATTGTTCGTGGGCGACTATTCACTGGCAAGCCTTCTTTACACATCTTTATGAATCAAAAGGGTAAGAGAAGGCAATAGGGTTAACTGTGTATTCGATGAGGAAAAAGGCTGTATTCTTATAGTACTGTCACAGGAGAAACGTCGGCTGGCATACACTTCTTGAACAACCGGAATGCTGGGAAATTGTCGAGGACCATGGTATACCCCCGCTTTAGGGGGTAGTAGGACAAAGGTGTCGTCTGGAGTCTGATGCCGGAGGAGAAGATGTACATGGAAATGCCTGGTATGGGAGATGCGGTGAATGATCCCGAATATGAAAAGAAACTGGAGCAATTGGCCGAAAAAAAACACCTTGGAAAAGAGAGAGCAAGTGGATATGTGTGTAAGAAATATGAATACGTTTATCATGATAAATCCATAGGAACCTTGACGCAATGGTTTTCGGAAAAACTCAACTACCCCATAAAAACGGAAATGAAGGGACAACCCGGGGGCACGGATATGCTCACAGAATACAAGAACATAAAGGAAAAGAGGCTCCCGGATTCACTGTTCGAAATACCCCCGGGCTATACCAAAATGTCGATACCGGGCATGCCCACGCCCAAGTCATTGCTCCTTAAGGAGCCCTTGGAGCCAAGGACGTTGGTCCCTCGCAAATTTGAGCAAAAACTCCCGCTCATGGCGCCGGCGCGTGACATGCCAGACGTGCTCGGGTAGGCAATCCCCTATGGCCCTCGCCAGGTGTGCCCTTGCCTATGTCGATTTTTTTGTCCTCAGAAATGCCAGTATAGGGCCATTATGGACCGAAATCTCAACTGTATTCCACATGATATCAACTGCTTAGCTTGGCCCGACCCCCTCTGTCACCTTTGTCCGTCGATATTTAGGGTTATAATCCATCTCCCATTTCCATTCAAAAACCCCGGTCCTGAATGACACCTCGATCCGTCACCTTCCAAAGGATATCCCCCCAGAAGGGCCTGCCTCTAAATACACCCACCCCCTAAGGCCACTGCCCTTGAAATAGCCGATCCATTCTAGCTATGGTTTTTGTATGAAGGGAAGTTTGTGTGCCAGACAAGTTGCAGGAGAAATGATTTCCGGAGTCTCCTCCTTTGATTGGGGTCTTCTGAGGGAGGCGTTTGATGAAGAGACCTAGCATTCGGAAGGCAGAGATCGTTGGTGAGAGTCTCCGTGAGGAACGACGAAATCGACGGCTTAGGCCGTTGAGGGAGGTATAAGCGATGAAGAAAACGGTGAAAATTCTTTTTGTGAGCACGTTCATCTTGCTGGGACTGGGGGCTTTCGTCTTCTATGGGCCCGTCGAGGAGAATCTCATGGTGCGAGCCAAATCGTCTCGTATCCCCTATTCACCGACCGCCTCGGACGCCCTGCCAGAAGCCATTCTGGGCAAAGGGCACGCCCCTCAGGGGGAGGGGGTTGCCTATTTCTCGGAAGACTCGGCGACCCAGGGGTATTTGGCAGTCCCTGAAGGGGCAGGTCCCCACGGCGCCGTGATCTTGATCCACGAATGGAACGGGCTCGTTGACCGTGTGAAACAGGTGGCCGACGCATTGGCAGCTGAGGGCTACGTGGCCCTGGCTGCCGACCTGTACTCGGGGCGGATCGGCACCAATCGGCAGGAGAACATGGCGTTAATGCAGGAAACGCGGTCCAATCCCGAGAGGATCATTGTAAACCTTAACGCCGCAGCCCAATTCCTGCGCAAACGGCCGGACGTTTCAGGAAAGATCGCCGCCATCGGGTGGTGTTTTGGAGGAGGCGTGGCCTTGAGCTACGCTCTGGGCGGTGAGAATCATGCCGGCACGGCGATTTTCTACGGCAGTCTCCTCGACGATCCCGAGGAAATGAAGAAGATCCACCACGAGGTCTACGGCACCTTTGCTCAGATGGACAGAGGAATCCCGCCAGAGCAGGTAGAAAAATTCGTGGCGGCCCTGCGGAAGGCAGGCGTCCCCAACGACGTCCACATCTACGACGATGTCAACCACGGGTTCTGGCTCTGGGTCGATCGCGACCCCGAAAAGGCCACCAAGCCGGCGCTCCACGCCTGGCAGCGGTTGAAGGCCTATCTGGACCGAACGATCGGGGGTGGGTCACGGTAGAGGAGAGAGATGGCGGGTTCTCTGTCTCTGGTGTGAATGAACCCTAGGTGCCCCTTTTACCCCGGTTCTTTTGGAAAGACAGGATGCCGCGCAGTCCCCTCTGAACTTCTTTGGGAGGAGGAGTATGCCCTTGACATACCCGGCTCATTGTGGCTATACTCCTTCCCACCAAAGAAGAGGTCCTTCGGGGAGAACTGAATCCGTGGCAGTCGATCTGGGGTTCCAGCGATTCCTCCGTGACATTCGATACCGTCGGGACCGGTTCCGCCAGTTTCTTGGCGTCTTCTTCGTCATCCTGGTCAGTGCTGCAGGTGATCCGAAGGAGGGGCTTTTTGTCGCAGGGGTCGTACTCGTCAGCCTGGGGATTACGATGCGCCTTTGGGCGTCGGGGCATATCATAAAGAACAGGGTTCTCGCCACTGACGGACCCTATGCCTATGTGAGACACCCCCTCTATGTGGGCAACATCACGATGGGATTTGGGTTTGCCCTCGCCTCCGGCTTATGGTGGAGCTTCCCCCTCTACATCGTTTTGTTGCTGGCCTTCTACCCTCCTGCCATTCGTCGAGAAGACGAGAAGCTTCATCGGAGGTTCAAAGACGAGTGGGAACAGTGGCGCCAAAGGACCCGGGCCCTTGTTCCAAGCCTGAAGGCCTATCAACCCGGCCAACGGGGGAGATGGTCGTTCTGGCAGAGCCTCCGGCACAATGGTGAGCCCATTATTGCCTTGTTTCTCCTGTTTTGCCTGTACGTCCTCTATTACAAGCTCTATTGAACCCCCAGTGACGCCGATGTTGTGGGATATGGATAGCCCGACCGAAAGTGAGCTTCTCCAGTGGGTCAAGGCGAGCGTCAAAAGCGGGGCGAACGTTTTTAGCCGCGGCTATCAGGGCCATGTCTATCTGTACCAAGACAAGGAGCAGCGTCTCATCCTCAAGGCGCCTGTGGGGTGGGGATTGACCAGACTCGTTCGCCGGGCCATGCTCCGCAACGAGTACAGAGTCTATTCCAGGCTATCTGAAGTGCACGGTGTGCCGCAGTGCTATGGCCTTCTTGATGGACGCTACCTGGTGCTCGAATGCGTTGACGGGGTTCCCGTGCGAAAGGCCCAGATTCAGGATCATGGCCTGTTCTTCGAAACCCTTTTGAACCTAATCAAAGACCTTCATAGAGCGGGTGTGGCCCATGGCGATCTCAAAAAAAAGGACAACCTTCTCGTTGTCGATGGACGAACGCCCTGTGTCATAGACTTTGGGGTGGCTATCGTCAGGAAACCGGGCTTTGCCCCTCTGAATCGCTATCTCTATGAGCTTGCTCGGAAGTTTGATTTCAACGCCTGGGTGAAGTTGAAGTATAATCGAAAGTTCGAGAATATGGCCAACGAAGACAGGCAGTATTACAACAGGACCGTCATTGAGAAGGCATCACACTGGATCAAGCGGACCTATCTGAGAGCTAAGAGAGGTCTGAGAGGGGAGCGCACAAAACGCTGATATTTCAATGGATCACCCGCAGCCACCTCCTTTCAGAAACCCCCGAAGTGACTCTCGAGCCGCCCAGGTCCGCCTAGAGCTATCGAAACCGTGATTCGAAGGTTTGAACTCACTGACCTCAATGAAATCCTCCAAATCGAGGCCCAGGCCTTTCCGAAATCCTCCTATACCCCGGAGATGTTTCTCCATTACCATCGTAACCTCTCGAACACGTTCCTCGTCTTTGATGAAGGAACCGTGCGGGGCTACATTATTTTTAAGGGAGACGGTCACGTTATCTCCCTTGCCGTTGACCCGGTCTACCGAAAACGGGGAATTGGCACGCACCTCATGAAGGCCTGCGAGTCTCAGTGTAGGGGTGACAGGCTTTGGGTAGAAGTGAGGAAAGGGAACCTCGGGGCCCAGGCGTTTTACAAGAAGCTGGGATTTGAGCTGAAGTCCCGGATCCGGCTCTATTACGGCACGGAAGATGCCTATCTCATGGAGAAAAAGCTATACCCAAAGGCATGAGTGGTGGAAGGAGCTGAAGAGATGGACCGAGGCGAAAGGATAAGACAAAGGAGACCCGTGGCCTACCGCCAGGGTCACCCTGATCAAGATCTTGTTTTCTCCCCAGAATCGTGTCAAGATTTGATTGGGGCGGGTGATCTGTCTGGGTGGGGATGAGGATTTGCATGATGAACGGAAGGCGGAGTCACGCGATTATTCTGAGTATTCTCATCCTGATCTTTCAGGGGTGCGTTCACGCTATCTCCCGTCAAAACCGGGAGTCAGCTCTGAAGGACCTTACCCCCGATTTAATTCTCCAGGATTTTGAAGCGTACAGAGGAAGGCTGGCACTCATGGGTGGAGAAATCATCCAGACCCAGAACCTAGAAGAGGAGACGCTGATCGAAGTACTCCAGAAGCCCCTGAGCCGGAGCACCGATCGGCCTTTGACCGGCAGGGAGGGAGATGGCAGATTCCTCGTGAGGTATCAGATTTTCAAGGATCCTTACGTTTTCAGCGAGGGGAGAGAAATCACCGTCGCCGGAATTGTTGCGGGAAAAAAGGTTTCAAAAATCGGTGAGAAGGCTTACACGTATGTGATTCTCCAGGATAGGGAAACCCACCTTTGGCCGGAGAGAACGGATTACTATGAATACTACCCCTATCCCTATCCATATTATCCCTACGGGTATCCGTACTATCCCTGGGGGCACCCCTGGCATCACTACCCCTACCATCGTCACTGACCCTCACGACCAAGGCCCCCTCAAGGCCCAACAGCGTAGCATCGCCCGTAGGGTGATCGTGTCTGAGCGCTTCATGTTTGTTAAACGTCGAGGTTGAGGGCTCTCAGTTCTCTTTCGAGTTGCTGAATGTCCCTGTAGACAATCGCCTGCATTCCGAGTCGGCGAGCTGCCACGGCATACGGCTCCATGTCGTCGATATAGATGCACTCTGAGGCAGGGCACTTCGCCTTTTCCAAGGCGGTGAGATAGATTTTCGGATGGGGCTTTCTCTCCCCCACCTGGTAGGAGAGCACATAATCGTCAAAGGCACCCAGGATCTTGAAGGCACCAAAGGCATAGTCGAAATGCATCTCATTGGTGTTTGAGAGCAGAATGAGCTTATGCCGTCTTCTGAGGGTCTCGATCAGGTCACACACCCCTTGATTTGACGTGAAAATCCGTGTCCAGATGTCTCTAAATTCGTCGAAGGGTATGTCGATGTTAAGGGATTCGACCACATCTCGATAGAAGGCCATTGAACTCAACTTTCCTCTGTCGTACAGGCTTTCAAGATTCCCGCCAAAGAGGGTATCGTGGATCCCCTCCTCAGGGATTCCCGATATCTCTGCGAGTCGCCTGATGATGGTGCGATGATCAAAGTCCAGAATCACCTTTCCCAGATCAAAGACAATGACCATGATAGGAACCTAATCCGATCGCCCCAATTCACCCTGACCGCCCCTCCGTCTCCGTTCCCCTTTTCCTACCACCCTTCAACATCAGATCTTCTGGCAAATAAGTATCAGGGGGACGCTTGATCATGGATTCCAGGTCCTCTGGCGAAGGGGAGATTTGGGAGAAGATCTGCTTTTCCAGTCTCTCCATGTTCCTGGCCATTTCCCGGAAACGGGTGCGCTTCGCCGGGGTTTTCCCGTAGCGGGCTAGGAGATCTTTGAATCGTTCCTTCAGGGAAACCACTCTGTCATGTTGAACACGTTTATCCGCATAGTTGACCAAAAGCGCCTCGTTGATCGTGCATGGGATTTCAGAACCGCAGTCCACATGACTCCCCACAATCCGGGCCACCTCAGGATAACCCATTTCTAGAACGATTTTTCGACCCATCTCAGCGTGATTACCCCCCTGGAGTGACCGCGTTTTTGCAATGTCGTGGAGGAGGGCTCCAGCGACGATCGATGGGACGTCTAGATTCCAGCCTTTTCTGTTTAGAGCCTCGGCCATGATTGCGGCCACTCGGGCAACCAGAATGGAGTGGCTTCGAATATGGAACAACATACCATGATGCTCCATGATTTGCAGGCATTCATCCACAGAGGGAATACGGGATGTTGAGGAAGGGGTAAGTTTCACCTTCATGATTTGATCAGCCTCCCTCATTGGACCATCATTCCATTGTCCTCGGGTTCTGTCGTTCCGCTTGTCTCACGGACAAACCGGTCCCTGCAACCCTTTCAGAGGAGGAATCCAAACTCCTCATAGACCTCACGCTCCAGATCGTCTGGGGTTCTCGATTCAATCTCCTCGAAAATCCGATCCATTTCACCCTCCATGTCCCCTTCGGGAATCGATAGAAAGCCGTCAAAGTCAGCGAAAACCTTCACGTGAACAACATACTTGAGGCTCCCCATCGGGAGGGATTGACCGCACCTGAAGCAGTTTTGATCTTCCATGGGCTCACGCTTTCCTTTCTCTGCGCGATTTCGGGGCAATTCGAGACAGCCCTCTCGATTCCCTCTCCTCGGTGCAGATCAAAACCCGGGAGATTCGATCCGAGGGATCCGCTCTACCCAGTCTTTCCACCGTTCGATGTCTTCAAGTCCCCTCCTGGCGAGAAATCCCCGTTTCAGTCTTCCCCTTACCTGCTTGTCCAACGGGGGGAATAGTCCAAAATTGGCATTCATGGGCTGGAAAGTGTTCGGATTGGCGTGGCTGATGTAATGAACCAGAGACCCCAAGGCCGTGGTCGGTGATGGCGTGACTATCCTGACCCCACGGATCCTCAGAGAGGCGTTGATTCCAGCCAGGAGCCCCATGGCAGCAGATTCTACGTATCCTTCCACACCGGTGATTTGACCCGCCAAGAAAACCCGGGGATGGTCCCTGAGCTGGAGACTCTCCTTGAGAACGTGGGGGGAATTCACAAAGGTATTCCGATGGAGGCTCCCCAGCCTCACAAATTCTGCCTTTCCCAGTCCCGGAATCATCCGAAAGACCCGTTCCTGTTCCTCCCATTTGAGTTTTGTCTGGAAGCCGACCATGCTGTAAAGGGTACCGGCTCGATTATCCTGTCTCAGCTGCACGACCGCAAAAGGCCTCTTCCCCGTTTTGGGATCGACAAGGCCCACCGGTTTCAAAGATCCGAAGGCCAGGGTCTCCTCTCCGCGCTGGGCCAGCTCTTCAATGGGCAGACATCCATGGAAGTAGGCCTCCCTCTCGAACTCCCGGAGGGGAACCTTGTCGGCCCGCACCAGGGCTTCTACGAAGGCATAGTACTGTTGTTCTGTCATGGGACAGTTCACGTAGTCATCGCCCCCCCGACCGTATCGGGAGGCTTTGAAGGCAATCCGGAAGTCGATGGAATCCCGCGCCACGATGGGGGAAACCGCATCGTAAAAGTAGAGCGACCTCTCACCCGTGAGTCGCACCAGGCTACGGGTCAATCCATCCGAGGTCAAGGGCCCTGTTGCAATAATAACAGGGTCCTCTGGCGCAATGTCGGTTATTTCTTCGCGAACGATTTCAATGTGATCCTCGTTTTCCAGGCTTTGGGTAATGAAGCGAGAGAATTCCTCTCTGTCAACCGCCAGAGACCCTCCTGCGGGAACTCGCGTCTGGTCTGCCGCCCGAATAATCAGTGATCCGAGTATTCGCATCTCCTCCTTGAGGAGGCCAACGGCGTTGTCCAGGGAGTTGGATTTCAGCGAGTTGCTGCAAACCAGCTCAGAAAGGAGGGACGACTTGTGGGCCGGGGAGAACTTCCTGGGCTTCATCTCATAGAGGACCGTCCGTATCCCCCGCCTCGAGGCCTGCCAAGCGGCCTCACAGCCTGCGAGGCCGCCCCCGATGACCAGAAGTTGACCGTGATGTGCCAAAGAGTCGCCTCCCCCACAGATTCATGGATTCGATTGCCCCGGGTAGCCACATTTTCGGCAAACAGGGACAGCCCCCTTTCGGGTTGAATTCTCCGTCAGAAATGGAGCGCTGCACTGAGGACAGGGACGGTTGAGCGGTTTATTCCAAGTCGCAAACGTGCACAGGGGATACCGGGTGCACCCGTAAAATACTCTTCCCCTGCGAGAACGCTTTTCCATGATGAATCCATCACACCCCTCCTCAGGACAGGGGATATTGAGATGCTTTGGTTTGGTGGTTTTGCACCGTGGATATTGGGAACAGGCGAGAAACTCCCCGAACCGTCCCTGTCTCACGACCATGGGACTTCCACAGCGTGGGCAGGTCTCATGGGTTTCCTCCTGGGCCTCCCGAATAACCACCTCTCCCTGTTCGTTCCGCATAAAATCCTGAGTGTTTCGACACTCAGGGTAAGAGGCGCATGCCAGAAAGAATCCCTTCCTTCCCCACCGAATCACCATCAGGCCACCGCATCGGTCGCAGGTGAGGGGGGTAGCCGTGGCCTCCTTCTTCAGTTTTGGGATCAGGGTTTCAGCGTTCTTGAGGCTCTCGCTGAAGGGGCCATAAAAGTCTTCCATGGCTTTCACCCAGTCTATTTTCTGTTCCTCTATCGCATCGAGGACATCCTCCATCCTAGCCGTGAACTCTACACTCAGAATGTTTGGAAAACTCCTCACCAGGAGGTCATTCACGAGAAAACCGAGTTCCGTGGAATGAAACTTCCCCTGATCGAGGCGAACATAACCCCTGTCCTGAATCGTGCTGAGAATCGTGGCATATGTTGAGGGTCGCCCGATTCCCCTATCCTCAAGCTCCTTGACCAGCGTGCTTTCAGAGAATCGGGGGGGAGGTTGTGTGAAATGCTGCTCAGGCTCAAGGGGCGGCAGAAATTCCAGGACCTCATTCTCCTTCATCGGGGGGAGGTGCACCTTCTCTTCCTCAGGTTCCCCTTCCTGTTCCCTTTCTGTGGTGTAGACAGCCATGAATCCGGGGAACTTCTGTACAGATCCGGTTGCGTTGAACAGGGTGTCTCTGGCCGCGATGTCCACAGACTTGCGCAGGAAGACGGCACGGGTCATCTGGCTGGCCAGAAACCGATCCCAAATCAGACGATAGAGGGCCTGCTGGTCCCGTGTCAAATGCCGACTCACCTTCCTGGGTTCGTACTCAATAGAGGTCGGACGAATCGCCTCGTGAGCCTCCTGGGCCCCTTTCTTGCTTTTGTAGACATTGGGTTTTGCCGGTAGGTAGGCGTCCCCATAGCGGTCGAGGATGAATCGACGCACCTCCTCGATCGCTCCGGCGGATACCCGGGGAGAATCGGTGCGCATGTAGGTGATCAATCCCACGGGCCCCTCGTCACCCAGCTCAACCCCCTCGTAGAGACCCTGGGCAACCCTCATGGTCTTCTTGGGGGAAAACCGAAGCTTTCGAGACGCCTCCTGTTGAAGCTTGCTGGTGATAAATGGGGGAGAGGGATTTCGAAGAGTCTCTTTTTCCTCGATTTTTGAAACGATGAACTCTGCACCCTCAAGACTCTGAACGATCTCCTCGACCTCTTTCCGACTCGAAATCCTCGGTTTTTTACCTTTGATTCTCGAGAGTTTGGCTCCGAACGGTTCAGGGTGATGTCGGCTCTTTAAGGTCGCCGTGATGGTCCAGTACTCCGTCGGCCTGAAGGCCCAGATCTCTCTTTCCCGGTCACAGACCAGTCGAACCGCGACGGATTGCACCCGGCCCGCGCTCAACCCCCTCCTGATCTCTTGCCAGAGGAGGGGGCTGATTTTGTAACCCACCAGGCGATCCAGGACCCTTCTCGTCTGTTGAGCCTCGTACAGGCCCTGCCGCAACTCTCCTGCCTTTTGGATCGCATCGAGGACCCCGCGACGGGTGAACTCATTGATCAAGACCCGATAGAACCGGTGTTTATTTCCATCCAACTCCTCTCTGATGTGCCAGGCGATGGCCTCGCCCTCTCTGTCTGGATCCGGAGCCAGATAGATCTTTGCAACGCCTTTACTCACCTTCTTCAGTTCCTGGAGGACTTTGTTTTTCCCATGGATCACGCCGTATTGGGGCCTAAAGCCGTGTTCGATATCAATGCCCAAGTCATTCCCTGGCAGGTCCTTGACATGGCCGATCGTGGCCTTTACCACAAAGTCTGACCCCAGCAATTTGCTCAGCGTCTTGGCCTTGGTCGGTGACTCCACGACAACGAGAGATCTAGACATAAAAGCTCCTGATCGGTAGGCGTTCCGCTTTTTTCTGCCCGCGCGACAGTGAAGCTCCCCGCGCTTCCGCACGGGACATTCTGGCGAAAACGAGTAAGCCGCACGGGGCCAAATCCCTAGACCCGGACAAACTGTTTGCCTGCCATTTGACTGATCAGGCCGGCCAGTTCGAGATTCAGTAGAACCCGCGAGACCCGACCAGCTTCCCAACGGGTTTGGGTGATGAGGCGATCAATGTGAACCGGGTCCTCTCCCAGAAGGTTGTACACCAATCGCTCCTCCTCACTCAACGCAGGCTTCGGCCCAACTTCACCGTCATCGGAGGGTTCCTTCTCCCTCTTCCCCTGGGGAGCGATCTCTTCAAGAATATCCTGGACCCTCTCGACGAGCTTTGCGCCCTCTTTGATCAAACGATTGCTTCCCTGGCTGTTAGGCAGGCCAACACGACCCGGGACGGCAAAAACCTCTCTCCCCTGCTCCAGCGCATAGTTGGCGGTAATGAGGGATCCGCTATGACGAGTCGCCTCCACAACAACCACCCCTAGAGCAAGACCACTGATAATCCGGTTGCGACGGGGGAAATTGAAGGAGTGGGGCTTCGTCCCCATGGGGAATTCCGAAATCACGGCCCCCCTGCTCGCAATCTCCTTCATCAGACCACGGCTTTCAGGGGGATATGCCACGTCTACACCACACCCAAGAACCGCTATGGTTCTGCCCCGGCCGAGCAGGGCTCCCCGGTGAGCCGCTGAATCGATGCCTCGGGCCATCCCGCTTACCACAGTGACACCATGAGCAGCGAGGTCTCGGGCCAACTGCTCTGTGAACGCCGTGCCGAGGCGTGTGGCCATCCGGGATCCCACAATAGCGACACTCAAATCATCGCATTCTTCGAATTCCCCTCGAACATAGAGTACCGGGGGAAAGTCATAAAGGGCGAGCAGATTCCTCGGGAATTGGCGATCCTTGTAAGTGACCACAGACACAGCATACTTCTCGATCTGATTGAGTTCATGGTTCAGTCGCCCTTCCAGGGAAGCGTCCCGGATCGCCTCGATAAGCTTGGGGCCCAACCCCTCAACCCTCTCCAGCTCTCTTTGAGAAGCCTTAAGAACCTGTCTCGGCCCCCTAAAAAAATCGATGAGGTTTCGATAAGCGAGACTCCCGATGCCTGGGACAAGGTTCAAGGCAATCCAGTATCTTTTGTCTTGCTCCACTGTGGAAATCCCCTCGTCAGCCCATTTATCCTATTCTATATGGCCGCCTATTTCAACTGATCAGCCCTTCCGACCAACCGGTTTTCCAGCACCTCGGTGGTCTGTAGAGCACGGGCTACGGTCTCTTTTTGGCAAGCATCGACGGAGGGAGGTCTTTGAGGAGACCCCAAAATACCCAATGTGTCCTGGATGGGCAGTATTCGTGCGGTCCATTACCCGTTTGTGACAGGTTTCTGCCCACCTCTTGGATGAAAATCGTCCGATCTACATACAAAAACAGAAAGGCCTCCCGGAATAGCGGAAGGCCCCATACTCGAAACAGCAACGAATCTACCTTAAGACCCTATAGGTCATGACCTCGTCCCCCCGCAAAATCGCATCCATGGAATCGGTGATCTCTGCCTGGTAGAGAACTCCCTTGACAGCCGTTACCTTGAGAGCGCCCAGAACATAGATCTTCTTCCCCTTTTTCCGGGTATAGGGATTCTTAAGCATTTTCGTTGTCCTGAAAACCGTGAACCTCGTTCCCACTTCGGCAGGCTTTTTCTTCAGAGCCAGATAGACAATGTCGCCCTGGGCGAGAAGTTCCTTCTCAAACCTCGCATCGACTATGGTTCCCAGGGAGTCTTCCTCAAGAATAACTAACTCCACCTCTCCCTTGCGAAGGACTTGTACCACTTCACCTTCCCCGGTAGTGAGAGCCGGTTCCACTTCCTCGGTCGGGAGGGCTTGTTCGACTTCCTCGGTAGACGGTACCTCCTCTTTCTCAATAGGGACGGTAGCTTCCTCTGTCCTCGCAGTGACAGCAGATTCCTCCGTGACCCCTTTGATGTCCTGAGTCGTTGCCGTCTCTGGGACAGGCTGTACTTCCGTCACCGCCCCTCCTGCCGCTTCGGTCTCCCTGACCGTTCCCGGTCGAACCGACTTCGGCCGACCATGGAGACGGAGAGAATTGCCCGGGTAAATGAGATGGGGGTTGGTAATATACTGATTCCTCTCCCACAGCTCGGGCCATTGATAGGGGTCTTTCAAATGCTCGCCCGAAAGATCCCAGAGGGTGTCGCCCTTCTTGATCACGTAGACCTCGTCTCCCTTATCCTGTCCATAGACGGCAAAGACAGCCAGTAGCAAAAAGACAACAAGAGAAACAAGGAGGGAAATCCCGCTCTTCTTCATGACCATCTCCTTTTCGGACATCGGGTTTGTTCCATTATGGACCCATCAAAAACTGTGCCAGCCTCCCAAAACCAAAGATATTCTTCTCCCCCTGTCCTGTCAAGATCCGCCTCCTGCCGTAATCCCACCCAACGGCTTGCCCGCCGGATCTATCAGACGTCTCCAGCTGCTTCTTCAGAACCTCCTCGGAAACCTCGACCGTCGCACCGATGACCCGCTGGCCCTTCTCACGGGCAACAGACTGTGACGCCCTGACCCTGTCAGGAAGAGACGGGTTTGATTGCCCGATCAAAGCCTCTCATCGCTCCGGGCTAGTCTGATCAGAAAAGAGGCTAACCCGAATCGCCGCGGGTAGACATCCCCTCTAGGAGACTCGACTCAACAAACGTATGAAGGTCGTCAGGGTTTGACAGACGGTCACCATCAAACCGGACGCCCTCCTCTCGGAGTAGCGCTTTCTTTCTCTCAATCTGTGGACCTTCAAGCTTTCCAGAAAACCCGCCAATCGTCAAATCGGAGCGGATAACCCGATGGCAGGGGACGACCGGTGCATAGGGGTTGGCCTTTAATGCCTGCCCTACAGCTCGACTAGAACCACAGCCAATGGCTTGTGACAGATGTTTGTAAGTTGTGACTTTTCCCCGGGGTATTCTTTTCGCTGCATCATAGACCCGCTTCTGAAACTCCGTGACTTGGGTATGCGTCTTTTTCATTCTGCTCTGCACTCCTTTCCTTCACGACCCTAGAACAACCGCTTTCGATCCCTCATGGGGTTCTGTCTTCTATGAAGAAACCCCATGATCATTCCGGGTTTTCTATGTCTCCTGTTTCAACGAATAACGGTGAGCAAAATCGATATTCATTGTCGACGGGGCGACGGACCTGAGAAACCCTGCATGCAAACTCCGACCGATTTCATTCGAAATCGGTCCCTGAACCTTGACTCGAACGACGCCGTCTGGATCAAGCTTGGAAATGATGTCAGTAAGCCTGGATTTCAATGAGTCGTTGTCGAAACCGTTCACATCGATCTGGAGGTCATACATGGGACGTGCTGGAAGCTTCACAAAAGAGTGAGACAAGACAGATCCCCCGCGCATGTTGGAAGGTGCCAGATGGACGAGAAGATAGCCTTTATCCTCATTTCTTTCGGCAAAGGAGGTCCTTTCGATTGAGCCCGGGTAAAAGACCGGTGAGGAGAAAGGCCGTCCTGCCAAATCCGATAAGAGCACCTGTGCACGATGGATGTGTCCAGACAGAACGGATGCAAACCCTTTGGGCAGATCTCTTCCCCTTATCACGTCGGCGTTGTATCTAAATGTGTAATTCTTGGGTCCAACCTTTGCCCCTTCAACGACCTGGTGCATGCAGAGGATCGATATGTCACTTTTTGCTTTACCGTAGCCAGTTTGATCTAGGAGAGTTCGGAAGTGGTATCTGACTTTATCCCGGTAATAGGGGAACCCACTGAGAGAGACAGCCATGCCCTTCGCCCTTAAGCAAAAGGTTTTGGGTTTGGTGAAGATATGGATGTTTGGATGCTGGACAAACAGAGAACAGGGGATTCTTGATCGCTCATGATTTCCAGGGACGATAAACACCGGAACCCCTCGTTCAGCCATCTGAAGCATCGGTTTGAAAGCCTCTGCGACACGAAGGGCAGGGACTTTGCTTCGATAGAAAAGATCACCTCCGTGCACGACGAGATCTACTTCACCGTTAAACGCCGGTTCCAAAGCCCTCTGGAAGTTTTTGAAAAAGTCCAATCCCCTGCGACGGCGCCTGATTCTTGGATGCAAAGGCAAATCAAAACCAAGATGTGTATCGGCTAGGAATAGGATTTTTATGGATGAACTGGCCATTCGACTAAACTTGGATCGTTCTATCCGATCTCAGTACCCCACTACTCCATCACTCCAATTCGGCCGTCGTAACCATAGGCTACGATGGCGAAGCCGGCTACTCCGACACTCCGAGTAACTATTACCGGTGTGAGCCTTGGGTGTCAAGTGAGAATCATCGTAAGATATAGGGCTTACTGGATTTTCGGCTCTTCGGATTCCCATTTCTCTCAGGGGAATAAGAAGACGAGCGCCCGATATTTCCGGCTTCTTCCGTCCGTCATATCGGGCGCTGGAAGGGCTACTTCGGCGAAACAGTAACGAATAGGTTGGTCTCTCCCCTTCGGATCAGAAAGAGGATGCTTTCCTGATCCCTTGCCTCTTCAATCGTTCGGCTGAGGGTTTCGACGTCTCTGATGGGTCTTCGATTTACCGCCTGAATGACATCACCTCTGCGGATATCTGCTTTGGCTGCCGGACTTTCAGGTTCCACGCCCGTGACCACGACCCCCCTTTCCCCGTCCAACCCGAGGGCCTTCGCAACCTCAGGGGTAATGTTTTGGACCGCAATTCCCAGGGGTTTTTCAGGAGAAGCTCTCCCTATTTCAGTTTTTTCCTCCATTTGGGCCACTGTTGCCTTGTGGGTGATGACTTTTCCCTCTCGGAATACCGTGATCGTAACGGTTTTGCCCACAGGGGTGGTCGCAACGATTCGGGGCAGTTCGGCGAATTCATCGATTGGCTTGCCGTCAAATTCCAGGATGATGTCACCCTGTTCGATTCCGGCTTTCTCAGCGGGTCCACCTTTGAAAACCTGGGAAACGAGAGCCCCCTTCGTCTCTTTTAGACCAAAAGACCGTGCCAGGTCTGAGGTTATCTCTTGGATCCCCACGCCGAGCCATCCCCGGGTGACCCGTCCCGTCTCTTTGAGCTGGGAGACAATCTGTTTGCCCATGTTGATGGGAATGGCAAATCCAATTCCCTGGCCTGAAGCGATGATCGCCGTGTTGATCCCCACCACTTCCCCTTTCATGTTGATGAGCGGTCCCCCGCTGTTTCCCGGGTTGATCGAGGCATCCGTCTGAATGAAATCATCATACGGCCCGGAACCGATCGTGCGGCCCTTGGCACTGACAATCCCAGCCGTCACGGTCTGCTCCAATCCAAAGGGACTCCCGATTGCAACCACCCAACTGCCCACCTGAAGTCTATCCGAGTCCCCCATTTGAAGGGGAGTTAGATCATTCGATGGGGCAATCTTTATGAGGGCCACATCGGTCTTGGGGTCCCGTCCCACAACTTCGGCATCATACTCCTTGTTGCTGGCAAGCTTGACCTTTATCTGGTCGGCATTTTCGATCACATGGTTGTTGGTTACAATATACCCTTCACGGCTAATGATGAACCCCGATCCTAGACTCTGCTGTTTGAAATCACCCGAGGGCTCACCCCAGGGAAAGGGCCCAAAGAAGTCGCCGAACGGGTTCTTCTCCCCGAAGGGGTTCCCATAGAAGTGACGAAACACCGGACCGCTTCCTTTGAGCGTCTTTACGGTCCGGATGTTGACCACTCCAGGGCGGGCCCGTTCAGCAAGCTCACTGAAATTGCTCGGTACCATCGGTGTTTCGGTCGGTGCAACCACCGGTGTTTCGGGATCTCTTAGGGCCCTTGCGATCTGAAATCCGGATCCCAACAGGACCCCTGCCATGAACAACACCATGATGAATCTTGTCAAGGTCTTTCTCTGTTTCATTCTCTTACCTCCGTGTTTTGGCTTTCGGCTAGATCTGGCCATTGTTCTTAGACAGATTATAAGACTGGAAGTTAACGGGAAGATGACGGGGAGATTACCGATTGGTAATGTTCCGGATCTGGGGGGATCATCCCCTGCCGCGAAGAGCAGTCTGGCCCCATATTTATAACATCAATTCGGTCGGTTACCGGGGTGACCGATCCAGACGGATGGTTATGTGGGGAGTTCAGGCTTGGGTCGTGTTCGGGGAGAAGAGAGGACGTTAGGATTCTGATGGCTGGGATTTTGGGAGGGTAACGGTAAAGGTACTCCCCTCACCCGGGCTGCTCCTGAGAGCGATGTTTCCACCGTGGGCCTGGACAATTGCCCTGGCCAGACTGAGACCCAGGCCGATGCCGGCCTGCGACCGGCTCTGATCACATCGGTAGAACCGCTCAAAAACATGGGGAAGATCGTTTGGGGAAATGCCGATGCCCGTATCATTGACGGAAATGACAACCGGTTGTCCCTCATCCGTTTGAACCGAAACCCTGACCCTTCCGGCAGAGGGGGTGTATTTTATTGCATTGTCCAGAAGATTGGCAAGCATCCGTTGAATCATCCGGCTATCTCCAAAGAAACTGCATGTGTCCGGCACGTCACAGCTCATCGCCACCCCTCTATCCTCAGCCATGGGCTGAAACAGTTCACAGGCGTCCCGGACAACCCCCCCGATATCCATCTCTTCGCGGTTGAGTCTACCCACGCCAGCCTCGGCTTCTGAAATCATCAGCATCGTGTTGATCATGTCGAGAAGGCGATCGCATTCCTCTATGGTGCTGGCTGCCATGCTTTCATACTCGCCAACAGATTTTCCGGTGGTCAAAGTGACTTCCGCGACTCCCCGAATTCGGGTGATCGGGCTTCTCAAGTCATGGGCGATATTGTCACTCATCTCTTTGATCCCCGTGACCAGGGTTTGAATGCGGTCGAGCATTTGATTGAACGTGATGGCGAGTTGATCGATTTCGTCGCCTCGGGGTTTCACCGGGACCCGTTTTCCAAGTTCCCCTCCGGATATGTTCTGAGCCGTTCGGCTGACCGCCTCGACACCGGAAAGGGCCCGCCGGGCCATGAACCAACCGACCCAGGCAGCCAAAACGATCAGAAAGGCCATCGTCGTAATGAATATTCTCTGAAATGCCTCGATGAATCGGGAGGTGTTTTCCATAGACTGCCCCAGTTGCAGAATGATGCCAGGACCGATAATGCTGTAAAGGATGCGCACCTTGTGCTTGCGGTCCGGTATGATGATCGTCTCGAACACCTGACGGCTACCCCTGAGCAACCGTTCTAAGGCAGTCCTGTGAATGCCGATATCCTGCCAGTATGACATGTTGGATGAGGAAAAGACCTCTCCAGTCGGATAGAGGAGACGAAAGAATATCTTTTTCACCCCAGCCGCCTGCGCTTCGAGAACGGCCACCCGTTTGACCGCGTCGATCCCGTTTACGGCCAGAAGGGTTGAAAACTGACCGACCTGGTCCAAAAGCTCCTGATCGGTCCGTGCCCGGATGACGGAAGTGATGAGCATGTAGAAGAAAAGAAAGGCCACACAGGAGGAGATCGTGAATATGCCTGCATACCACAGGGTTAAGCGAAATGCGAGCGTATGCCGAATTCTAAGCCCGGTCCTTAAGGACATACCCCACTCCCCGAACGGTATGAATCAGTTTATCGGCAAATCCCTTATCGATTTTGTCCCGGAGCCTGCAGATTCTCGCTTCCACCACGTTCGTCTGGGGATCGAAATTGTAGTCCCACACGTGTTCCATGATCATGGTCCTGGAAACCACCCTTGCCGCATTTCGCATCAAATATTCAAGCAGAGAAAACTCCAAAGGCTGAAGCTCAATCTTCCTGCCCCCTCTGATCACCTCCCGGGTGAGGAGGTTCATGGACAAATCCCCCACAGAGAGACGCGTTGGCTCTGAAATGCCGCCTGCTCTGCGAATCAGGGCCTGAACACGGGCAAGAAGCTCGGAGAAGGCAAACGGTTTGGTGAGATAATCATCACTCCCGGTCTGGAGCCCCTTCACCCGGTCATCAATTGACCCTTTGGCACTCAAGATAATGACCGGCGTGTTGACCTTTTCCCTCCGCATTCTCTCGATGACCGTCAACCCGTCGAGTTTTGGCAACATGATATCGATAATGGCCGCGTCATAGGGCTCTGTCAAGGCCATATGGAGGCCACGCTCTCCATCGGACGCATGGTCCAAGGCAAAGCCTGCCGCCTTTAGACCCTTTAGGACAAAAGAGGCAATCTTTAAATCATCTTCGACCAGCAGGATTCGCATCGGAGCACCCTCTGGGTTTCAGCTATTCTGCTCCCATGGACATGGAGGCTACACGCCAGAATGCACAGGCGATGCGTGACGTTCATGTGTCCCTAGACGGGTCATTCCATAGGCTCATGACCGGGTTTGCTCAAGCTGACGGTACAAATCAGACCCTTCGCCCGTGAACCGGTCTTTGGCGGACGGCCTGAAAAACAATATGGCCTTTTTAAACCTCATGTCAACCGGTGATTTGCCGGTTCCTGATGGTTTCACCCGCCGGCTCTACCTTGTTCGGATCGTCCGCCCTGGCGCAGCGCTGGTGTGTTTCCCCTTTTCGACGACCACCTGTCCGTTAACGATGACCCACTCGATTCCAGTGGAAAACCGCCTTGGATCCTCGTAAGTTGCGTTGTCGATGACCGTATCCGGGTCGAATATGGTGATATCGGCATCGTGGTTCTCAGCAATTACCCCCTTGCCTCTCAATCGCAGTTTTTCAGCAGGCAACGAGGTCATCTTGCGAACCGCCTCTTCGAGGGAAAGGACGCCCTGCCCCCGGACATAACGGCCCAGAATTCGAGGGTATGTCCCGTAAACCCTTGGATGGGGTTTACCGCCTCCGAGAAGGCCGTCCGTTATGAAGCTCACCGATGGATGCTTCATGATTTTGATCACATCCTTTTCATCCATATGAAATATGACCATGCCCACGGCAAGCTCCTCTTCAACCAGCAGATCGAGCGCCGCATCTTCGGGATCATCGAGATTTCTCAGCGAAGCGATTTCCGCGATGCTTCTCCCCTCATACTTTTTGTTGGCATCCCTTTTCACCGATGACACGAAGATGTTCTCCCAACCACTTTTTGCCGAAGGGTTCTCCCAATCCGTTCTTTCACGAATATCCCTTTTGATGGATTCCCTGTTCTCCTTCAGCATTCGGATGAGTTCGTCTGGTCCTCTGGAGAGATACCCGGGAGGTATGACCGTCTGGAGCATCGTACTGCCCGCGATGTATGGATATTGGGCGATGGTCACTTCAACCCCCTGTTGCCGAGCCCTGTCCACCATCTCGAGTGCTCTTTCTGAAAGGCCCCAATTCCTCTTGCCCGAAACCTTAAAATGAGTGATCAGCACGTGAATTCCCGTTTGTCTCCCGACCTCGATCACCTCTTCCATGGCCTGAAGCAGTCTGGCTCCTTCGCTTCGCATGTGGACGTCGTATATGCCATCGTACGCTCGGACCACCTTCGCGATATCGACCACTTCACCCACGGTTTGATACTGACTTGGCGGGTAGATTAGACCGGAGGAAATTCCCCTGGCGCCTTCATCCATGGCTTGAGCCGCTATTCTCTTCATCTGATCGATTTCTTCGGGAGCCGCCTCCCGGTCGGTCATCCCCATAACCTTAAGCCGAATTGTCCCAAGGCCGACATGAGATGTCACATTAACGGACGGGGGCAAGACATCAATGGCATCGAAATAGTCGCCTAGACTCCCCCACTTCCAATCGACTTTTGGATCACCGGTCACTCCAGATAGGTGCTTTCGCCAGTCCGCAATGTTCTTTTCATCTATTGGGGCGACCGACATTCCGTCCATTCCCAGATTCTCGGTCGTAACGCCTTGCATAACTTTTGGCTCTGCCCTCGGATCTAAGAAGAAAAAGAGATCGGAATGGCTATGGCCGTCAATGAAACCCGGAGAAACAACGCATTTTCTGGCATCAATAACTCTCCTTGCTTGCTCTTTGGCGAGCCGTCCGATTTTCACGATCCTGTCCTTGACGATAGCCAGATCCCCCCTGTACCAGGGATTTCCCTTCCCACTCACGATTCTTCCGTTGAGGATCAACAGATCGTACATCTCTGCTTCCCCTTTTCATGAACCGATGCTTCATCCATCAAAATCAATCTGGCCTCTCGCCCGCCTCTCCAGGTGTCTATGGTCTTGTTCTATCCCCAACGGGTTGTGATTTGGAAACTCCCATTGTAGATCAGGAAACGGACTGAGTCAATTCGTCAACGGGTCGAAAGGCCAGAGGGGAGAGACTTGGGGTGAGAGGATAG
>CAYGBW010000032.1:0-14788 GCA_964348185.1 uncultured Thermodesulfobacteriota bacterium | reverse complement strand
CTACGGTGTTTTGATCGGATCTGTTCATCCGATATGACTAAACTCGAAGTACGAAATTCGAAACAAACTCAAAATCATAAATTCGAATACGCTAGCGAATCGTCTGTCGATTTGATATACGATACTCGCATTTAATGATCAGACAAAGGGTCTTGCTAGCCCATCAACCTTTCCGCTTTCTCAAGGGCCTCCTCAATGGTCCCCACCATGTAAAAGGCCTGCTCCGGGATTTCGTCATGTTTGCCTTCCACGATCTCTTGAAAGCCCTTGATCGTATCGGGCAGTTTCACATATCGGCCCTCTGTCCCCGTAAACTCCTCAGCGACAAAGAAGGGCTGAGATAAGAATCTCTGGATCTTTCTCGCCCGACTCACGATCAGTTTATCATCTTCAGAAAGCTCATCCATCCCTAGAATCGCAATGATGTCCTGGAGGTCCTTGTACTTCTGGAGGATCTGCTGCACGGCCCGAGCCGTCTGATAGTGCTCTTCTCCCACCACGGCCGGATCGAGAATCCGAGAAGTGGAATCCAGGGGATCCACCGCCGGATAGATACCCATCTCCACAATCTGCCGAGACAGTACGGTGGTGGCATCCAAATGGGAAAATGTCGTGGCCGGTGCGGGGTCTGTCAGATCATCTGCAGGCACGTAAATGGCCTGGACCGATGTGATAGACCCCTTGGTGGTCGAGGTGATCCTCTCCTGAAGCTCTCCCAAGTCGGTAGCCAGGGTAGGCTGGTAACCCACCGCAGAGGGCATCCTTCCCAGAAGGGCCGAGACTTCAGAATTTGCCTGGGTAAATCGAAAGATGTTGTCTATGAAGAGGAGAACGTCCTGGCCCTCCTCGTCTCTGAAATACTCCGCTGCTGTCAGAGCGGAAAGCCCCACCCGTGCACGAGCTCCAGGGGGTTCGGTCATCTGGCCGAAAACGAGGGCGGCTTTGTCAATGACCTTGGAGTGGATCATCTCGAGCCAGAGGTCGTTGCCCTCCCGGGTCCGCTCACCCACCCCCCCAAACACAGAGAAACCCCCGTGTTGGATGGCGATATTGTGAATCAACTCCATAATCACCACGGTTTTGCCGACGCCCGCTCCACCGAATAGCCCGATCTTTCCCCCTCGTGCGTATGGCTCCAGAAGGTCGATGACCTTGATCCCTGTCTCAAAGGCCTCCACCGTTGTGTTCTGATCGAGAAAGCTCGGAGCCGGGCGATGGATGGGGTAGCGCTTCTCGGTCTCTATGGGAGGTCCTTCGTCGACGGGCTCGCCGATCACGTTGAGGACACGTCCCAGAACCTCGCGCCCTACAGGCATGGTGATGGGTTGTCCCGTGTCGACCGCCTTCGTGCCACGAACGAGTCCGTCGGTGGAGTCCATGGCAATGCAGCGAACCGTGTTCTCTCCCACATGTTGAGCGACTTCCACAACCAGATTCCCCTCTTTGTCGCTGATTGAAGGATTCGTAATTCTCAGGGCGTTGTAGATTTCCGGCAGCTCTCCGGGCTCGAACTCGACGTCGACCACAGGCCCGATGATTTGGATTAGCTTCCCTTCTCCCATTGCTCCTCCTTCGGCTCGATGTTTATTCTTTCAACTGAATTCCTGGCGTTCCTTGAGTCGATCTCGGCACTGCCCTCCACCCCAATTCGGTGGTTCGATCGCCCTCCCCTCGTTCTCTACGGTTGGAGTTGACCCGCGACGGTTGGCGGCTGGCTTATGTCAGCGCCTCTGCCCCGCCAATGATATCGATGAGCTCCCTTGTGATCATCGCCTGACGGGCTCGGTTGTAATGGAGGGTCAGCTTATCGAGCATGTCCTGAGCATTGTTTGTGGCTGAATCCATAGCTGTCATCCTGGCCCCCTGCTCGCCGGCCTGAGATTCCAGGAATGCCCGATAGATCTCGTACTCGACGTATCGGGGAAGCAAGGTCTCCAGGATTTCCGCCTCACTGGGTTCATAGATATAGGATGTCATCACATACCCTGGTTCTGCTGGAATCGGGTCAATGGGCAGAAGCTTTTCCAGAACCGGACGCTGGGAAATAGCCGACCGAAACTCATTATACACCAGATAGATCTCGTCGAACACTTCAGCGCTATAGGCTTCGATCACCTCAGCGGCGATAGCCGATGCGGTGTCGTAGGTGAGCATCCCGAGAATATTGACATAGTGTTTGTGGACCTTATACTCCCGTCTTGAAAAGTATTCCAGGGCCTTTCGCCCAACGATACGGAGCGTTACCGCCTCGTAGATCTCCTGGTTCTCACGGATGAATCGCTCCGTTGCCCGAATGACATTCTGGTTGAACCCTCCACAGAGGCCCCTGTCCGATGAGACGGGCATCAGTTCCACTTTCCGTACCTCCCGGCGGGCAAGGAGGGGGTGGGCCATGGGATCCGTCCTGAGGCTGAGACTCCCCAAAACATCTCTCAGTTTGATGGCGTAAGGTCTGGCCTCGACAATACTCTCCTGAGCCCGTCGTAGTTTCGCCGCCGCCACCATTTTCATCGCCTTGGTGATTTGCTGGGTGTTTTGGATGCTGGCAATTCTTCGCCGAATGTCTCTCAGGGTGGCCATAGGTGACCCAATAACTCATTCTAGATAAAGAGTCCACACCCGCATAACGTGCTTTTGATCTGCCTCTTGAGGGGGTTCGGAAGCCATGGGGTGGTTAGGATTGCGGATTTTGGAATCAAAGAACGTTCAAGCATCCAGTACCAATATCCAACAGCCGGCACCTAGTATCCAGCCTCCAACCTTAAGCAGAGCGCTCCTCAAACGGAGTAAAGCGACGCGCTAATACTCGAGAGGTCTCCCGGCATCGATTCCCAGTAAAGCCGTCGAAAGGCAATGATGCGTCAGGCCGAGAACCCTTCCTTGAACTCCTCCAGGCTCCTGTCGAGTTTCCCCTGGATCTCGTCGTCCAGTTCCTTCTTTTCCCGGATCATTTGCCCGATTTCCGGGTATTTCGCATCGAGAAAATCATGGAATTCTCTCTCAAACTTCGAAATGCCCTCCACGGGGATGTCATCCAGCCAGCCATTCACACCCGCATAGATCATAATGATCTGCTTTTCTACGGGGAGTGGCTTGTACTGTCCCTGTTTCAGCACCTCGACCAGACGAGACCCTCGAGCCAACTGGGCCTGGGTCGCTTTGTCCAGATCGCTTCCGAACTGAGCAAAAGCAGCCATTTCTCGATACTGAGCAAGATCCAGACGGAGGGAACCGGCCACCTGCTTCATTGCCTTGATCTGGGCGTTGCCCCCAACTCGGGACACGGACAGACCCACATTGACCGCAGGCCGGACGCCGGAATAGAAAAGGTCTGTCTCGAGGTAGATCTGGCCATCCGTAATCGAAATCACATTGGTCGGAATATAGGCCGACACGTCTCCTGCCTGGGTTTCGATGACAGGCAGAGCGGTTAGTGATCCCCCTCCCAGGGCATCGTTCATCTTAGCGGCTCTTTCAAGGAGCCGGGAATGGAGGTAGAAGATATCCCCTGGATAGGCCTCCCTGCCTGGAGGCCTTCTCAGGAGAAGAGACATCTGTCTGTAAGCCCAGGCATGTTTTGAAAGATCGTCATAAATGACGAGGGCATGCCTTCCATTATCCCGAAAATACTCGCCCGTCGCACACCCTGCATAAGGCGCGATGAACTGCATGGGAGCCGATTCGCTGGCCGTGGCAGAAACCACGATGGTGTAATCCATGGCGCCAAAGGTCCTCAGTTTATCCACCACCTGGGCTACAGTGGATCGCTTCTGCCCGATGGCCACGTAGACACAAACTACATCAGCACCCTTCTGATTGATGATGGTGTCCACGGCCAGGGCGGTTTTGCCTGTCTGCCGGTCTCCAATGATTAGCTCTCTCTGGCCCCGCCCGATGGGAATCATCGAGTCAATGGCTTTGAGCCCTGTCTGAAGAGGCTCCTTCACCGGCTGTCGAATCACCACTCCAGGAGCCCGCATTTCAACACTGCGGGAATGGCTCGATTCTATGGGTCCTAGCCCATCGATGGGATGGGCCAGGGCATTGACCACCCGACCAACCAGGGAATCTCCCACCGGTACCTGGACGATCCTTTTCGTTCTCTTGACCAGGTCTCCTTCCTTGATGAGGAAATCCTCTCCCAGGAGGGCCGCACCCACGTTGTCCTCCTCCAGGTTGAGAACCATTCCGAACACGTCGTGGGGAAATTCTAGAAGTTCTCCTGCCATGGCATTTTCCAGGCCATGGATCCGGGCAATCCCATCGCCGACAGTCAGAACCACGCCGGTTTCGCTGATATCTATCTCCCGTTCATAGCCTCTGATTTGTTCTTCAATGACGCGACTGATCTCTTCAGCTTTGATTTCCATAAACCTACCCCTTTACCAAGCTCTCCTTGAGCCTTGCGAGCTGTGTCCTGAGACTCCCATCCAGGACCAGCCCCCGAATCTTGGTGACGATGCCCCCGATGAGTGAGGTATCCTGGATGGTCTCAAGGATGATCTCTTTTCCGATCACCCTCGTGAGCTTGTGACGGATCCTCTCCTGCTCCTTCTGAGTCAACTCCTTAGCACTGTATACCTGCGCCCGAACACGCCCGAGTGCCTCATCCGCCATCTCACCATAAACCGATATGATCGCAGGGAGGTATTTCATCCGGTGTTTATCCAGAAGAAGCATGAGGAGTCCTAAGACCGGGGGACTCATCCCCGTCCGTCTTGCCACCTCGGAGAGGACCTGCTTGCGGAGCTCCAGACTGTACACCGGGTTGTTGATCAACTCCCAAAATCTCTTCACCTGCTCAATCAGAACGGAGAGAGACGAGAGTTCGTCGGCCATCTCTTGAATACGGTTCTCCTTCTTCGCAGTGATGAGGATGGCCTTGGCATAGCGCCGGGCAATGGTGCTCTTGATCATGGGACGGTCCCCATCTGGTCCACGTATTCTTCCACCAGCCTTTTGTGGTCTGAATCGGCGATGGTCTTTTTCAGTATGTCTTCGGCGAGTTTTACCGCCAGACCGGCCGTCTCCTCTCTGAGAATTCGCTGAGCCTGCTGGACCTCCTGTTGGGCTGTGGCTCGAGCCTGTTCCTTGATCTTTTCTGCCTGCTCTTCGGCCGCTCGGATGATTCTCGCCTTCTCTCGCTGCCCTTCTTCTCTCAGGGTATCGAGGATCTCCGCGATTTCCTTATCGATCTGAGCCAACCGCCTTTCGTAGTCCTGCATCCTTTCTTCGGCCTGGGCCCTGGCCTTTTTCGCGTCTTCCAGGGTCTGTCTGACCTTGGCCTGACGATTTTTGAGGAAATTCCCCAGAGGCTTTGAAAGGACTTTGATCAGGATAACCATCAGGATCGCAAAATTGAGCACTTTGAAGGCAAAACTCAGCCAGGGATCATGGGTAATCCGCTCGAGCATGGCACAGCCAGGCAAGACCGCAAGGAACAAAAGCCCGATTCCAACGATTCCGACCTTTTCTCTTCCTCGTCGTGTCCCCCCAATCATGAGATCTCCCTTCCCAGGATCCGACAGGCAATATCCCTTCCGACTTCATGAGCCCGCCTCTCGAGTTCACGTCTCGTGCGATCCGCTTCATTGGCGATCTGCCTTCGAATAATCGGGATATCCCGTGCCAGTTCGGTGCGGGCCCTCTCAACAATGGCCTTGGCAACACTCTCCCCTTCCCTCCGAATCCTCTCCTTTTCATAGGCGGCCTGGCTTTTCGCCTCCTGGATCCTCTCCTCATACTCGTCAAGCTTTTTTTGTATCTCAGCCTCCATGAGCCGCGCCTTCTCCATGGTTCCATCAATCCGCTCACGGCGTTCATCAAGAACCCTAACAATCGGCTTGAAAACAAGGTAATCTAAAATCCAGATAAAGATGATAAACGTTATGATCTGAATAATGAGACTCTGGTTGATTTCGATCATCGTCGATGCACCGTAGATAAGCTGTTAATTTTACAGGAGCTATTCCCTTAAATGACCGACCAGAACGGTCAAGATTTGTACCACGTTTCACGAGGCTTGTCAAGGGCAAAACGGAGTTGACTTTTTGTTTTTTTATGCTTATACTTGTTAACATATTTTAACTTGTGTTAACAGCGTCGGCCAGATCAGTCGGTCATTGTCTCAGGTGTGATGGTATTGCGGTAAGACGCATGGGGGCGTCATTCGTCAAGAAACCCAGGGGTGACGGCTGAGCGCTTGGGGAGGAAGGGCAATTCCTCGTGGCACGGAATAAGGTCAGGACGGAGCTGAAGGATAAGGAGATTCTCAATGAGTCAGAACTGATGGAGTTTCTCGGAGTCTCCAGAACAACCCTGTGGAAGTTGCGGCGCAAACGAAATCTCCCCTATGGAAAAGTCGGCAGAGAGTATCGCTATGTGAAGAGCGATATCATCCGGTGGCTGAAAGAATCGAAGTATCAGCCGGGTGAAGAGCAGGGGCGTTTCGATTTTTTCAGGGAAGAATAGGGATCGAATAAACATGGATAAGAAGGTCAGAACCCGCTTTCCTCCCAGTCCTACGGGGTTTTTGCACATTGGTGGAGCCAGGACCGCCCTGTTCAATTGGCTTTTCGCCCGACGCCATGGGGGAGAATTCATTCTTCGGATCGAAGACACGGATGTGACCCGCTCCACCCGGGAGGCGGTTGAGGCGATCTTCGAGAGCATGAAGTGGCTGGGCCTGGATTGGGATGAAGGCCCATTTTTTCAATCTCAGCGCCTAGCTATCTACCGAAACCATGTTCAGCAGCTCCTCGACCAGGGAAAAGCCTATCGCTGCTTCTGCCGGCCCGAGGATCTCGAGAGGAAGAGAGAGCAGGCCTTCAAAGAAAAAAAGAAGCCCAAGTACGATGGGACCTGTCGCAGTCTCAGACCTCCTTTTCCAGACCGGCCCTATGCCGTGCGGTTTCGTTCTCCTCAGGAGGGGCAGACGGTCTTTCGAGACCTGATCAAGGGAAACATCGTTTTTGAAAATGCAGAGCTTGACGATCTCGTTATTCTACGAAGTGACGGAATGCCCACGTACAACTTTGCGGTGGTGGTGGATGACGTGACCATGGCCATCACTCACGTGATTCGAGGGGATGACCACGTCAACAATACACCCCGTCAGATCCTGCTGTTCAGGGCCTTCGGATATCCCCTGCCGGAGTTTGCCCATGTACCCATGATCCTCGGGACCGACAAGAAGCGGTTTAGCAAACGCCATGGAGCCGAGTCTGTGCTGGCATACCGGGATATGGGCTACCTCCCCCAGGGCCTCCTCAACTACCTGGTCAGATTGGGATGGTCCTATGGGGACCAAGAGTTCTTTGCCGTGGAAGATCTAGTCGACAAGTTTGACCTTGACAACGTGGGCAAGTCGTCGGGAATGTTCAATCCTGAAAAGCTCCGAGCCATCAATGGAGACCACATCAGAACAAGTCGAACAGAGGATCTTGTCAGGGCTCTGATCCCCTTTATTCGGGCAAAGGGATACGAGGTCGAAGAAGGGGAAAGGATCTGCAAAATCATCGAGTTACTCAAGGAACGGGCCAAGACCCTGGTGGAGATGGCTGATCAGGCGGAGTTCTGTTTCCGCGAGACGATCGAGTACGAAGAAAAGGCCGCAGCGAAGTTTCTCGGTCGAGACGTTCTCCCTACCCTCGAGACGGTAATCGAGGAGCTGAGAACCAGAGGGGAGCTGGACCAAGAGGGACTCGAAAAGATGTTCCGGGAAGTGGTAGAAAAGATGGGAGTCAACCTGGGGAAGGTGGCCCAACCGGTCCGTGTGGCCCTCACGGGCCGAAGCACAAGCCCGGGTCTCTTTGAGGTCATGGACATCCTCGGAAGGGGTGTGGTGCTAGGGAGGCTCGATAGGGCGGTGGAGTATATTCAAAGGCATCGGAATTCCCACACCACCCTTTAAGGTAAAGGGGAGTCGGGAATCCGGGTCGTGCTCGTTCAGCTGAAGAGTGAAGGGGAACCGCGTGATGAGGTTGAGATCCCTGGAAATTCACGGATTTAAATCGTTTTCCGATCGAATCACCTTTTCTTTTCCCCCCGGGATCACCACGATTGTTGGTCCCAACGGGTGTGGGAAGAGTAACATCCTCGACGCCATCCTCTGGGCTATCGGTGAAAGGAGTGCCCGGCATCTCCGGGGCAAGGTCATGGAGGACGTCATTTTCGCAGGGACCAATGGAATAAAACCCGTGGGAATGGCAGAGGTCAATTTGATCCTGGCCAACGATGACGGTGGGAGTCCCGAAAGGTTCAAGGACTTCGATGAGATCATGATCAGCCGTCGCCTCTTTCGATCCGGAGAGAGCGAGTACTTTATCAATAAAGCGCCCTGCAGGCTCCGGGACGTTGTGGACCTGTTTCTGGATATGGGCTTGAGCAATCAGGCCTATTCCATTGTGGAACAGGGCAAGGTCGAGGCCATCATTAATACCAAGCCCGAGGAGAGACGGATTTTCATCGAAGAGGCCGCCGGGATTGCAAAATTCCGGGAGCGTAAGAGAGAAGCCCTCTCCAAGATGGAACAGACCGAGCAGAATCTCGTCCGCATTCAGGACGTGATCGGGGAGATTCGTCGACAGATTCAATCCTTGGAAAAACAGGTGAAAAAGGCCGAACGGTTCAAACGCCTCCGGAAAGAGATCCGTCAAGTCGAACTCGCCCTGGCTCACACAGAGTATTCCCGGTTGAGCGACCAGCTGAGCTCTGACGAGGAGGTCCTCTCCCGCTTGAAAGAAGGGGAGGAGTCCCTCTCGTCCCAACTCCAGGAAAGGGAAACCGTGATCCAGACCTTGAGGACTCGGTGTGCTGCGTGGGAGGAACGGATCAGCAACACCGAGCGGACCATTTACGAGATCCGGGGAACCATCGACCGAGAGGAGGGACGAATCGAGGCCGCCAGGCGGGAACTCACAAGTCTGAGCCACCTGGAAACCCAGTATGGAGAGGAAATCGATGAATTGAATGCCAAGCTTCGAGCCGCTGCAGACCACCGGGTGGCGCTTCAGGAGGAATTCCAGAGCCTGGGGCAGAGGATCATTCAGAAGGAAAAAGACCTGGAGGCAAAAAGCGCTCAGTGGCAGACTTTGCATGGGCAATGGGATGAAGCCACCCATCGCCTGGAGGATCAGAAGGCCGATCTCGTTGAGCTTCTCTCCAAGCAGTCCCAAAGGACCAACCAGATCGCATTCTGTGAGCGGAACCTGAGGGAATTGAGGGGAAGGAAAGAACGCAACAGCGGGGAGATCGAGGAAACAAAAGAGCATCTCGACAGGAGGCGGCACGCTCTCCGGGAGAAAGAGGCGTCCCGCGAATCCCTCGACACCAGGCAGCAGAGATGCGATGAAGAGGGGAGAATTCTAGAAAAGGAGATGGCTTCCCGGGAGGAAGAACTGACCCAGCTGGAATCGCGCATGAAGACGGCGGACCAGCAATTGCAGATGGCGTTGTCCAAGCTTCAATCCCTTGAGGAGTTCCAGAAGAGTTTCGAGGGATTTGACGAGGGGGTGAAAACCGTGATGCGCTCCAGGGGTCCGGCGCTCGGTGGGATCCGGGGCCTGGTAGCCGATATCATAGAAACAGAACCCCGCTACGAACCTGCCGTAAGCGCTGCCCTGGCCCATCGCCTCCAGTACCTGATCGTGCAGAGCCACGGGGAGGGGTTGGAGGCGATCAACCTACTCAAGAAGCAGGAAGGCGGGAGAATCGGCCTGATCCCCATGAATCTGAGGAGCCCAGAGGGCCATGGGTCACCCCCCCTCGATGCGAAGGGTGGCGTCATCGGTCCCCTTCTCAACTACGTTACCCTGAAAGGGGGATACGAACACTTGGGTATTCTCCTCCTCAGGCATGTATGGCTCGTGGAGAGCCTAAACCATGCGATTCAGCTCTGGCAAGGGGGTGGATCTTTTCACTCCCTCGTGACCCTCGAGGGAGAAGTCATGGATGCCTCAGGGATCATCATCGGGGGAAGCCGCGACGACCAGGCTTTTCAGATCCTGGAACGAAGAAGCAGAATCAAAAGCCTGGCCGCCCAGGTCGCCCAAATTCGATGGGAGCGGGACGAATTCCGGGGGAGGGTGGAAAGAGCTGGGGAGAAAGTCGCCGAATTACGCCTCCGCATGGAATCCAAAGAGAGGAAGAAGCAGGCCCTGGCCCTGGAACGGGTCGCAACAGAGAGGGACATCGAAGAACTCACCCGCGAAGGGGAAGACGACCAAAGGCGATATGAGATTCTCATCTTTGAACAAGACCAGTTAGGCTCTCAGATTGAGGAAATGGAGAGGGAGCGTCGAGAGGCCCAGCAGGACCTTGGGAATCTCGAGAATGAGCTGAAGGGAAAGCGAGAGGCTATCGAAAAGGCAAAACTCAGGCTGGAGGAATCCGAGGGGCAGAAGAATCTGATCGAAGAAGAGATAACAGGGGTTAAAGTGGAGATTGCCGGATGGCGAGAGCAGAGAAAAGGGGCCCAGAGAAACCTTGACGCCCTGGAAGAACAGCAGAGAGATCTGAGGGGACAGGTCTCGAAGCGGCTGGAATTGCTGGAGAAAAACAGAGCGTCCATCCGGAAAACCAAGCAGGATGTCGTAGAGGTCCAGGCCCTGGTCAAGGATTGGAAAAAGAGACAAGAAGAGGCAAAGGACCGACTCACCCGTGAAAAGCACGGTCTCAAGGAGAAGTCGGCAGAGATGAAGGACCTGGAGGAGCTGGGCCGGCGAGATCAGATCCATCTGGAGGAACTCAGAAAAGAGGTCCACGAGAAAAACCTCCAGGTGGCCGAGACCCACCTGAACCTGAATCATCTTGTTGAGACCATCCTTGAGAGGTACCGGATAGACATCCGGGTTTCGCCCCTTCCCGAAGAGATGAAGACCGATGAGATTCCGGATCAGACGGAATTGACACGCCTCAAGGCTTCTCTCGATAGCCTGGGAGAGGTGAATCTCGTGGCTCTCCAGGAATACGAGGATCTGAAAGACCGGGCCGACTTTTTGAGGGAACAGGAGGAGGACCTCAAAGTCTCCCTGAATAGGCTGAAAAAGGCCATCCAGCGAATCGATCGGACCACCCAAAAACGCTTTCTCGAGGCCTTTGAAGGGACCAATGAAAAATTCCAGGCCCTGTTTCCCCGGGTCTTCAACGGGGGAAAGGCCGCTCTGGTACTGACGGATGAGGAGGACATCCTCAACACGGGCGTGGAGATTGTGGCACAGCTCCCAGGCAAGCGGCTTCGGAGCCTCGATCTCCTCTCTGGAGGGGAAAAGGCCCTGGTGGCCATCGCTCTGATTTTCTCCTTCTTTCTCTACAGGCCGAGTCCCTTCTGTCTGTTGGACGAGGTGGACGCCCCCCTCGACGATGCCAATGTGGCGAAGTTTGTTGAAATGATTGAAGAACTCTCTGGCCGGTCTCAGTTCATCCTCATCACCCACAACAAGAAAACCATGGAGGCCGCACACACCCTCTATGGAATCACCATGGAATCCCCGGGTGTTTCCAAAGTCGTCTCGGTGAAGCTGAACGATCCAAAATCCCCCCAGCCTCCCCTTCCCGAAAAACAGGCCGACCTCGCTCTAGACTTCTGAAACAATAGATCTTGACATTCCTGGCAACTATGGATATGTTGATGTGCTTTTGGGCACTACTCGCGTGTGGTATCGTTTCCCCATCTGCAGCGGCGTCGGTGAGAGATCGGAGGACGGCTCGGAAAACCGCGGGAGGTTTGCCATATTCCCCATGGAAAGCTTCTGAAACCGAGCCGCCGGGGAAAGGAGGTGAATCCGGATCAGGGGCTCAAATCTAACTCAAGAGGGAGGTATCGAATGAAGACAAATCGAAGGATCGTCGGAATCGTAGCGGTGTCTTTTCTGATTGGGAGTCTTTTCTGTGTATCCCTGTCTCATGGAGCAGGTCTGGGTGTTAAATGGGGACTTCTCCCCCCTCTGACAGGCATGTTTGCCACATTGGGCAAGCAACAGATGCAGGGGTCGGTTCTGGCTCTCGAGGAACTGAAGGCCAAAGGGGGCCTTTTCGAGGATCTCGAGTGGTTTGTCGAAGACACGACCCTCAAACCACCCGTTGCCGTCCAGAAGGCTGAGAAGCTCATCGAGAAGAACGGCGTCCAGTTTATCACGGGGACGATTAGCAGCGGCTCTGCCCTGGCCGTCCGAGAGGTAATCGATCGTCACAAGGTCTTTTTCAACCCCACAGTGGGAACCAACATGTTCAATACGGCTGACGATAAGTGCAGTCGATATGGTTTCCGCACCGAACTCATGACCTGGCAGGCTGTTGGGGCTTTGGTCAATACGGTGAGAGGCCTTGTGGACAAGGGCGTACTGGGCAAGCGCCACTGGCTTGTCATCCCCGAGTATGCCTACGGCCTATCGATGCGAAAAACCTGGCGGGAAAAAACGAGCGACTTTCTCACGGAGGTTGGCTACAACGGTGAGAAGGGATTTGGTCTGACCGATCACTCGGCCATCATTACCGAGATCGCGGCCGCGAGAGATGCCGGAAAGGTAGACTTTATCGCAACTTGTCTGTTAGGATCACCCCTTGTAACCTTCATGCAGCAGGCCCACGCGGCCGGGCTCATCGGGACCGAAGAGGGTAAGCTCCCCGTTGTGGACCCGATTCTTCAGTTTAACGTTCGAGAGATCGGGGACATCGCCGTGGGCCATTACACCACGATTCGGTACTCGGTGATCCATGAATCCCGGACAAACAAGAAATTCGTGGAGGCCTACCACAAGCGGTGGGGAGATTACCCAGAGAACTTTGCCCACAACGCCTATGTTGCCGTTATGATGATGGCGCAGGGCATAAACCGGGCCAAGTCTCTCGACCGTGACAAGATCATGGCCGAACTTGAGAAAGAAACAAAATACAACGCCCCCATGGGAAGATCCTATTTTCGGGCCAGTGACCGTCAAATCGTTCGAAACATCGCGGCTGGGCAGATCGTGAAAGTCCCGGAATATGCTTTTCCCGTCGAGAAACAGATAGGCAAAATGATCGACGGCGAGGAGGCGATCGCGGGGATCGAGCAGAAGTGTGTGTTCAAGTAACTGTATCGACGAAGGGGGGAGAGGATAGGTTTCCCTCCCCCCTTTTCTTCGTGGTTCATTGAGATAGAAATCAACAAGAAGAGAGTACCTGGGGGTGAAAGAGTTAAAAAACAAAAAGACTCTCGTCAACGTATTCATTCTGGTAGGGGTATGCGTTGGGCTGGCTTGGCTCATCTTCTACCAGATCCTTCCCAAGATGACGGTCAAGATAGCCTTTAAGCAACTCCTGAACGGTCTGACCCTGGGACTCATGTATGTCATCATTGCTTCTGGGCTCTCTCTCATCTTCGGCCTGATGGAGGTGATCAATTTCGCCCATGGCGCTCTCTACATGCTCGGGGCTTACTTTGGGCTGACTTTTTTCAAACTCACGGGAAACTTCTGGTTGTCACTTCTCGTGGCTCCCATCATCGTTGGCGTTGTCGGGATGGCCCTGGAGTATTCGACTTTCCGACCCTTGTATGGCAGAAGCCCTCTGTACCATATCCTTCTCACCTTTGGCCTCGTTCTTATCATTGGGAATGCGGCAGAAATCGTGTGGGGGAAAGCCTACCACATATTTTCCAGGCCAAAGGGCTTTGAGGGGATGATTGGCTTCCTGGGAATCACATATCCCGCATACCGCTTGTTTGTGCTCGGCGTCGGCGTTCTCATATCGGTGTTTTTTTGGTTCATGCTGAAGAAGACGCGATTCGGGCTGATTATCCGGGCAGGCACACATAATCGTGAGATTACCAGCGCATTCGGCATCGACATTTCCAGATACTTCACCTTTGTTTTTGGCTTCGGGGTGGCCATTGCCGGCGCTGCCGGGGTATTGATGGGTCCCATCCGGAGCGTTCACCCTCATATGGGGGATGGCATCATCATTACGGCCTTCATCGTTGTGGTTGTTGGGGGGCTGGGCAGCCTTTCCGGGGCTGCCCTGGCAGGGGTTCTGATCGGAGTTCTCGAGAGCTTTAGTGTCATTCTATTCCCTGCCTTCACAGGGGCTATGATGTACATGGTCATGGTGATTGTCCTCCTGGTTCGACCCCAAGGCCTTCTCGGAATAGAGGAAATCCGATGAGTCTGAGGCTTTCAAGAGTGCTTCGGGGACCAGAGAGTGGCTATTACTGGTTTCTCCTCTTCCTTTTCCTTTTGGCATTCTTTCCTTTAGGCGTCCTCGCAGAGATCTTCTCCACCTTTTATCTTCGCTTTGGTACAGAGCTCTTGATATTAGGACTCTTTGCCCTGAGTGTCGATATCATCATGGGTTACACAGGGCTTGTTTCTCTGGGCCCTACGGCGTTCTTTGGCATCGGAGCCTACGGAGGGGCTCTCACCCTTCTCAAGCTGTCCAATTCCATCTGGCTTGCCTTGCTCATCACGTTGGTCCTGTCTGGGATCGTTGCCTGGCTCATCGGGTACCTATCGATTCGGATTAAGGGGGTCTATTTTGCCATGCTGACCCTGGCCTTTGCCGAGATGTTTCATGAACTGGCCTTCAACTGGCAGAGTTTCACCGGAGGTTCTGACGGGCTGACCGGCGTCCCAAGGCCAGAAATCGGCGTTCCTCCAATTGTTCTCAGCCTTGGCAATCCGTACGTGTATTTCTATTTCGTCCTTGGGGTGGTCATTCTCGTCTACTATGGGTGCGTCAGGCTGGTGAATTCCCCCTTTGGCCGGATCCTCCAGGCCATCAGAGACAACGAGGAGCGAGCAGAATTCATCGG
>CAYGBW010000031.1:0-19790 GCA_964348185.1 uncultured Thermodesulfobacteriota bacterium | reverse complement strand
AAGGGAGCTCTCGTTTCCCAGGTTTTCAAGCATACCCCAGCGGAGCGTGCGGGGATCAAAACAGGGGATATCATCCTTGAATTCGATGGGAAGGAGATCGAGGAATTCGGGGATCTCCCACGCCTGGTGGCATCGACCCCTGTTGGGAAAACCGTCAAAATCAAGGTTTTCAGGGACGGAAAGGTTCTCACCCTCGACGCCACCGTGGCTGAAATGGAGGAAAAAACCGAGGTGGCCGAGGCGCCGTCTAAGAAGCCTTTGGGATTTACCGTCCAGGACATTACCCCTGAGATTGCTCGAGGCCTGGGGTTAGAAGAGGTGACCGGAGTCGTCGTGACTGAAGTCACCCCGGGCAGCCCGGCCGCCGAGAGTGGAATCCGTAAAGGCGACGTCATTCAAGAGGTGAACCGTAAACCGATCGAAAACATCGATGAGTTTGGCAAAGCCATCGAAGAGGCCAAGAGTGAAGAGAGCGTCCTCTTCCTCATCAGAAGGGGCGAAAGCAGCCTCTTTCTCACGGTTACCCCGAAATGAGCGACACCCAAGCAGAGGGTGTTATCGCGACGAACTCCTGCCTTTAGCGGTTCTCTCCGCGCTATTGAGAAGAGGATCAGGGGCTCGCGGGAGGGTGCATGCCCTTTAGGCAAGCGTCATTGTGGGAAACCCACGGCATGGATCCAGTGCCCGATCTTAGGCAAAGGGGGCGGGTACCCCACCCCTATCCGGCCTTGAGAGAGGTTTCCCCTGGCCTGGAACGTCTGTATGACTCGGACGTCCACCGCAAAACCCCTTTCTTTGCCACCGTGGACTTGGGCTACCCCATGAGTGAGGAACCGGGCGCCATTGCGCAGTGGACCCTGGAAGAGGTTGCCATGTCAGGAGTTACGTAATAGAATAACGGCAAAGTGGCAGGAGACAAAGGCAGCATGAAGTCGAAGGGGGCAAATAAAAAAAGACAGAGAATTGCCGCCAGACCCATCATCAAGATCCTTCTGGTGATCGTCCTGGGTGTTGGTCTGGTTCTCAGCATCTCAGATATTGGGAAAATTGCGAGATTGGTCCGGAAGCTAGAGCCTTCTTTGCTGTCTCTTGCCTTTGTCGCCACAATCTCCAGTTATCTCTTTATCGGTCTTGCGCTGAAGAAGCTCCTCGCTCTGGTGGGTGAGCACCTCCCTTTCAAGGAGATGTTTGCCATCTCCTGGGTCTCCACCTCTCTCAACTACCTCGTCTCCACCGGGGGGGTTGGAGGGTTGACCATGCGGGTTTTCCTTCTAAGAAAAAGGAACATCTCCTTCTCGAAGACCTTCTTGGTCTCCTTTATCCACAACCTGCTGCTCAACGGCGTGCTCATCGGATTTGTCATGTTTGGCTTTGGATATCTCCTCACCAACAGAGGACTCCACCTCTACCAGTATCTCACCTCTGGAGCTGTCCTCGTCGTGGCTTTGACCCTCTCATTTCTGGCCTCTGGATCGGTGGTCAACAAGGCCTTCCGGGACCGTTTCATCGACTTTTTCTATAGGCTGATCAACTGGGGTTCCTTCAGATTGACCAAGACCCTCGTCTTTGATGAGGTCTCCCTCAATGAATTCAAGGAGGATTTTCATCAGGGCATCTCTCTGATGGTGACCCAAAAAAGAGCAATGGTTATCCCCATCCTCTGCGGCTTTCTCGACTGGCTCTGTTGCCTCCTTACTCTCTATCTCTCTTTCGTCGCAATCGGTTATTCCATCTCTCCTGGGGTCCTCGTCGTCGGCTTTGCCATTGGGATCTTTGTCTCTCTAATCTCCTTTATCCCAGGGGCTATCGGGATCATGGAGGGCTCCATGGCAGCCATTTACTACAGTCTTGGGGTGCCCCTTGAAGTTGCAATCCTTGCCGTTCTCCTGTATCGGGTCGTTTATTATGTCTTCCCTTTTGTCACGAGCATCATCCTCTACCATCCCCTTTTCACAGAAGCAACGGCCATGAAGGCCAGTGAAATCCACGATGGGCCTCTCCACCCTGCCAGGGGCTGTGCTTCCGGGCATAGGTCAGAATAGGCGTCTAAGGTCAGAAAGTCATTTCGCTTTTTTCTTCCACGGAGAACTCGAAACCAATCGCTGGATGGGACGGAAAACCTAATGCGTTTCTGACCCAATCCGTCGATCTTAAGACGTTCTTGCCTCTTGTCCTTTTGTTCTCCCTTCTGACGCCTGACTTCTGGCTCCTCAACATCCTTTGGCTCACGTGGGCTCGAGGGATCGGCAATTCCCTTGAAATTTAAAGGCCAGCCACAGTAAAATGAAGAGAGGTTGTGTGCCTGCGCCGCACGGAAGGACCGAGGGACCGGGAGTGTGTGCGTGGGGAACGTAAGCGCGTCGAATCCGTCAACGTAATGACCAAAGAGAACGACTGTAGCTTTGAAAGCCTCTTACAAAGAAAGATTCGAGAATATTAAAAGGATCATCCAGAAGATCACGTCCTCTCTCGATATTGGAGGCGTCCTGGAGGAAATCCGTGATGAGGCACGGGTGATCTTTCCCAAGGCCAAAGAAGCCTGCCTTCTGGTGTATGACAAGCAGGCCAAGAATTATATGCGACCCCTCCATTGCGCGGTCCATGAGAGCAGAGTCAGTTGCCTTCTTTGCAAAGGAACCCGGCAGGCCGTTCAAGAGGCCGTTCATAAGAAGTGCTGGGTAGAACGGGACGATCAGCCGGGTACCAAGAACTTCACAGATAGCGTCCGTGAAGTCGCCTTCCCCATCTTCGAAGACGAAAAGGTCTTGGCCGTGCTGAGTATCATGACCGATAGAGGTACCCCCTTCGACAAGAGAGACATTGCGCTGCTCCAGGATCTCTCTGACCTTTCCGCCAATGTGATCATGAACGCCAAGCGACACTTGATCGTCTCCCAGGAGAAAATGACGGCCGATAAAATGCTTGGCCACCTGGAGAAGTTTGTTCCTGAATCGGTGAAGAAAATTGTGAGGAAGAATCCCGACGCCCCTGAGTTCGAAAAAAAGGAGAAGGATGTCTCCGTGCTTTTTCTTGATGTGGCTGGTTATACCCAGATGAGTCAGGTCCTTGATAAAGTCAAAGTCAATTTTATCATAGAGAGGTATTTTTCCAGTTACCTCGACAACATATACAAATTCAATGGCGATATTAACGAAACGGCCGGAGACGGTCTGATGATTATCTTTCAGGATCCCGACCATGGAGAAAACGCCTTCCAGGCCGTTATGACGGCCATGGCCATCCGTCAGCAAACCCTCGAGATCAACAGAGAACTGAGGGGTCGCTTCGACCCGGTTATCATAAACATGGGGATCAACTCCGGACCTGCCCTTGTGGGGATGACTCGATTCGTCGGCTCTGTGGGCTCCCGTATGACTTACACGGCTAGTGGGCCGGTGACCAATCTCGCCGCCCGGATGGCAAACGCAGCTGAGAATGGACAGATTCTCATCGGTCCGGAAACGGCGAAACGCTTAAACGGAAGGGTGGGGCTGGAGGATCTGGGAGAAAAGGAACTGAAGAACGTTGCCTCCCCTATTCGGCTTTACAGTCTTGTTCCGTGGAGCTAAAGGGATCAGACAATCAAAGGCAAACGGAGGGGTCATGGATGAAAAAGAACGGTTGAACGCCGTGGAGGTGGCTCTTAACAACGAGCTGAGAGAGCGTGAATTCTATCTCAAGAACGCCGAGAGAACCAAAAATCCCCTCGGAAAGTCCATGTTCAAGCAGATCGGGGACGAGGAACTCGAACACTACGAACGGCTGAAGCAACTCCATCAGAAATGGGAAAAACAGGAGAAATGGCCTGAAACCGTGCCTCTCAAGGTCAAAGATACAATTGTCAAGGACATCCTGTTGGGTTTCCTCCGGAAGGTTGATGAGAGATCTGAGGGAGACGATGACGATTTGGAGGCCATCCGGACCGCTATCGATTTTGAGGCCAAGGGGGCCAAGTATTACGCCGATCTCCGGGACAGCGTCTCGAATCAGAAAGAAAAGGCGTTTTTCGACCTCCTCTCAAGAATTGAGCACGAGCACTACCTGTCTCTGAAGGATACCGAAGAGTACTTTGCTGATCCTGCCTCGTGGTATCGCAAGACAGAGCACCACAGCCTAGACGGAGCCTGAGTCTGCGGGACAGACAGGAAGCCCCCGTCTCGGCCAAATGTCACGAAGCTCAGGGGCTTGATCTCTTAATCTTCGAGGGTGGTGTCTTTCTATACCCCCGAATCACGCTTCTGTACCCCTTTTTGCTTGGATGCGGACTGTGGGAAGAGATCTATGCAAAGGCCGTGTTTGCTGAAGAGTATAATGGGAAGGCGGTCAATCACCTCAGGATCACGTCTATTCGTCAAAAAAACAGAGACGTCCTGAAAAAACGGAACCGACAGGCATCCTGGCGAGCAGACACGGTTTCACTGAGGCTGCTGAAGAAAAAAGGCAATCGTTGCCTTCAAAGGGGTCTGAGGAGGTTTTGTGTTTTTTTCACGGTATCAAAGATAGAGGAGAGTGAGGAACCATGAACAGGATTCGGACCTATTTTCTCATGGGGATTCTGACCCTGCTATTTCTCTGGGTTGGTGACCTGCTGGGAGGGAGAAACGGGATGATCATGGCGTTGATTCTCGCCGGGACCATGAATCTCGTCTCCTACTGGTTCAGCGACAAGATCGTCCTGAAGGTATACGGCGCAAAGGAGGTCAAGCCCACTCAGGCGCCAGAACTCCATTCAGTCGTTGGGCAACTCGGCCAGACAGCGGGAATCCCCACGCCAAAAATCTACATCATGGAAAGCGACAGCCCCAACGCTTTTGCCACGGGCCGGAATCCCGAAAACGCCGCTGTGGCCGTCACCACGGGTTTGTTGAGAATCCTGTCCCGAGAGGAACTCATGGGCGTGATCGGACACGAGTTGTCTCACGTGAAGCACCGGGATATTCTGATCGGGACAATCGCCGCTACCATGGCGGGGGCCATAAGCTACCTCGGTATGATGGCACGATGGGGGGCCCTGTTCGGGGGGTTTGGGGGTGACGACGAAAACCGGGGCGGTAATTTCTTGGTGGTCATTGTCGTATCGATTCTGGGGGCCGTGGCAGCAATGCTCATTCAGATGGCGATTTCTCGATCGAGAGAGTATCTGGCCGACCGGGCAGCAGCAGAACTGACCCACCACCCCCGATATCTGGCCAACGCCCTCAGGAAACTGGATGATTCTGTGAAGAGGATCCCTATGGAGGCCAATCCCTCAACGGCCCATATGTTCATCGTCAACCCCCTTCGGGGAAAGGGTTTGGTCAACCTCTTCAGCACCCATCCCCCAATCGAAGAGCGGATCCGACGTCTTGAGGCAATGGAAAACAGCGCCTTGCGTTAGGTTAGAGGATGGAGGCTAAGAGGCATTTGCCTCAATCCCTTAACGAAATGATCCTCGAGCCTTTTAGAATAAGAACGACTTCTAAGGGCCTGAGAGAGTGTACAATTTGCTTATTCCTTGTGGAGGGGAGAATTGAATAGTTCGAGATTGAATGGATTGAAAGAGGTATCATAGTCATAGACGTCGACCCCTTCGATTCGCTTCAGAAAGCTGCATAGCCGATAGGTCGCCGGCGTCATGACCGCCTCGACGCCCACCTTGAAGAGATAGTTTGCTACCATAAGGCTCCAGACTACCCCCGGTGGAAAGACCCCCAGCACTGTGGCAATCCCCACAAACAAAACCGTGTCCACGCCCTCCCCGACCACAGTGCTCCCAATTGTTCGGGTCCAGAGCCACCGGCCACGGGTTCTCATCTTCATCTTTGCCAGGACATAGCTGTTTGAAAATTCTCCTGCCCAATAGGCGCAAAGGCTGGCCACAACGATGGCCCCGTTTCCAACCGACCCGAGAATCTTGTCGTAAGCTGCCTGCCCTGCAGTGTTCTCCCAAAAAACCTCGCCAGGAAGTCTGCCTAGAATCCAAAAGGTGAGGCTCATGAGAGCCGCACACCCGAAGCCCGTCCAGATCACCCTCCGACTTATCCGATATCCGTAGACTTCTGTGAGCACGTCTCCGAAGATGTAACTCAAGGGAAACAGGAAAGTCCCTCCATCGAAGGCCAGAGGGAAGCTTCCAATCGATATCCTCAGATCGACGATCTTTGCCGCCGAGGCGACATTGCTGATGAGAAGAACCGTCACAAAGACTGCCGTCACCGTATCAAGCAACCGGTAGGGACCCTGTCTGGTGTTCTCCATTCGTACCGTAACTCCATGGAAGTCCTTCCGAGACGCATCCAATCGAGCGGCTAGGTATGTGGACTCAGGGGTCAGTTGTTAGCGGGCTGTTGCCCAAATCCCTTTTCCCCTTTCTCGAAGGTTTTTTGATAAATCTAAGGCTCGCTCCAGTCTCGCGTTTTGGCGGGATTCGCCTGAGATTTATGAGCAAAAACCGTTCTGACGAACGCTCAAAGGGATTTTCGTTTGGGCAACAGCCCATCAGGGGTCGGGGAACGGTTCTTTTAGCATGACAACACAGAACGGCTGTTGGTTCGCTGGGACCATGGGAAGGGCTTCTTTTCCTTCTCCTTCCAGAGCCCTGACTGCTGGCCCCTGACGACCGGCTTTACCGGTGCATTATCAGGAGTCGGTCTTTGACCCGATTCAGCTTCTCACTCAGACTGACCTTGTAGATGTGGGGATTGGTCAAACGCTTGTATTCCGGTTCCAGTCTTTCCAGGTTCGTGAAGGTATTGGCCTGAATCTCTTTCAGACTTGGCCTTTCGTAGACCAGGTTGCCCTTCAGAAAAATGGGAACCAGCAGTTCCTCGGCTTCAAAAGGAGGCTTGTACGTCTTACAGATATGGGGATACATGGGATGGCAGGCGGTTACGGGTTGAGATCCGTCAATGGTTTCATCCTCACGCAAGATGATGTCTCCCTGCATCATCATGTTGCGATTGAAAATCCTCTCCACCTTGTTGCGACCCGGATTGGTGATTTTCCCCGGATCTCCCGATACCTTGATCTTCGGCGTCATCTGGCCGTTCTCTTCTACGGCCGTCAGTTTGTAGACCCCTCCCAGCGCAGGGTGGTCCCAACACGTGACGAGCCGAGTTCCCACCCCCCAGATGTCGATCTTGGCATCCTGCTTTTTTAGACTTTCAATAATCCATTCATCGAGTTCACTCGACGCCACGATCTTGGCGTGCTTCAGTCCAGCCTCGTCCAGCATTTCTCGAGCCCTTTTGCTGAGGTAGGCCAGGTCTCCACTGTCCAGACGTATGCCGACAAATCTATGCCCTGCTTCTTCGAGTTCTCTTGCTGCCTGAATTGCATTGGGTAGTCCGCTTTTCAGCGTATCATAAGTATCAACCAGGAAGATGCAGGCATCTGGAAATGATCTGGCATAGGCCCTGAAGGCCTCCAGTTCATCTGGAAAACTCTCGATCCAGCTGTGCGCATGCGTTCCCCTCACGGGAATGTTGAACAGCAGTCCGGCCTGGACATTGGAGGTGGACTCGCATCCCCCAATAAATGCCGCCCGCGCCGCGCTGATCGCTCCGTCAGGGCCTTGAGCCCGTCTCATCCCAAATTCGATGACGGGGTCCCCTTCAGCAGCCAGGCAGACCCTTGCCGCCTTCGTCGCGATGAGGGTCTGATAATTCATGATATTGAGGAGGGTTGTTTCTAGCATCTGGGCCTCCGGGAGGGAAGCGGTCACTCGAATGAGGGTCTCGTGAGGAAAGACGACCGTTCCTTCCGGGATCGCCCACAGGTCCCCTGTAAAGCGAAACTTCTCGAATTTTCGGAGAACCTCTTTAGAGAATATTCCGAGGCTCTCTAGGGCGCTGATGTGGGCATCCGTGAATTGGAGATTGAGGACATAGTCAATCAGCTGCTCTAACCCAGCCACCACACAAAAACCACCCCCAAAGGGTAGGGTCCGAAAGAACCAGTCAAAATTGGCCCTGAGTGTGGCCCTCCCCTCTTGGAAATACCCCGCCACCATGGTCAACTGGTAGAGATCCGTCAAGAGAGTCATCCCTTTCATAGGGTCTCCATTCAATCTTCTGGCACCATTCTAAAGCCTAGGGGAAAGAAAACGGGCATGGTGATCTCCTCGATAGGCATGACCCCTCCCTACGATTGATCCCTCCGTTTTCTCCGATCATTATATACGGAACATCCTCATTCAACAACTGTCCCTTCATGGGTCAGTCTTCCCCCTGATGGAGATTGGGCCATGTCTCGGGTCTCAACTCCTGATTTTCAAAGCCTAGGGGCCGAAATGACGAATGACAAAGCTCAAAGTTCAAATGAATGTCAAACCTCAAATGACAAATAGGGAATGATCGGGGGATTGAGTCGTTGAGTTGTGGATTGTTCTGGCTGCGTAACTATCTAATTCTTAGAACTATTTCAAGGTTTTGACAGTTGGCATTGGGGTTTCATTTGACATTTGGATTTTGACATTGGAAATTAGTTCCTCGAAGCCTTAGATGGATTTAAACGACAGGCCGTCAAGGGGAAGCCGAAAAGTCAGGAAACTCCAGAATAAGGGGATTGATTCATATAGAAATTCATGGTATACGTCGATTCGACTAAGTCAATCCGTAGAGGATGGTCTGTACAGATTGGGAAGCGTCTTGTCAGAGGACCGGAAATGGGACGCAATGAAAAGGCCGGCCGACCGGTTTCCAGCAAAAGAATGACTCAGAAGTACAATCTGATCTCACCCGTCTATGACATCTTTGGGATCATCTTGGAGTCAAAGGCACGGGCTAGGTCCCTGGAGGTTTCAAAGATCGCAAATGGCGAAAGGGTGCTAGAAGTTGCCGTGGGGACGGGCCTCAATTTCCAGGAGATCTTGAGGCGTAATCCTGACGGCTGGAATCAGGGGATCGACATCTCTCACGGGATGCTGTACCGGGCGAAAAAAAGGGCGGCGAGAACCGGAACCCTCAATTACGATCTCCAACTTGGGGACTGCCGGGCCCTTCCCTTTGCCGACAATACCTTTGACCTTCTGATCAATCAGTACATGTTCGACATTTTCCCTGCGACCGAATACGCCAGGATCATTAGAGAGTTTAGACGGGTATTGAAGCCCGAAGGCCGTCTGGTCCTTGTCAATACCACCCTCCCTGAAAAGGTCAAAGACAGAACCCTCCAGTGGATCTTCTGTGTTTATCCTCAGGCCTTCAGCAAGTGCCGAGGGATCTTGGCAGAACCTTATCTGGAAGAATTCCAATTCAGAGATATCCGCAGAGAATATGTGGTTAATCTCTCTTTCCCCTCCGAGGTGGTCTGGTCTTACAAATAACGGCGCGGGTACCGGTCTGCTGGCGAAAGTGTGGGTTGGGGGAGGGACAATTCCAAGGGATTCAGCCGGGTAAAGAGACGCTTACAAGGCCGATCTGGCCTGAAGGGTGAATGATTCATGATGATGGAGACCGAAAAGGCAAGAATTCTCATCGTCGATGACGATGAGAATTTTACCACCGTGACAGCAGCTTTTCTGGAACACCAAGGCTACAACATTCAAACAGCCCATACTGGCCAGAAAGCTCTGGAGAAGGTCTCTTCCGAGAAGCCGCAAATCGTGCTTTTGGACCTTATTCTTCCAGACGCTGAGGGCACAGAAATCCTCAAGAGGATCCGGCAGATCGACCGGAATATGGCGGTTGTGACCGTGACGGGCCACGGGGACGAACACCGAGCGGTCAATGTGATGAAGGCCGGGTCCTGTGATTATCTGACAAAACCGTTCAAGTTCCAAGAACTGGCCCATTCCATCGAAAAGGCCTTCATGTGGCGCGAGGCGCAAATCATCGAAGACATGTCTGAGGGCTACCTGGCTGTCGATAGAGGAAGGATCGTCTACGGGAACCGCTTTTTTGGCGACCTCTTGGGCTATTCGAGAGAAGAATTGACGGGCATGGAGGTGTCCAAGCTCTTCCCCAAAGAGGAGCCTGATACCTTTCAGAGGCGGATGGACGAAAGGGAGGGGACGTGGCACACCCGTGAGCTCGAAGCAGTTTGCCCTGACGGGACGAGGCACATTCTGGAGGCCCGGATCGGTAACAACACCTTTCAAGGGACGAGGGTTGTTGCAGCCTTTCTTAGAGATATTACGGCCACGAAGCATCTAGAAGCGGCTCTCGAGGAAACACAGACCCTCTATGAAAACCTCATCCTGAACGCCAATGACGCGATTACCCTGATCAACCCCCAGGGGACATTCTCTCTGGTTAATCCCAAATTCTGTGAGGTCTCTGGATATTCTGAGGAGGAAACGAAGAGCCTCCACTTTTCCAAACTGGCCCATCCAGAAGATCTCCCCTTGGTGACCGATCTCCATCGCAGGGGGATGGCGGGAGAGGATGTACCGAGTAACCACCAGTTCAGAATCATCCGAAAGACCGGAGAAATCATTTTTGTCGACTTCAATGCGAATGTTGTCAAGAAAGAGGGGAAAATCATCGGAATTCAAGCGATTGCCCGGGACATAACCGAAAGAAAACGGGCGGAAAAGGAGCTCCAGGAAAGGATGAAGGAACTTGAGAAGTGGCACAAACTCACCATTGATCGGGAGCTGAGAATGGTTGAGTTGAAAAAGAAAATCGAAGAGTTGGAATCTCAACTCGCCCATCTCAAAAAACTAAAAGAAATCGAATAGATCAACCTCTAAGACCCTCTACATCCTATTGAAATGGTCCATGGGGTGATCCCTATCGATGGGACCCCTCCGATGGAGCGATTCAGAGTGACAATTGGTCTCTCCCCTCTGGAAAAATGTCTCACTCCCCATCCACTCCGTGTATTTTCATCTGGGTGAGTCCACGCCTGAAGCGCTTCAACTCCCAAAAGGCCTCACAAAAGAATCGGTACCCATTCAGCTACGAGCCCCCATTGTTAAACGTCTCGTGGCAGCACAGGCGCGTTCCATTTGACCTGTTAAGCAATCCGGCTCATCCGGGGGAATGGGTTGTATAGCCTACTGACCGCCGGGTAGGAATGGGTCGTTCCTCTATACCCTGCCGATCCCTGACCCCGGTACGCTGACCCCCGCAAAACCGTCAACAGAGCTGATAGTAAATGGCATCAAAATTGCTTCTTCAGACGGTGCGATCGTTTGTCTTCCTCCCCCCCTTTGCAGGCAAACATACCTTCTGCCGGGTAACATGTGGAGCCTTAGCGGAAACGGCGCGAGCCGTTCGCGAGACCGAGCAGAAGGGTAGGAAGGGAACACGGGGAATCAAACATGCCGAGAATTCTGCTTATAGAGAAAGACCAAACCGATTACGACCGCATTATGGCGACTTTTGCCGGAACAGGCCATGAAGTGATTGGCGCCAGAAATGCCCAGGCAGCTCTGAACCACATCCATGAGTCTATATTTGACGTTGTTGTGGAGAATGTCGGCATGGCAACGTCCGAGAACCAGACGATCTATCGGGCCATCAAAGGAAAAAACCCGCCAACCCGGGTCATTCTTGTGTCCGATGCCGACCATGTCTCAAAGGCCGTAGATCTGATGAAAGTCGGGGCAGATGATTTCCTTCAGAAACCTCTCAGCATGGATATTCTGGAGATCAAGGTTCAGCAGGCGCTAAACAACCGGATCCTCTCCCATGAGGTCGAGTTTCTTCGGCATGAATCCGGTTTAATCCATCAGTTCACCGACATTATCGGTGAATGCCCTCAGATGCAGAGGATTTTCAGTGTTCTCAGGAAAATCTCCCCGAGCAATGCCACGGTCTTGATCACGGGAGAAACCGGCACGGGGAAAGAACTCATTGCAGGTGCTATCCATTACAACAGCGACAGAAGAAATAGGCCATTTGTGAGTGTCAATTGTGCGGCCCTCCAGGAAACCCTTCTCGAGAGCGAACTCTTTGGCCATGAACGGGGGGCGTTCACTGGAGCGATTAAACAGCGCATCGGCAGATTGGAGCAGGCCAACACGGGAACCATCTTCCTCGACGAAGTTGGCGACATGAGTCTCAGAATCCAGGCTAAGATCCTCCGAGTCCTTCAAGAGCGGCAATTTGAGAGATTGGGAGGCAGCAGGACACTGAGGGTCGATCTTCGCATTGTGGCAGCCACCAACAAGAACCTCATCGAGGCGATTGAAAGGGGTCTGTTCAGGGAGGAGCTCTATTTCCGACTCAACGTGATCTATATCGAACTGCCACCTCTACGGGAACGGGGTGACGACATCGAGCTTCTGGCCACCTATTTTCTCGATAAATTTCGACGATCCCTCAATCGGGAGATCAAAGGCTTCAGTCCAAAAGTTCTCAAGATGATCCGGGACTATCCGTGGCCGGGCAACATCCGGGAGTTGAAAAACGTGATCGAAAGGGCGGTCCTAATGACCCAGGGAGAGTTCCTGCAGGAGGAGGATCTTCTGTTCGATGGCCGACTTGCAGAGATCTCTTCAATGGCGAAAAGCGCTCCTCCACAAAACGGTCTGGGGACACTGGAGGATCTCGAGAAGAACTCGATTCTCGAAGCGCTCGAGAAAACACACTGGATCCAGCAGGAGGCGGCCAGGCTTTTGGGTGTGAGCAAGCGGGTCATCCACTACAAGATCAAGAAATACGGAATCACACACCCCAGGTGGATCAAGAACCGTTAAATCGAAGTTTGGGTTCGGGGGTTGACAAAGGGCCCATGATGTGGCATAGCTCTCAGAAGTGCTTCTGCCTACAAGGAAGGAGAGAAATCCCGTGCAGGAAGAAGGCCCTCTTAACATCCTGATATTCTCGAAGAAGTCTTCAAAAGTAAGACGTCTCAAAATCTCTGGGGTCTGGCTAGGGCTTCTCCCTCTAATGCTGGGCGCCTTTCTCTTTGCATTGATCTTGCTCAGTTGGCAGTATCTTAAGGCCAAAGAGGACAGGGTCCGCCTCGCATCGCTGCGAGAGGTGAATCAAATCCAAAAAACCAAAATCTCCCTTTTCGCGGACGAGGTTTCCCATCTCGAGGACCAGATATCGAAGATTCGTGAATTCGATTCGAAGTTACGGGTCGTTGCAGACCTTGAACCCCTTCCCCCTCCCACCCTAGGCATCGGCGGTCCAACGCCCAAGGATATCCGTGAAGGAATGATTCTTCAAAAGGACCAGTCCGGTCTCATCCAACAGATCAAACAGGATCTGGAGAGGCTATCCATGGAGGCTCGAGTGGAACAGGCAAGCCTCCAACGCTTGGAGGGCTTGCTTGAGGGCAGGCGGGAGCAACTGGCCTCCACCCCCTCGATCCTTCCCAGCCGTGGGTGGTTGACTTCGGGCTTCGGGTACCGAATCTCTCCCTTTACCGGGACGATCCAGATGCACGAAGGCGTGGACATCTCCAATGCCGTCGGAACCCCGGTCATCGCTCCAGCCGATGGGCTGGTCATGAAGGTAGGGAGGGCATATGGATATGGGAAGGAACTCGTCATTAATCACGGTTACGGCATCACCACCCGCTATGCTCATCTTCACAAGGCCCATGTCAAGATCGGGCAGAAGGTCAAGCGGGGAGACCTCATCGCTGAGCTTGGAAACACGGGACGATCAACAGGTCCCCACCTCCACTATGAAGTCAGCGTCAACAACGTTCCTGTTGACCCCAGGAAGTACATCCTCTTTGGGTATCCAGAGTCCGGTGTGACCCTCCGCACCACTTCTTCGAGAAGATGAGATAAAGGGGCAGGATTTCGGAATCCCTCTATTGCCTCTCCCGAACCAGGTCTTCCACGACGACTGGGTCTGCCAAGGTTGAGGTATCCCCCATATCGTGGATATCTCCCGCGGCAATTCTCTTGAGAATCCGTCTCATGATCTTTCCGCTTCTCGTCTTGGGCAGAGCATCAGCAAAGTGGATTTTGTCTGGCGTCGCAATGGGGCCGATCTCCCTTCGGACGTGAGCGACAAGTTCCTTCTTAAGGCTCTCGACTTTCTCAACGCCTGATCCAAGCGTCACAAAGGCATAGATCCCCTGGCCCTTCACCTCATGGGGAAAGCCCACCACGGCTGCCTCTGCCACGTCTGGGTGGGCGACCAAGGCACTTTCAATCTCTGCAGTGCCCATCCGGTGACCAGACACATTGATCACGTCGTCTACACGGCCCATAAGCCAAAAGTAACCGTCCCCATCTTTTCGAGCCCCGTCTCCTGTGAAATACATGCCGGGATATTGGGCGAGGTAGGTGTTCTTGAACCGCTCGGGGTCACCAAAAACCGTCAGCAGCATTCCGGGCCACGGCTTCCGGATCACCAAGTAGCCTCCCTCATTGACTCCACATTCTAACCCGTCGTCTCGAACCACGGCAGGATCGGCTCCAAAAAATGGAACGGTTGCAGACCCTGGTTTCAGGAAAATCGCTCCGGGCAGAGGGGAGATCAGAATCCCACCGGTCTCTGTCTGCCACCAGGTATCAACGATGGGACACCTTCCACGACCCACCACATCATGGTACCAGATCCAGGCCTCTGGGTTGATCGGCTCGCCGACCGTCCCCAGAAGCCTCACACTGCTCAGATCATGTTTTCTCACCCAGGCCTCCCCCTCCCTCATGATCGCCCGAATGGCCGTCGGAGCGGTATAGAAAATGCTCACCCGGTGCTTCTCGGCCACCTCCCAGAAGCGGTCCGGCTTGGGGTAGTTCGGCACACCCTCAAACATCAAACTCGTTGCTCCAGCAGCTAGGGGACCGTAGACGGTGTAGCTGTGACCGGTCACCCACCCGATATCGGCGGTACACCAGAACGTGTCCTCATCCCTGTAGTCGAAAACCCACTCAAACGTCTTTTTTGCGTAGACAAGATATCCCCCGGTGCTGTGCACGACCCCTTTAGGTTTTCCGGTGCTCCCACTCGTGTAGAGAATGAACAGAGGATCCTCAGCATTCATTTTTTCAGGTTCACAGTCCGAATGGATATCCTCTTCCGCCATTTCCTCATCCCACCAGGTGTCCCGACCGGTCTCCATGGGTGGATCCGTTTTTCCCCGGTTGACCACAATCACGTGCCTCACGGTGGGGCACCGTTCAAGACACAGATCAGCGTTTCTCTTTACCCCAATGGTCTTTCCACCCCGAAAGCTCACATCGGAGGTGATCAGGAGTTTCGCATCGCAGTCCCTTATCCTATCTCCCAGGGCTTCGGCACTGAACCCGGCAAAAACAACGCTGTGAATCGCCCCGATGCGGCAACATGCAAGCATGGCAATGGGAAGCTCCGGGATCATGGGAAGATAGACGGCCACCCGATCCCCCCGGGTGATTCCCTTCTTTCTTAGCACGTTGGCAAATCTGCAAACCTCCCGATGAAGCTGCTGGTAAGTGTATGTCCGGCAGTCTCCTGGTGGCTCCCCTTCCCAAATAATCGCAGCCTTGTTTCTTCGCCACGTCTCGAGGTGTCGGTCGAGACAATCGTATGATGCATTCAGTCTACCCCCAACAAACCATTTTATGTCTCCCTGGGTCAGGTCCCCCTCGAGGACCCTATCCCACTTCTTGAACCAGTGAAGTTCACTGGCATACTCTCCCCAGAACCCCTCGGGATCCTCGATAGATCTTTGATGCATGACTTGATATTGGGATTGACTCCTAATATGAGCCTTATCAACAAACTCCCGGGGTGGATTGTATCTCCTGGTTTCGTCCATCACGGACGTAATGGTGTTCCTCTCTGAGGCCATCGTCCAACTCCTCCCTGAACAGGCTGTTGCCAATTCCCCTTTCGGTGTGAACCCACTCTCTACGACGCGAAGACTATGAGCGCCTTGGTATTTAAGTATTCGGATTCCCTTACTCCATGGTGAGACAGGCCCAAACACAATGGGTAGATCTCTCTCCTTAAACAAGGTATCGACCCTTCTCTTATTTTAGTATATGATAAGGATTACGAAAATACCTGGACCAGGGACGGGAGATCGATTCAGAACGATCCACCCCGCAGGGATGTCTCATGGTAAGGACCGAATTGTGCGAGAGGTTGGGAATCAAATACCCGATCATCCAGGGGGGCATGGGACCATACAGCACGAACAGGCTGTGCATCGCCGTGACCAATGCGGGAGCTCTGGGCATCATCAGTGGCATTGGCATGGCCACTAACCTGTCGAAGGTCACCCCAGTGGATCCGAGCCGGGTATTTGGCAAGGGGACACCGAAGGAAATCATGCGGCGGACTATTGCAGAGGTTGCCGAAAAAACCCGTGAATCGGGGGGAATTTACGGGGTCAATGTTCCGGTGTCTGCAGAATTTGTGGATGCGGCCAGAATCCTTATTGGAGAAGCCTTGGAATACCGGCAAAGGGATCCGGAAGTCGCAGCGAGGTTCAAGGCCATCATCACTTCGGCCGGCAATCCGCTTCCCTGGAGGGAATGGATCGAGAATTCCGGTATGACCTGGTTCCATGTCGTTCCCTCAGTGTATCATGCGAAAAGGGCTGAAGCCGCTGGAGTCGACATGATCATTGCCTCGGGCCACGAGGGAGGGGCCCATGTTGCTTGGGAACCGGTTCACTCCATGGTTCTGATCCCTGAGGTGGTCAAACAGGTGGAGGTTCCCGTGATCGCGGCCGGTGGTATCTGCGATGGCGTTACCCTCGCAGCCGCCCTCGCCCTCGGTGCCGAGGGCGTTCAAATGGGTACGCGGTTCATTGCCACGAGGGAGAGCGATTTTCAGCCCGTCTGGAAGAGGGGAATTCTTGATAAAGACGAAAGAAAAACCCTGGTGGCAAGGGGGTTTTTTGGACCCATGCGCTTTCTAAGAAACCCTCAATCCGCAGCCATCGTAGAGGCGACGGTCAAGACTATTGGTGGCTTTTACTATGGAGAACCCGTAGATTCCACCCCGGAGATTCTTGAGATGGAAAAAGAGGGGTTCCAAAAACTTCTCGAGAACGACGAGGATCGCTCCCTTATGCTGGCTGGTGAGGTTTCAGGACGGATTGGGGATATACCCACTGTTTCGGAGTTGATCAAAAGGACTGTCGTGGAGGCTGAAGAAACCATAAGGAAGCTGGCGGGACGAATCCCTTGAGATTGCTTTCTCCTTTCAGAGAGATCTTCAGCCTTCCGCCAAAAGGGAAGCCTACATGCCGGTTATTGACTTCCACCTCCACATTACTCAGGTCGAAGAGTATAATGACTGGTTCCTCAAATGGGTCCGAGAGCTCCAGGGCGACGACAGGGTGGCCCTTCTCCGGAAGGTTCTCGCCTCACCCGAATCCCTCCTTCGTTTCTTGGACGAGCAGGGAGTGGACTACGCCGTCGTTCTCGCGGAAAATAACCCCATGGTGACAGGTGTCTCCCCCAATGAGCGGGTTGGCGTTTTCTGCAGAGCCAGTGAGCGCCTCATCCCCTTTGCCAACATAAACCCCTTCACGACTTTCAATGCCGTTGATGAATTGGACCGGTGCGTTAGCGATCATGGAATCAGGGGGCTCAAGCTCTATCCGACCTACCAGCATTTCTATCCCAACGACAACAGACTTTTTCCCCTTTATGGCCGCGCCCAAGAGCTCGGTATACCCATCATGTTTCACACCGGCTCATCCATCTTTCCCAACGCCCTGTTGAAATACGGAGATCCTCTGGCTCTCGATGAGGTTGCCGTCTTCTTCCCTCGTCTGATCATCATCCAGTCTCACAGCGGCAGAGGCTTTTGGTATGATCGGGCCTTTTTCCTGAGTGCTTTACATGAAAACGTGTACATGGATATCACGGGCCTTCCCCCCAAGAATCTCCTCAGGTATTTTCCAGATCTCGACAAGAATCGGGATAGAATCCTTTTCGGATCCGACTGGCCTGGCATTAAGAGCATTAAGGACAACATCGCCGCCCTTCAGAACCTACCCCTCCCTGAAGAGACCAAAGCCAAGATTCTTGGACTCAATGGGGCAAGGCTTTTGGGAATAGAATCTTGATGGAGGGGTTCGGCGATCGGCAACGGGCCATCGGTCGAGTCGGAAAGAAGACCAACCGATGACCGAACGGCGATGGCAGAATACTTGATCCTCAAGGCGGCCTTCGGCCGCAACCAAATCCGAATATCGAAATCGACTCGGCTGAGCTCGTCGCAGGCCGAAATCCGAAACAAATTCGAATGACCAAAATCCGAGATCGGAAACCATCCCGACACCCTTGTTTCGGTCATTGATAAATTCGAATTTTGGATTTGTTTCGAGATTCGAAATTCGGATTTCGTATTCTTGACCTCTTCGCAAAATGCAAGGAAGTCCTGTACCGAGAATAGCCGTTCACAGAATCAAAGAAGATGGATGAAGGCAAAAATGTAGGGGTTCGATTTATCGAACCCGTAAGAAAATCACCAAAGAGGAAAGAGATAAGGCTAAAAGGCTACGATTATGGATCGAATGGTTACTATTTTGTTACGATTTGCACTCATAAATAATGAGATTTGAAGCGTTCTACGAAAGCGGGTCGGATAGATCCGACCCCTACCAGAATTCACCTCACCCCTCTTTTAGAAAGTCAAAATCCGGGCATAGTGGGGAAAACACACGGGCTAACTATTCGTAATTACAAGATATTTTAGAGTGGAGGTGAAGTAATTCCAAAGCAGTCTGAAAATATTGACTATTTCAATGCCTTAGGAATTTTGTGAAAGGCTATACCGAGAAACTAAGGAGGTGACTCATTTGGAAATGTCGCAACGGGAAGTCAGACTCAGGGCGGAGAGATCCACGAGGGCTATTATTAGCCTTGAGGCCATATCCCACAACATCGCTCAAATTAGAAGAAAGATTGGCAGCAGAAGGGATCTTATGGCCGTGGTCAAGGCCGACGGGTATGGACATGGTGGCGTGGAGGTCGGTCGGTCGGCGCTCGAGAGCGGAGCGAACTGTCTGGGTGTCGCCCTTCCGGAGGAGGGAGATCAACTCAGAAAAGCGGGCATTGACGTTCCCGTCCTGGTTCTCGGCTTGATTCAACCCAACGAAGCATACAAAGTGGTCGATTCCCGCTTGGAACAAACCGTTTGCTCCCTGGAACTCGTCGAGGCGTTGGATCAGGAGGCGGGTAAAGCCTCTGTCCAGGTCGACGTGCACGTCAAGGTGGACACCGGGATGGGCCGGATTGGGGTGAAACCCGAGGACGCGACGGCCTTTGTGAGCAGGATCCGGAGATTCAAGAACCTGAATGTGAAGGGGATATTCACCCACTTTGCCTCAGCGGATAGGGCGGACAAGACTCTCTCGAAGAGGCAGATCGAGCTTTTCAATCAGGTAATTCGGGGAATCGCGCTTGCGGGAATAGAGATTCCCAAGAGGCACATGGCCAACAGCGCCGGGGTATTGGACCTTCCAGAATCGTACTACGACCTCGTAAGACCGGGGATCATGATCTACGGCCTCTACCCCTCCGACGAGGTCAGCCGCACCGTCGAGCTGAAACCAGCAATGACGTTAAAAACAAAGATTGCTTTTCTCAAAACCGTTCCGCCAGGAACTCCCATCAGCTATGGGGGGACCTTTGTCAGCGACAGGGAAACCGCGGTCGCAACGCTTCCTGTGGGATACGGGGATGGGTTCAGCCGGTTGCTATCTGGGCGAGGAGAGGTATTGATCCACGGGCGCCGCGCACCGTTGATCGGCCGCGTATGCATGGATATGTGCATGATCGACGTCTCCAACGTAGAAGGCGTCATACCGGGAAGCGAGGTGGTTCTCTTCGGTGAGGGCCTCTCCGTCGATGAAATCGCCGCGATGGTGGGAACCATCAACTACGAAATCGTTTGTGCCGTTGGCAAAAGGGTGCCCCGGATCTATGTGTAGTCACCGCGAATCGA
>CAYGBW010000030.1:0-28171 GCA_964348185.1 uncultured Thermodesulfobacteriota bacterium | reverse complement strand
CCATCTCTACACTACCTGCCTTTGCCTTTCAATCCCATTACTCGATCGATCAGAAAAGATGCAATCGCCCGGGTCCGGCGCTTCTAAAAAAAACCGCATGGCCTCGAGAGCTATGCGGCTTGTTTCTTTACCAAACCAAAACTCTTTGCAACCTATTATGTTAATGTAACCTCTTTTTCCCGAATTGTCAAGACATAATCAGAAATTCTTGTGTCCTGAAGTCACCCTAATGTCTCCTGCACTGCCCCTGTCCCGACGATTCTATGGTCTATCGAAACTTTGGACAGGATCTCGACATTCCTCTTGACTTTTGTTCCTCATATTCTTTTAATACACTTAACAAACACAAAACGGGCACCCTCATCTGTTTTTATACCCTATCCGTCTGTCCTACACCAAGAGGATTCTCTACCAACCCGGCACCGCTTCGGTTGCAAGACGTCGTTTGTCGGTCTGTGAGGCCAGGTGGAGATTCCTCTGTGTAATCTAAGAGTTGGATCGGCAAGATGGCTGATTCTCAAGAAGCTTCTGGCAAGGAGAGAAGGAACAAAGAAGCAAAATGAGGTGATCATGCAAATACTCAATCTAATCTCCATTGGAATCGGTGTCATCGGTATAGGGATCATTGTCTGGGGTACACTGATCGCCCTGGTGGAGTTTTTGCGCCTGGAATACACGAGATTCAAAGGTGTCAATGTTATTGTCAAAGCAGAAATTCTGAGATACCATCTCGGCACATATCTTTTACTGGGATTGGAATTCTTGGTCGCTGCTGATATCATTCATACGATAACAAAGCCTGATTTCGAAGAATTGATCATACTCGGCTCGATCGTGGTGATTAGGACCATAATAAGCTACTTTTTGAACAGAGAAATTAAGCATTCTGACGAATCCCGTTAAGGAAGTTGTATAGCCCAAAAATCGACTGATTAGGAAACAGGGGGACTTGCTGAATGATGACCGCACGGAGGACGAAAACGAGGTGGGCCCGATCGTTGGAAGAAAAAACACGGGATTAAGCGGTCGTTACACATCCCGTAATAATTCTTCTCACATTCTATCTGTTCCGTCCGATTATCTTATAATAACAGACGACAGGAGGGATACAAAGATGCGGTTCTGTCTATCCGGATTTTTCATGGTTGTTTTGGCCTTCATCGGCCTCATGGTTTCGGCGTCTCCGGGATACGCCGACATTTATAGATGGGTGGATGAGAACGGGACGGTCTGGTTTTCAGACAATCCTGCCAACCTCCCAAAAGAGTCCCATGGCGAGTCCAAGAAGGTGATGGAAGTTGAGAAACCACCCGACTCCAAACCTCCAGAGCAGGCCCCTAGCCGTCCGGCAGTAAAAAGCGGGGCCCCTTCTCCGGCGGGGGCGTATCTGGAGAATGAGAATCGACGGCTTGCCAAGAAAGAGAAACTTGAGAGTGCGATTTCAAATCTTGAGAGGGAACTGGCTGCAGCCCGAAGGGCGCTACAACGAATACCCTTAACCGACCGCCGGGGGTATTGGTATCGCGTCGACCCGGCAACGGGAAAGAGGGTTCAGGCGTCATACAAAGACCCAGGAGCCATTTGGAGCACCCAAACCTGGCAGGGGGTGCCCCCCGAAGCCAGAACCACGGAATCAGAAGAAAGAAAACGGATCGGATCTGATATAGCGAGAATCGAGGAAGACTTGAACTCGGCGAGAAAGGAGCTTCGGGCACTCTCCCAGGGCTTCTAGCCCCACCCTTTGATCTTTCCATTCGCCAGGTCTCAAACTTTCGCCTCTAAGGCATAACGCTGTAACGTGTTTAGGATTTTGAATATCGAATACTCGCCTGCCACAGCGAATGCTTGGGGATGGAATAATAACTGCCATGTTGAAATCAACATTGGGCTACCCCAAGTTTGCCCAAAGCCGCGGCGGCAGGTCGAACAAGGAATTTCGAACAGCAGAAGGTTTCTGAGGCAACAAGACAATATTCTTCACTTCGATATTCTGCGGTTCCTTGTTCAGCGGTTCTGCGGTTCAATCCGCCTACGGCCGATCAGTCGCAACAGAAATCTACCTGCTTTTCCAGGTAGTGGTTTATCTCCAAAAGCGTTGTTCCTCCTCAATCAGTTCAGGTCCTGGAGTCCGAGGCTCTTATCTCAGGTTCTCCAACATTTCCCCGGCCTGCCTCAGGTATGTTTCAGCACCACATTGTTCAAAGAGCTGAATTGCCTGACAGATGCATTTCCTGGCCTGATTCCCTTTCCCCTTTGCCCCGTGCAGGCGCCCCAGATCGAAATAAGCCATGCCCAGGACGCCTTTGGCCCCGATCTCCTTGGCGACCGTAATCGATTGAGTGAAGTGATCCTCGGCCCTTTTGCCGGCAAAGGGGACGTCTTTCACCAGAAAGCCTATGTTCTTGGCCATTGCTGGCAGGGTGATCGGTGCCCTACCTTCGACGATTTGCGAATAGACCTTCCCCATGATACACTCAGAGATAGCGTAGACCCCTCTACTCTGATTCTGCAAAAGCCTCTGTTGAACCTCCTTGAACATTCTCAGCCCTTGTCGAAGATTACCTTTGGCAACCAAGACAGCACTGAGAAGCAAACGAGCGGGTGTTCCCAACCGCTCACATCCAAAGTTCTGGCTAAAAGTCACGACCTCTTGGAGAGGCCCTTCAGCCTCTTGAAACCGGCCATCCAACAAATAGCTGCCCCCTAGAAGGGGTTTCGGCATCTGGGAGTAGAAAGGGTCTGCTGAAACCTGAATTGCCCTTTGACAGCACTCGACAGCCGAGGGAAAATCTCCATCCACAAAATGGCTGTATCCGATGATCACGTGACCCATGACAAGACTCCGAATGTTGGAGTGCGTCTGGCCGTACTCGAGAATGGCTTTTCCGGCCTCAAGGGCCTTTTTTCTCTCTCCCCTGTGCCAGTAAACGTATCCCAGTCCCCCAAGGGATTTGAGATAGAGGTATGGATCCGACTCAAGAAGTCTGGAGTTCTCCTGGGCCCTCTCTCCAAAGGTAATCGCTTCGTCTAGGAGGCCTAATTCAGCACAGGTCCAAGTGAGCCACGTGCAGGCATAACCAATAATATGCTGGTCTTCCATCTCCTCGCCAATCTGAAGTGCCTTGTACAGATATCGGTAAGCATCCTTGAACTGCTCTCGACAATCCCTTGCAAACCCCAGCCACGCATAGAACATCCCTAGTCTCGCCTTATCATCCAACGACTCAGCCAGGCCCTCATGAGCGCTGAGCAGATCGCCCAGTTCCCTGAAATCTCCACGATAGTAGAAGACATAGGCCCATTTGATCAGGAGATCGATGAGAAGCCTCTCTTCCTGCTTTGTCTTGGCGGGTTTGTTCGCCAAAAGATCAAAAGCCTCCCTGAAATACTGGTGGGATTCCTCCACCGCATACCTTCTCAGGCTCTTTTCTCCGGACATCATGAGGTAGTCGACGGCCTTATGGAGTGATCGGCCTTGCTTGAAATGGAAGGCCAGGGTTTCGTAGAACTCCGAGAGCCTTTCGTGAAACAACTGCTCCATCACGAGAGCGATCCGCTCATGGACTGCGTGGCGCTCCTTCTTGAGAAGACTGTTGTACACCACCTCCTGCGTCAGCGCATGCTTGAAGATATACTCGAGGTCCGGCTGGAGAGACCTTGCCCTGACAAGACCGAGGCGCTCCAACCCATGGAGACACGGGTCGAGGTTACCTCTAAGCTCGGTGATCTTTTTGAGGATGTCGTAAAGGAAAGCCCTTCCAATGACAGAGGCCTCCTGGAGAATCCGCTTCATCTCCCTCTCAAGGCGGTCGAGCCTGGCAGCGATGACACCCTGGACGGTTTGGGGGATGTCAGCCTCAATGATCTGCCTGGTCAGCCTCCAACCCCCGTTATCACGAACCAGGGTGTCCGATTCAATCAAGGCGTTGATCACCTCTTCTAGATAGAAGGGATTGCCCTCAACCTTACTCTGAATGAACCCTCTCAACTCAAGGGGAACGTCCTTGGTCCTGAGCATGGACTCCACCATATCCTGGGTTTCCGACGGTGAGAGATCCTGGAGCTGGATCTCATGATACAGCTTTCCCATACCCCTCAGCTGATGACTGGTAAAGAGACTAAAGGGCGGTCTGTACGCCAAGAGAAACAGGATAGGATACCTGAACTCCGAGAGGACGGTGCGGAAGAGATCAATTGAGGAGGGATCGGCCCACTGAAGATCCTCCAGGCAGAGGACGGTGGGTGCCTTTTGAGTCAGTGCTGCAAGAATAGCATGGATTGCCTCTGTCAGGCGGTCTTTCCAGAACTCAGGGCTCACGCCTTCCACCTCGGGATAGCTGAGGGCGTAGAGGCTCCCCACGTAAGGAACCACCCCCTCTTTCCTCCCAATCAGCCCTTCTAGGGCCGACCCGATCTTCTCCCTGACCTTTTCAGAAGGATCGCCTTCTTCGATGTGGAAGGCCCGATTCAGAAGATCGATGAGGGGAAAATGAGGGATATTCTGGGAATAGGAGTAAGCGTGGCCCTCCAGCCACTGAACTGCCTCGAGATCTAAAGTGCTCTTGAATTCCTCAATGAGCCGGCTTTTGCCCGTCCCCATATCACCGTAAACAGAAAAAATCGCCCCTTTACCCTGTCGCAGGTGTTCGAGAGCCTCCTCCAGTTGGGCAAACTCTATTTTCCGACCAACCAGATCAGCCTTCGGGCCAAAGAGGCGACGCGTTTTGATCGGCTGCTTCTTGGCAGACAGAACCTTGTAAACCGAAACCGGCTCGGCCTTGCCCTTGATATAGGTGGGCTCCAGGAATTCAAAGGCAAAATGTCCCTCTGCCTGGCGATAGGTATCCGGGCCGACCAGAATTTCATCCGCCTTCGCCAGGCTCGTCAGCCGTGAGGCAAGGTTTATCGTGTCTCCTGCAGGGCCGTGCGTTCCCTTTTCCGGATCCATCTCCCCAGTAACGACGAGGCCGGTGTTGATGCCGGTATGCATCGACAAGGGCTGTCCAACCCTGCCCTCAAGTTGGGGACTCATGGCGTCGACGAGATCGTGTATTTCCTTGGCTGCTCGGATGGCCCGTATGGGATCATCTTCGTGAGCCTTTGGGACCCCAAAAAGGACCATGACCGCGTCGCCGATAAACTTGTCGATGAACCCCTCGTATTTGGTCACCACCTGAGCAATTTCACCGAAGATCCGACCCATGATCTCTCTAGACTCCTCAGGGTCCAGCCGTTCAGACATGGTCGTATACCCCGATAGATCAGAGAACAGAACAGTAACCTGTTTCCGCTCACTCTGAAGACCTCGCTCAGATATCACGTTTTCTACTGTTCCCAGTAATTCGTTCCCGCATGCGTTACAGAACTTGCTACCGGCTGGATTGACATGGGTGCAATTGGGACAGCCAATTGGCAGTCTATTTCCGCACTCATTGCAGAACTTGGCTCCCTCCGGGTTCTCAAACTGACATTGTGAGCATTTCATCCCCATTCTCCCAACAGAAGCCAGCAACGGGTCTTCTGGCTTTTCCAGACGAGAGAAAAGGAAGAGTGAAGCTCCCCGCCCGCACGGCGGAGCACCTGTGGCAAGGCCAAGCGCAACTGCGCCGAAGCCACCCGCCGTCGCAAAGCTATGGCGAGGTCGCCTCGGCATCCCTGTCGGGCCGAAGCCTTTGGCGAAGGCTGATCTGTCAAGCCGAAGCCTCTGGCGTAGGCTGACCCGTCCGCCGAAGCCTGTGGCGAAGGCTAATCCTCCCCGTGCTTCCGGACGGGGAATCCTGGCGAAGGCGAATCAAGGAGGTCAACACGCACACGATATCTCCGGTTTCATTATGGATACCGAAGGTACATTCCCCTTTCAAAGGACAGTCTGAGGCTCTTTGATCATCAACGATCTCTCCCGGGTAGCCCGCCTTCCGGATCATCACCTATTCTAGCCCTCTCGACACAAAAATCAAGCGGGATTTCCGATTCTCACCATGACGCCAGGGGGGAGATATCCTGATTTCACTCCGCCCTTGCTTGAAAACCGCAGGGGTAACGGCATATATTGCAGAACGGATTGTTCGTTCCAAAACCCGTCTGCGAAGCACTGTTTTTGGTGGTTTGGACAGCAGATGCAGCGATGACACGGAAAGAGATATTACGCTTTCGCGATAAGCTCCTCAAGTGGTTCAGCCCCCATCAGCGGCAGTTACCCTGGCGCCAGACAAGAGATCCCTACCGTATCTGGGTCTCTGAGGTGATGCTCCAGCAGACCCAGGTAAAAACGGTCCTCCCGTATTATGGACAATTCCTTGAGCGATTTTCCGATATTCAGCGGTTGGCCGCGGCAGATTTGCAAGAGGTACTCAAGGCCTGGGAGAAGATGGGCTACTATGCTCGAGCCAGAAATCTGCACAGAGCCGCCCGAATTGTCGTGGAGGACTTAGGGGGAAAGATCCCAAGGGAGTACTCCCAGTTTCGAAAACTGCCCGGAGTCGGGCAGTACATTGGGGCGGCGGTGCAGAGTTTGGCCTTTGACAAACCTTACCCTGTCGTGGACGGGAATGTCAAAAGGGTCATTGCAAGGCTGTTCCTTGTGGATTCGCCCATCAATACTGCCTCTTTTCGAAAACCAATCGAAAAAAGGGCGGGTGAACTTCTGGACAATGATCGACCAGGGCTTTTCAACCAGGCCATGATGGAATTGGGGGCCACCATCTGTCGGCCCCGACGACCAATCTGCACAGGCTGTCCAGTCTCCCTGTTCTGCAAGGCCTATGAAACCAAACGGCAGGATCAAATCCCGGTCACCCCTCGTTCCAAATCCCTTCCGGAACACCACATCGTAGCAGGGGTTGTCTATAAGAACAGCCATATCCTCATTACCCGACGCAGATCAGCCGGTCTGCTGGGTGGCCTGTGGGAGTTCCCCGGCGGAAAGGTCAAAAGAAAGGAAGCCGCTGAACAGGCCTGCATCAGAGAAATCAGAGAGGAGGTGAACCTTTCGATCGAAATCACCGGATTTCTCACGCAAGTCAAACACGCCTACACGCACTTCAAGATCGTTATGGATGTCTTCCGCTGTCGATATCTATCCGGTGATGTGGTTCTGAAGGGACCCATCGACTACCGTTGGATCACAATCGATGAAATAGACAGGTTTCCTTTCCCCGGAGCCAACCACAAATTCATTCCTCTGTTAAAAAAAGAAGGCAGAAAGAGGCCACGAGAACGGGGTGCAGATATCTAGGCAACAGTCTGAAGGTCCCGTGGAGAAGCCAATCCCCAGAAGATCCCCTGGAGGAATGAGGCCTGGGGAAAAACCTAACGCGCCTGCCCTCAAGCGCTAGCTTAAGAGGCCAGTTCAGTTTAATTGTGCATTGAATATCGAACAAGGAATTTCGAATCATGAGGTTTTCTTGCCCCTTTGTTTAGCGGTTCTTGCCCTTGTCAGATAAGCCCTCTTCAAAATCGAATGGTCTACTCTCCTTCGATCACGCCTGTGGCGTGATTCGATATTCGAAATTGTGCACCTCATGAAAACGAATGAAAACATTCGAACCACCTAGTGTAGTGTCCCAATAATAGCTTGTATAACTTACACGGTTGCATAGTGTCCTGAAAACCGACATTCTAAATCCGAAATTCGAATATCGAAATGCGAAACAAATCCGAATATCAAATGACCAAAATCCCAAACATGTTTAGAAGATTGGAGAATTTGAATTTTAATATTGTCCTTCGACTTGGCTCAGGATGGTGAGTCCTTCGACTCTGCTCAGGACCGTGAGCCTGTCGAACGGCTCGTCGAACCATTTCGGATTTCGAATTTCGTGCTTCGAATTTTAGATTTTGACATCTCAATACGTCGCTCAGTTCTACCATGATTTTCATAAATTACTTTTGGGACGTGATACTAGTAAGGGTGTATCTGTCGATTAAGTTGGCACATATAGCACCCCGCCCGATCTCCACCGATGTCGCCCCATCTTGGGAGAGAAATTCGCATGTTCTGAGGGGTTACTCCCCACCAGGCTTTTTTGTTCCGTGGAAGAGCTCACTCCCGGCGCCGGGGTAGACCCTTCGTTCTTCAACCGGGGTGGGTCTCTCAACCCCAGGCCATTTCTTGATCTGGGGTTCAGGGCCCTCGCGCGTGACCTCTGAGGGTTGGGCATCGGCCATACTGGGGCTTCTCCGGACATCGACGGTCTCCACATTGTGGCTGAACTCAATGGGAATCCCGTTCGGGTCGAACGCGTAGATCGAATGGATAAACCCGTGATCGATCACGTCCGATACGGAGAACCCCCCTGCCGAGAGGGTGTCCTTGAGTTCCCAAAGATGTTCCTCGGTCTCCACACCGAAAGAGACGTGGTCAAAGATGAAGGGGCCGCTGACCGGCCGGCCGTGGTCTTTATGGGGAGCAGGGTTCACTCCAGGCCATTCGAAAAACGCGATCAGATCATTTTCCGAGATTTCGAAGAAGTAATGCCTGTAGCCGGGCTTTCCGAGGCCAGCCACCAACCGCATGCCCAACAAGTCCCTCCAGAATCGGATCGTTTTGTCCATATCGCCAGTCGCCATGGCCAGGTGGTTGATTCCATTGAATTTAACCATTGATTCGCCTCCTTTTCTTCGAGTTTGTCAAAGATACCCGCTGGTGAAGGTCCCCGCGCAAAGGCGAGAGATTCTGGATGCCCCCCTTGAGGAGAAACCCTGAGTTCCATAGCTTCATGGCTGTTTGCCCAGCTTTTCTCCTTGACCCAGGAGCAACGCTATCCGGTATTGCCTTCGACAGAAAAGACATCCTTGCCCCTATGAGAATTTTATCATCTTCCATCCGGCCATCAAGGGGCCTGGCCATCCTGCCCTGCCTCGTTACCAGATCGCCATGTCTCAGACGACAAAACCCTGGAGGGTTATTGCCCAGCACGTACTCATCGCCCCCGCCGCCATCGTGACCACGCACTTTGGAGGCGGTTGGATGTCGACCGCCTTCGAATAGGCCGCCCCTTTGTCTCACAGGGGACAGGGCTATCCCTTTCTGGACAGCCCCCGCGGCTTTTTTCATGTCTGCAAACTATGATATGATTTTTTATTAGCCCATTCCATTTTTTCATCGGTTCATAGGAGGATTACCGTGAAACTCAATGACAGAGGGTTTCCTTTCAAATCGGTGCTCAGCCTTTCACCCCTGGTTGCCCTCTGGGACCAGGTCGCGTCAAAGGGACAGACACTCAAGGCAGCCATTGCGAAGAAGATCCATGAGGAGCTGAAGAAAGCCCCTGAGTTGCTGGAGCCTATCGATGATCTCTCGGTCATCGATAGGCACAGGGAGCTTGTGGACATGCTCATGAGTATCGTGTTTTCCCCAGCCTTCTGGGAGAGGGACTACGCGGCCGCCTTTCAACCTTTTCACTACACCATTTTCTACGCCACGCCGCCCTTCCAGCGATTCCTGATGTCGGAAGACGGAAAGCTTGGGAATTTCTGGAGTCGTTCTAATCTCGATCCAGAGACCCTGGCCTTAGGAAAACTCCTGAAGGCCTATTCCCACATCCTGAAGAAGCATTATGGCGTGGAGCTCGACCATGAATACCCGATTATCGTCACAACGAGTGATCCTGAAACCGGGCTCGATCGCCACTTCAAACTGAACATGGACACTCGATTCGTGGAAATAAAGAAAAGGGGAAACCTCAAGCCCCTGACTGAGGGGGCAAAAAGGCGCCTCCTGGCGAACTTGACCGACCCCAAGGTATGGATGGAGACCATACCGCCTGACAAGTTTGAATTCCACGGATTCACCGTCGTCAACGCTGTGGATGTCACGTACCAGGAGGTTATCTCTGCCCTAAAGCGAGATCTCATCGATAGAGAATCGTTCATTTCAAAGCCCAGCTTCATTCGCCTCCAAGAGAGGCTTAGAACCCTTCTCAGACGGCCGGAGCTGGTGGCTGGCCTTGCAGCCATTCAGGGAGACCAGGTCTTCCTCCTCAATTCCTGGTGCAAGATGGAGAAGTGCTGTATCGTGGCCGATTCCATTCATTACAGCAGATCTGATTTTGCCGGATCCGTATATGAGCGAGCAGCAGAAAAGGGGGAGCCCCTGGTGATCCCAGACCTGAAGGCCTACCCTGACCGTTCACCCATTGAGGACAAGATCATGGAGAAGGGCGCAAGGAGCTTCCTTGTCGCGCCCTTGCGCTACCAGGAGGAACTGATCGGCACCCTGGAACTCGCATCCCCAAATCCGGGGGATCTGAACGTGATGAATGCCATGAACCTGAGGGAAATCCTGCCCCTCTTTTCCATGGCCCTCAATCGGACCATGGAGGAACTCGACCACCACATTCAGGCTATCATCAAAGAGCGGTGCACCGCCATCCATCCCTCGGTAGAGTGGCGGTTCCGTAGGGCAGCCCTGAACTTCATCAAAAAGCAGCGCGATGGAGGCTCTCTGGAGCTTGAGCCAATCGTCTTTCGCGAGGTCTATCCGCTCTATGGCGTATCCGATGTCAGAGGGTCCTCGGAACAGCGCAACTCGGCCATTCAGATCGACCTTGCCGACCATCTTCGCCTGGCCAAGGAGATTATCCTTTTTGCAGGCAGCCACCGCCCCCTCCCCATTCTCGATGCACTCTCCTATCAGATTGAAAAGAACACCGTGGAGATTGAGGCCGGTCTGGGATCGGGGGATGAAGTGGCCAAGCTCGGCTTCTTGCGCCGGGAGGTTGAGCCCTTTTTCGACCATTTGCAAGAATTTGGTCCTGACGTGCGGGAAAAGATCGAGGCGTACCGGGCGGCCCTAGATCCCTATCTCGGGACCCTCTATCGGCGGCGGAAGGATTTTGAAGAAAGTATCACGGCGATTGTCGAGACGATTTCCTCTTATCTGGATGGAGAGGAGACCAAGGCTCAGCAGGTCTTCCCACACTACTTCGAGAAGCAGAAGACCGACGGTGTGGACCATACCATTTACATTGGGGCGTCCCTTGTTGAGGATGGAAAGCTCGATTTGCTGTATCTGAGAAATCTCCGCCTCTGGCAGCTCATGGTCATGTGTGGGGTGGCACAGCAGACTGAGATGTTGCGGGAACGCCTGAAGGTCCCTCTGGAGACCACCCATCTCATCCTGGTCCAGAATACCCCCCTGTCGATCCGTTTCCGCCCCGACGAGAGACGATTCGATGTGGATGGTGCCTACGATATCCGGCACGAGATCATCAAGAAACGGATCGACAAAGCGATGATACGGGGTGGGGCCGAGCGGCTGACCCAGCCACACCGGATCGCCATTGTCTACTCCCATACACGGGAGGCCCTGGAGTATCGGGAGTATATCGACTATCTTCAGGCGTCAGGGTATCTGACCGATGAGTTGGAGAATTTCGACCTCGAGGACCTCCAAGGCGTCCATGGTCTGAAGGCGTTCCGGGTTACAGTGAACATGGAAACCTCTGTCACCGAGCCCCGCGTCTTACCAGAGGAGGTAGAGAAAGCCGTGAAGTCCATGCTCCAGGTTACCACCTGACCCGTTCAAGGGGCAAAGAAGGCCGGGAATTTCTGTGGGGAAACGAAAAGGTTGACCCGACGAGGGGGGAGAAGCCATGAGGAGAACCGGTTTGTTGATGGTGGGAGCGCTGATCTGGCCGCTTTCGGCCACGGCCGCCGTCAGTCCAGAGACATCTGATTGCCTCGACTGCCATCGTTTGATCCACCCAGGAATCGTCTCAGAGTGGGAAAAGAGTCGACATGCAAAGGCAACCTTAGAGGAGGCCCTGAAGAAGCCATCCCTGGAGAGACGGGTCTCACGGGCTGAAGTGCCAGGGAGCCTGGCCAGGGTGGCCGTGGGGTGCGCTGAGTGTCACCTGATGAATCCTGAGAAACACGGGGATACATTTGACCATGAGGGTTATCATGTTCACATTGTGATCACCCCGGATGACTGTACCATCTGTCATCCAGCTGAGGTCAAACAGTACAGTCAGAACCTCATGTCCCACGCCTATGGGAACCTTTGGAACAACCCGGTCTACCACAACCTGGCCGATTCGGTCAATGGCATTCAGACCGTCGCGGATATGGAGACGACTTTCAAGGGTCCGGATGAGCAGACCCATGCCGATTCATGTCTCTTCTGCCATGGGACGGTCGTTGAGGTTAAGGGGACGAAAACCCGGGATACCGTCATGGGTGAAATGGACTTTCCCGTTCTTTCAGGGTGGCCTAACCAGGGAGTGGGAAGGATCAACCCTGATGGGAGCATGGGAGCATGCACCCCGTGCCACACCCGGCATCGGTTCTCTATCGAAATGGCGAGGAAACCCCACACCTGTTCCCAGTGCCACAAAGGCCCTGATGTTCCGGCTTACGCAGTCTATCAAGTCAGCAAACACGGCACCAAGTATTCCTCCCTCAGTCAAGACTGGAACTTCAGTGCGGTCCCCTGGACTCTGGGGAAGGACTTCGATGCGCCGACCTGCGCCACCTGCCATATAAGCCTTATTGTAAACCCGGAGGGAGAGGTGGTGGTCGAAAGGACCCATGGGATGAGTGATCGTCTCCCCTGGAGAATTATGGGCTTGATCTATGCCCATCCCCATCCCCTGTCTCCTGACACCACCCTCATCAGAAACAAGGCCGGGTTGCCCCTGCCGACCGAACTCACCGGGGAATCTGCGATGGATTATGTGATTGACAAGAAGGAGCAGGATGGGAGGCGTCAGGTCTTGCAGAGAGTCTGTCTTGCTTGCCACGGTTCTGGGTGGGTCGAAGGACACTGGACTCGCTTTGAGAACGCGATAAGAACGACCAACGAAATGACCCTGACCGCGACGAAAATCATGCTGACCGGTTGGGAAAAGGGGGCTGCCAAGGGTCTGGCCCAAAACGACAGCCTCTTCAATGAGGCGATTGAGAGAAAGTGGGTCGAGCAGTGGCTGTTCTTTGCCAACTCCACCCGGTTTGCCTCTGCCATGATGGGGGCAGACTACGGGGTATTTGCCAATGGCCGCTGGTATCTATCGAAGAATATCCAGGAACTCGCCGACTGGTTGGAGTTCAAAACCAAAGAGTGATGGACCGGGTCAGCGGTCCGTTAAAATGCTCCTGGTCAAGGCGGAAAAAGCAAATCTGCAAAAAAAAGTTGGGGGTGCCTTCGGCGCCTACGGCTCGAGTGGAGAGGCTCCGGACGAGGTTTTCGATGCAATGAAGAACACGTTGGAGTTGGATATGCTGGATGGCCCCCTCAAACTGAGGTGATCCCTGCTGATAGAAAGGGGAGAGATGGCTAAGGATTACGGGCAGGAGATTGCGAAGAGAATGGGCCAATGACGGGTCTCATGTGACCGCAACAGCTCGGGAAACCTTAGAACACCGATGAAATCATGCCGATTCCTGGCAACCTGTTAACCACCGCGATGGCGGTCATGCCTCACCGGGATGTGGACCGAGCCATGGAGATGGCCCTGTCTCTCGATGTTCCCTTCTGGCCTCAGCTCCCCCATCTCAGCTACTATGAGGACATGTATGTCCAGGCATCGGAACACTTTCCAGGGATCGTGGTCGATCTGGAAAAGCGCACCCTCCGTCTTTCGAGGGAGAAATTCATCAGGGAATTTGAGGAAACCCTGGCTCATTTCAATGAGCCAGAGTACTTCGATATCAGCAAGACCTATTCGGCGGTCTACCCCCTTTTCCTCGACCTCGATCTATCGGATCGACCTGCGATCCGGGGGCAACTCGAGGGTCCAGTTAGCTTCGGATTCAATGTCTTGGATGAGGAGGATCGGCCGATTCTTTTTGATGACACCATACGCCCCTTCATGCTTGAGGTTCTGGCCCGGCGGGTGAATGTACAACTGAATCGCCTCAAGAAACTCAATAGCAACGCCTTCATGTTTGTTGACGAGCCTGGGCTCCAGTTTGTGTTCAGCGGCATGTCTGGGTATGGAGATCTGGCTGCCCGGGAGGACATGGAGGCCTTTTTCTCCATGATCGAAAGGCCCCGTGGTGTTCATCTATGCGGCAATCCAGACTGGGATTTCTTGCTTGGTCTCGATCTTGACGTGCTATCTCTGGATGCGTATTTGAACGGCGAAGTCTTTGCTGCCTATGCACAGTCGATCCACAGGTTTCTGAACCGGGGAGGCGTCATTGTCTGGGGCGTCGTTCCCACGAACTATGAGCCTTTTGAAAAAGAGGATCTAACGTCTCTCGAGAGGCACATTACCCAAATATGGACCTTTCTCGAAAAAAAAGGAATCGACCGCCAATTTCTCCTCTCCCGGAGCATGCTGTCCCCTGCCACGTGCTGTCTGGTCAACCCAGATGGCGAAAAAACCGTGGAGAAGGCATTCAAAACCATCCAGGAACTCTCGGCCATGCTAAGGGAAAAGAATAGACTATTCGCTGCTCCATGAGAACGGAAGGCGTGCATCATGTCTCGACACTGACGAACTGAGAGTCGATCCCTGAGAATCCAGACCTGATCTGTCCTTGAATACATGTTGAGGACATCGGCCAAAGGGCTCGGAAGTGGGGGTTCAATTCGAAAACCTGCGGATACGACTCCCAATCGACGAATCTCCCCCTCGACGGGGAATGAAGAGAGAGGCTCAAAATGGCGGGTGTAAAAAGGGAAGCAATCCTTCCTGAAGCAGGACCGGACAACGCTCATAAGGAACCACGCGAACTGGGGATCCTCAAAGGGGCGGTTGAGAATACGAACGAGGCCTTTGTCACGATAGACGAAGACCATACCGTCATATTCTTCAACAAGGCAGCCGAAGCGATGTTTGGATATAGCCGACAGGAGGTCATCGGACGCGATCTGGGGATCATTCTTGGACCCCGCTGCCGGGAAAATCACCGCCAAGCTGTTGCCCGGTTCCTGAAGACGAGAAACCCGAGGCTTATCGGCCATGAATCGGAGTTCATCGCCAACCGAAAAAACGGGGAGACCTTTCCTGCGCTCATCTCCTTTTCAGTGGCTGAGATTGAGGGCAGACTGTTTTTCACCGGCATTGTCAGGGATGTGACAGAGACAAAGGCCCTTCAGGAACGGATCGCCAGATCAGAGCGTCTGGCTGGACTCGGTCAGGTTGTGGCAGAGATCACCCATGAGATCAAAAACCCCCTGGTGATGATTGGCGGTTTTGCCCGGCAACTGATGGGCACGGCCAGGGATGACGAGACACTCACCAAGTTAAACCTCATTGCCGAGGAAGTACAGCGGTTGGAGAGCCTTCTCGGAGAGCTCAGGGATTTGTACGCTCGGAGAGACCTGGTCATCGGAAAGCTCGACGTCAACGATCTGCTCCGGGAGATCTATTCCCTCGCAAGTGACGACTGTCAGGCGAAAGACATCCGGGTAAACCTGGATACCCAGACAGGTCCTGCCTTTGTTCAGGGCGATCGGAGCCGATTGAAACAGGTTTTTCTGAATTTGGTGAAAAACGGGATAGAGGCCATGGCCAAAGGGGGAAATCTCTCCATCCAGTCGACGCTCTTTGAAGACAAGGTGGAAATAGCCATATCCGATAACGGGCCTGGGATTTCGGAAGCACTTAAAGAGAAGCTATTCACCCCGTTCTTTACCACAAAGAAGCAGGGCACAGGCCTCGGTTTGTGCCTCTCCAAAAGGATCATTGAGGATCACCCGGAAGGTTCCATTACCCTGACAAGCCAGGAGAAGAAAGGGACCGTTGTGAGAATAACCCTGGGTCTCGCCAACTGCAAGAAAGACAAAGGATCACCGCGCAAAAAGACGTGAGGGTTCCCCTCACCGCGGGTCGATGACTTCACCATGTCGGTTGCAAGTCGAGGAGAGATGCCAGATTCGAAGCACGAAACCGACTCGACGAGCTGAGCCCTCCCCTTCTCCCCCTCTTTCTTGCATGTCCCGATTATCTTCCAGTCTCTCAAGGCAATTGCTCACTTTCTCCGCTAGCAAGCCATGATTGTCTACCCGCCCTCTTCATTATGCTAAACAGAGCTATGGAGAAGTAAATAGGGTAAACTCTGTACTTGAGATTGAGAAAGACCGTATTTTGGGCTCTGTCTGGTATGTAGTTAGTCGTCACTGAAAAACGCCCCCTCCGCTCTCTGTACGGAGTTTTTGACCCATTCTAAGGCTCGGTCGTTCGACCTTCCGAACTCGGCCTTGCGGCCTCAAAGAGCGGAATCTAGCCCCTTCGGGGACACTCCCTTCGCCAAGACGGGTAGCCCCAAAAACTCCGTAATGTTCGCTCCAGGGACATTTTTCAGTGACGATAGTTATACGCCGGTAGTCATACGAGCGGGAAGCCCTGAAGCTGATGGCTGGCCTGAAAGGTCAGAACGCACGTTCACAAGGTCGTTGTTTTCGATATTCGATTTGGTTGATCTCTGTGAATGCTATGGGGATTTTCAGAAAACGGGTCTACGAGCCTTTTCCGCCAGGTATTTGGAAGCAAAGCCCGTGCCTGATAAGATGGATTCGACCAATGCCAGAATCTCTTCGCTGGTTGAAAAGCTCTTTGAAACGAAATAATTCGCCCCGTTTTGGTAGGCCGCCTGTCGATATTCCGGTAAATCACAACTTGTCAGAATGACAACGATTATGCTGGGATAATTCGTTTTTATCTTTTTGGTGAGCTCAAGACCGTTCTTCCCAGGCAATTTGATGTCCATGAAGATGAGGTTTGGCCGAAGGGTGTCGACTCTTTGAAGAGCCTCCTCTCCGCCTGTTGACTCCTCAACGTCCATACAAGGAAATCGCACACACAGGATTCTCTTGAATGATCGCCGAAAGGAAGCGTTATCCTCGACTAGTAATGCCCTGACCATGCTGTTTTGCCCAGAGGAAAGCCCTTGGCTGGAATGTTGCGAATCGATTGCCCGTTTCGAGGGAGATACGATACACAATCATACCATACTAAGAGTGACCCCCATGGTAAATGGGATGAGTACAGTATTTGGTCTAAGAGCATGCTGTATTTTTGAGTCAAGACTGGAGAGTGAAGCTCGCCGCCCACAGGGCGGGGCATCTGTGGCAAAGCCAAGCGCAACTGCGCCGAAGCCTCTGGCGTAGGCTGACCTGTCCGCCGAAGCCTGTAGCGAAGGCTGATCCTCCCCGTGCTTCCGCACGGGGCATCCTGGCGAAGGCGAGTGGAGGGGTTGAGCAAACAGCGTATCTTCATCACTGAAGACCGTACGATACGAAGAGACGGGTTGCGGGCAGGGATACCTGGAGGGAAGTAAAACCTCTAGATCCATTCCAGCTCGGGATACGATCACACCGCATAGAGGGGGAATTCTCAGACGGATTGGCGAGGGATACAAGAACAAGGAAATTGCGACTTACCTCTGCGTGAGCGTCAAAACGGTCCAAAGGCATCGAGCCATCATCATGAGAAAGTTGAACCCCCGGAGTGTCTCGGACTTAGCAGCCTTTGCCATGAGAAAAGGGTGGGTCACGCGATAGGCCTCATCGGCCATGATGCCCGGATCGTGGTACCTTTCCCCTTGATGGACTCGATAGAAAAAGCCCCACCGGAAAGTTCGGTTCGCTCCCTCATGGTGGCAAGCCCCAATCCTCTCGGGGCATTCTCCACGGTGATCGCCTTGTCAAGATCGAACCCCCTGCCGTTATCCTCGACAACCAATTCTATTGAGTCGTCTGTTTTTCGAAGACTAAGGGCCACGAGATCTGTTTTGCTGTGTTTTGCTATATTGTTCATAGCCTCCTGTAAGACCCGGTATATGACTGTTTTCAGAGAGTCTGGCAATTCATTCTCTTCTACGCTGATCTGCTTTTCGATGCGGATGCCCGAATAGATAGTCTGAAATTCCCGACAAAACCAGCTGAGGGTTGCTAAGATCCCTAGATCATCGAGAATGGACGGCCGCAAGTCCATCTGAATTCTTCTGACCTCTTCGACGGTCTCTTTAATCAAAGGGATGAGTGCCTCGAGGGGTCTGACACTTGCCAGGGTTGTGTCTTTATCCACGGGTTTGAGGGCATTCTCCACGCCGAATTTGATGGCCGCCAGAGATTGTCCAATACCGTCATGGAGCTCTGCTGCAATTTTTTTTCTTTCGTTTTCCTCGGCTGTCAAAAGCCGGGAAGAGAGAAGCCGGAGCTCCTTCTGCGATTGCTGCAGCGACTCCTCCATCTTGCGGCGCTCTAGAATCACCTGCACACTGGTGACAAAGGCCTCGATCTGCCGGGCATCCTTTTCCTCATAATCAGAGGCCTTGTTGGCGACGGCAGCCAAGGCAACGACGCGCCCGTGGCTGAAAATGGGAACAACCAGGACCCGAGTTAGGGGGACGTGACCTGCAGGGAGCCCCTTCTTGCTCGGATGGTCAGCCTGATAGTCATTGATGATGAGCGTCTTCCTTTCCCGCACCCCATCGCCCCAGAGGCCAGCCTCGCTGATCCGATACTCAACGGGCTTGGTCCGAATTTGGCAATCCGCCAACGCCTCCATTGACCAGGAATAAAGCGACATCACGCTCTCGTCCTCATTCAAAAAACCATGGAAGGCATACCTGCTTTGCGTCATATCCATGATCTCCACCAGTACATGATCGCACAAGGTCTGGTAGTCCACGTCAATCAAGCGGGCAATTCTCCATAACGCCTCCAATCGCCTTTGCAGGCGAGCTTGTTCCTCCGCTGCCCGCTTGCGTTCTTTTATTTCGTTTGTCAGTTGCTCGCTTGCTGTCATCAGTTCGGCAGTGCGCTCCGCTACGCGTTTCTCTATCTCTCTGTTGGCCCTTTGCAGCGCCTCCTCAGCCCGCCTGCGCTCATCGATTTCTCGGTGGAGTTGCTCGTTGGTTTTGGCAAGTTCGGCCGTATGCCCTTGCATCCGCTTAATCATCGGGTTGCTAATCCGGAGGAACAACAACGCTCCGGCTAAGACAACTAAGATCGCTAGCCCCCCAACTATTAGGCCAGCTCTCACGAAGGGCGCACGTATCTCAGCTAAGTCAATCTTGGCAACAATACCGAGATTCAACTCCCCCACCGGCTCATGCGCCGCAAGAACTACCTCCCCCCGATAATCAAGCCCGACTACGGTACCTGACAGTCCCGAGAGAGCCCGCCGCATCGGTTCAGCAATCTCCGAGTCGAAGGGGACTGGCTTTGGGCTCTTAAGGTCGAAATGACGATGACTGAGCAAGAAAACAATATAACCGCCCTGGTGTCTGGCGAGGGTGAATTCTCCCGTTTTACCAAACCCTTTGTAGTGCTTATGGGCATCGATGATCTGGCTTAAGGTAGCCTGTTCCGACCCTTCTCGATAACCTTTGCTATAAACAGCGTCAAACCGAGCCATCGCTTCTATCAGACGCGCTTGACTTTGGGCGGTCTCCACCAGTCGGGCCTGTGCTTCCTTAAACGCCGTGCGGTATAGCATGGAGATTGTGATCGCGGCGACAGTGAGAGAAACGCTAGCCATTATCAAAATCAATAGGAGAACTCTTTGACGCTCCCTCATGGATTTTCTCCTTGTGTGTGGGAGTCTGCTGTCCATAAAAGATAATTTACTATATTACCATTGCTTTTTTCAGGACGTTTTGAATGAGTCGACGGGGAATCACGGTTTGCAAAAATACGGTCCTCGTGGCTGCCACGGGAAGGCGAGTACTGCCATGTACAGAGCCAAGGGTCAACATAGATTCTAAACCATTCCGCTATTCGGGGTTTCCTCGATTGACGACTAGGCCAAAAACTAGCCGATGTCAGGCGGTATCAAATCTGGCGAACAAGGGCTGTAAGATCAAGTTCAGTCTATTACGATTCATGTCATCGGGTATTTGAAAACAGGAATGGACTTTTTTCTCGATCACGGGGAGGGCATGTATTGCAAATTGACCAAGAAGTGGAGAGAGAGGGCCAAGAAACAGGCCACCACGGGTGTCAGAAACCAGGCGATAAGGATATTGACCAGGATCTGCCGACGGATCGTGTTGATCCCTTTAACGATGCCCACCCCCACGACCGCCCCGATTACGGCCTGAGAAGTAGAGACCGGAACCCCGAGGAAGGTGTAGATGTGGACGGTAATCGCCTCTGCTAGAACAACCACAAGGGCAGAGAAAGGGTCGAGTTTCACCAACTTCCGGCCCACCGTTTCCATGACACCCCGGCTGAAGGTCAGGATACCCAGGCCGATGCTTAGACCCCCAATGAGGACAGCGGATAACATGGTGAGCACCCCAGCACTCACAAAAACCGCCGTTACATTGGCCACGTTATTGGCACCGAGAGCGTACGCCCCGTAGGACCCCGCCCCGATCAGGCACAGGCGAAGCGCAATGTCAGCCTCAACAAGATTCATGTCGATCCTGTTGTACACGGCGGCGAGCACTCTGTATGTAAGAACCGCGATGACCATTCCGCCCACAGGCGTCCCAAACCAGCACACCAGAACCTTCCCCAGTATCGCCAGGTCAAGCTGACGGTTCAAGAGCCCGATGCCCAGTATCGCTCCCACAACCGCCTGAGAGGTCGAAACAGGAAGTCCCAAAACCGTCATAATCGTCACAGCGGCTGCAGCGGCAACCGATGAGATCACAGCCAATTCGAGAGTCATCTGGGTCAGCCCCTTGTACGTCTCAATCCCCCCTTCACCCTCCAGAAGCGCCCCCGTGAGAACGAAGACCGAAGCCAAAATCGCAGCGGTCCAGAACTTGAGCATCCTCGAAGAGACCGCTGAACCAAACAGGTTGGCCGCATCGTTAGCCCCGAGAGACCACCCCAGAAATATCCCGCCCAAAAGGGAAAACACTACACCCGCCTCTTGACACTGATAATGTACACCCGCCGTGAAACGCGATCTGCCTGGTCCGAAATCTCCCCCATTTGAATGACCATTTCTTTGAGTTGGAGTTTTTGGAAGGGGTCCAAATCCGAATCGAAAACCCGCGTGATGAGCCGCCGTTCAATGTGATCGCAGTGGCTTTCGTTGTTGTCTATGGGCAATCCCAGTGATCTGACCTTCTCAGACTTTTTGAAGAGAGCCTCCACCTGCTTGATCAGCAGATCGCAGCACTCTAGGGAGACCCGGAGGAGTTCCTTGATATCCAAGACAAGAAAGTCTGGAATGCTCAACCTCTGGGTTTGAATTATGTAAAGAATGCGCTCGAATACGCTGGGAATCTGATCGATCGCCTCAAGCAAACCCAGGATATCCCCTCGAGATTCCGGAATCAGAGCCTTTGCATACATCATGGTTTCGATCTCGTTACGAATATCGTCTGCCCGAGACTCCACCTTGTGGGTCTGCTCGATCAGAAACTCGAAGTCCTCACAAAAGCTCTTCTCAAAATAGGTGTTCATGGCCTTTAAGAAATTCTCCTGGGCCATTCTCATCCTATCCAGATAGTCGTAGATCAGCGATTCAATCTTCTGCTCTTTCCTGAAGAGGAATTTGAACATGACCCCACCTTTTCAAAGGGATTAGATGCACTGCTGGATCAGCATTAAACCACTACCTACCTAAGGAGCTAGATTTCTGTTACGACTCAAAGTCATCTATATTGAACCGCAGAATATCGAAGTGAAGAGCATTGTTTTGTTGCTTCAGAAAACTTCTGCTGTTCGAAATTCCTTGTTCGACCTGCCGCCGCGGCTTTGGGCAGATTTGGGGTAGCCCAATGTTGATTTCAACATAGCGGTTATTATTCCATTCCCAAGCACTCGCTGTGGCAGGCGAGTATTCGATATTCAAGTTGCAAAACAGGCTAAAGCTTTTCGCTTTGAACGCGAAGGTTTCAAACCTGGCGAATGGAAAAATGAATCCCCCCTCTCAACAGGGAACGACAACACTTCTCTGCCTGAATCGGCTGGGATTCCCAAATAGACAAGCCCTTTGACACCCTGCAGGGCAGATATGGCAGATTGAGACGGATTGTCTCATGAGTCACACCAGTGCGATTCGCTCGGTTTACCCATCAACCCGACACCCCGTCCTTGCGGGCCCCTTGGGCGATTGCCGCCTGGAAATACCCATCGATCCCCGGCGGCACAGCGGTAAATCGCACCGTACAGACGGCTGGATCGGTATGGGAGCGTTCCACCGTCTTCCCATAGAAGTCCCTGTGAGCGAGCTCGTCGCTGACACCCACGAGGTTCAGTTTGAGATTGGTAAGGAGCTCCAGTTCAGTCTGGAGGCGTAACTCGCCGGACTTACGGGAAAGTCTAACAATCGCGCCCGTGAGCTCACCCTGACCGATGTACTTATCGTCAAGCACGGTGTATCGGATCGGAATCTCCGTGGTGAGGGCGAGAAGAGTCGATGCTCTGTCCTCAAGGCTGAGGTTGAATCGACCGCTGATGCCACCCACATCGTAGATCACAAGCGGCGTCTCAGCTCCCTTTGGATGGACCTCCATCTGGCCGTCGATGCGAAGGACCTCGCCCGCCTCCCTGCGGACCGACTCTGAGACCAGGATCTGGCCGCCCACCGAGTACGACTCGATTCGGCTCGTTAGGTTCACGCCGCTTCCCACCACCCCGTATTTACTCCGTTTTCTCGACCCCACGTTCCCCACAATCACCTCGGCCTCATTGAGACCAATCCCCATCTCGAGTTCGGGTAGACCCTGCGCGAGGTTTTGCTCCCTTACCCCGGCCATGGCGTTCTGCATCGCAATAGCGCAGGCAATGGCCCGCTGGGCCCGATCTGGCATCTTTTGCGGCGCACCAAAGATGACCAGAAGCGAGTCGCCCATAATCTCGCTGATGGTCCCGTTGTGTTGGAGGACCACGTCCACCATGACCTCAAAGTAGGCGTTGAGCATTTGAAGCACTTGCTCCGGTTCGAGGCGTTCGGAGAGAGCCGTAAAGCCGCGAAGGTCGCTCATCATGATCGTGACCTGGCGTCTCTCTCCGCCGAGCCTTATGGCCTTAGGGTTTTCGATCATCGTGTTCATCACCCCTTCAGAGAGATAGCGGCCAAACATCTTCTCCAGGAGTTCGGCCCGTGCTCGCTCGGTCAGGTCCTGGACCGAAAGAAATGCCTTTGACCAGGTCTTCTCGTACCCTGGGGGGATGGTCAATCGGACTAGGACAGTAACCTCTCTACCCTTCAATGTCCGATTAACACTCTCGATTTCAACCGGCTTCCCCTCGGCCAGGTCGATGAGGGCTTCTATGAGCATCTTGTGTGTTTTTTCTGTCCGGATTTCTCCTAGACGACCCACGAAGCTCCTTTTGCTTTCAGCCTCGTATAATTTCAGAGTGCTCCTGTTCACGTCCTGAATCCTGATCCTATCGATACAGGGGATGACTTCTTCTGGATGATCCTCAAAATGCTTTTTGAGATCCTTGACACCCTTGTCCCGCAATCCGTCAAAGTATGTCTTGACTTGAGACAGGTCTTCCTCCAAGAGGGAAATCGGAGAGTATTCAAAGAGGGTCCGGTATTTCGCCTCATTCTCTTGGAGCATGCTCATATTCATCTTTAGCTTCTCTCCCATCTTTTTGAAAGACTCTGCCAATCGACCCAGTGCGTCCTTGCTGTCATAGGTGATCTTCTGTTCGAAGTCGCCGGAACCGATCCTGACGGACTGTTCAGCCAAGGCCTTTATCGGGTTGCTCATAGCCCGGACTAAGAGAATGGAGAAAAACGCTCCGAGCGTTAGGGCAGCAATCGCGATCGCAGTAATTCTGACCTTCCTCACACCGATCTCTTCATAGACCCCTTCCAGGGAAAATCCCAATCTCACAAGGCCATATTCTACACCTCTGATAAGCACAGGGGCAGATATTTCATAGACTTTTTCTCGTTCTTGTATAACCATCAATTGTGATTCTGTCTGATTTGTCATCGGGGCATTACTCGTTGTCGAGTCATCAAGAATCTTGCCATCGTTTTCGTGATCGCTGTGAGATAGGATCATACCGTCGTTGGCATCGATGATCATGGCATAAAGTAAGTCTTTCTCTTTTGCCAGACTGTCAACGAAATTGTCAAGGAGATCTTTATTGTATATAACAAAGGAGTTTGACATGGCTAGAGCGGATAGTTTAGTCAGTCCTTGAGCCCGAATTGTCGTTTTTTCGATAAGTGATTTCTCCAAATCATCGATAATGAAAAGGACGATGAAAATGACAAAAATGACTATGGGCCCGACTGATAACAATGCAAACTTGTAAGCAAGGCTTCTGTCTTTGAAAACTACTCTGAATACATTCATTGATCAGTCTCCATCTCCTAAGTAGACATCGTGCATGTTCATCATACCGCTCGGAGAAGGTATGAAGTTTTCTACTTCTTCTCTTATACCATAGTACTCCTCAGCAGCATAGCCAAAAATCATAGGTACATCGTTGTAGATGATTTCCTGAACCTTCTTGTAGTAATTCTCACGCATGCGGAGATCTAGTGTGCCCTCTGCCTGAGAAAGCAATTGATCAACCTCCGCATTGCTGTAATTCGAGTAGTTCCCCGGCCCCCCACTGCTGAACTTTGGGACGAGGATACCCATCGGGTCCAGTGTGGAGTTCCCCCATGACGTTACGAAAATATCCCACTCAGCGTCTCTGCCAAGAGTCCCTGGTGTGGCCCTGTCAATGACATGGATCATGGATCTCACGCCGACCTTTGTCAAAAAAACCGCTATGATGTTCGCAAACTGTCTGTTGTCTTCGATGCAATAGATTGTAATGGGAATACCTTGAGAAAAGCCCGCATTGCTCAGTAGTTCTCTGGCCAATTCGGGGTTGTATGGGTACGGCTTCAGAGAATCATTATAGGCAAAGGCGTTTGGCAATAGAACAGTTGGCAGAACCTTCCCATGTCCTTGCAGAATATGATCGACCACTGCATCCATGTCAACGGCATAGTTCATGGCGAGCCGAATCTGTCGATCCTTGAACCGCGGTTTGGCACAGTTCATTTCAGCAAAATAGCTTCGCGTAGCGGGGTGGCTTAGGACCTTGATGCCCGGCGTCATTTTCAATATCCCGACCGCCTCAGACGGAAGTTGGGTAATGATATCGCATTCTCCCTTTTTCAACATGGCTATCCGCTCTATTCTCTCCGGAATGGTCTTGAACATAAGAGACTTCAACGGGGCCACTTGCACCGGTGGGTTTTCAGCAGATCCACCATAATACCCTTCAAAGCGTTCGAGGATCAGGAGTTCTTCCCCTTCCCCTCGAACAAATCGAAAAGGACCCGTGCCAATGGGATTCTTCTGAAAACCCTTGGAGCCCACGGCTCTCATATATTTCTCGGGCACGATTTCCTGTAATGTGAGCATCAGGGGCAGGATAGCCCAGGGTGTTTCTGTCTGGATTTGAACGGTGTAATCGTCGACTATTCTGACCCCTGCCACTGGACCTAACAGGGTCTTTCGAGGGGAGGTTCTCCCATCGAGAGCCCCTTCCCTAACAACCCGTTTCAGGGTGAAACTCACATCTTCCGCCGTGAAATCGTCCCCGTTGTGAAATTTCACCCCTCGCTTGAGCTTGAACTCCCAGGTCGTGTCGTCCAATGCCTTCCATGACTCAGCCAGCTGGGGAACGACACGCATCTTGTGGTTCCGGGTTGTAAGACTGTCAAACATATTCTTGAGGACCGTTTGCGTGTTCCGGTCCCGATAGTCTGTCGGATCGTACGATATGATCGGAGAAGAAATACAGATGACCAATTTGTTTTTTTCCCCTTCAATAGAAGACGCTTTGCTTGAGCAGAGCTCTGCGAATACCACGGAATAGAAAAACATTGCAACCGTCACAAACCAGCGTAATCTCCTTTCACCCGTACAAGGCCTGAATTCTTCCATGGTTTACCTTCCCCTTTAATTGGCCTATACTCTAGGCGATACGATGAATGAGCCGCACTGTATATCAGGGCGGAACCATACCCCATCTTTCCCGGTTCTGCCCAGAGGGATTTGACCATTTCTGAAGACATCAAAGACAGTACTGCAAAAGCTCGCTCCCTACTCCCAGATCCATTGCTGTATAATCAGATATACCAAACGCCTCTTGACGTCAATCACCCTCTGTGAGTCGTTCCACAGAGAAGGGGCATCTCCTGTGTCCTGTCCAGTTCGAAATCGTCCACCCCTGACTACTTGATCCAATCCTCTTTGGCCTTTGACCCGATGATTAGAACCCAGCGTTTCTCCCAAAATGGATCGCAGCTGCTCCTCAAGGGAAAGAAAGGGTGTTCATCTCGGATCAGGCTATTGAGATCCTCGGAAGAATCCCCATGAAAAAGAATGTTGTGATGGCTTGTTTTTTCACCGCCTAATCTGAGAAACTGGGGGTAGTAGGAAGAACCCTCAACAGGGCACCACAAATCCTCGAGAGGGAGAAGGAGGCGTATCGATGGGGGAGGAACCTGAGGCCTCATTGGGTCGGAAAGAGAGCTTTTTCGTGATCAAGAAAATCGGAGTCATTGGCGCTGGAAGCTGGGGAACCACCCTGGCCAATCTCCTCGCTGAGAAGGTGGGAAAAGTCCACCTCTGGGTCTACGAAGAGGATCTCTGCGAGATCATGGCCAGAGAGCGGGAGAATACGGTTTATCTCCCCGGAGTGAAACTCCACCCAGGCATAATCCCCACCCCCTCAATAGAGGAGGCGTGTAAGGGCAAGGATCTCGTCGTTGCCGTCGTCCCCTGTCAGTTTGCGCGGGGTCGGATCAAGGAGGCTGGCCCCTATCTGAAAGAGACAGCCACGGTTCTGAGCGCTTCAAAGGGGATAGAGACGGAAACCCTCATGCTTATGTCTCAGGTTCTGCAAGAGGTCCTCCCCTCCCCCTTTCATCGCAGAGTGTCCTTCCTCTCGGGCCCTAGCTTTGCCCGTGAAGTGGCTCAAAAGCTTCCCACCGCTGTGACCATCGCGTCCGAAGACCAGACGACGGCTTCAACCCTTCAACAGCTTTTGGGCGCCTCTTTCTTTCGTATCTATACAAGCCGCGATGTCATTGGGGTCCAATTGGGTGGGGCCTTGAAGAATGTGATCGCTATCGCCGTTGGGGCATCTGATGGGATCGGCTTCGGTCATAATACGAGGGCTGCCCTTATTACGCGGGGACTCGCAGAAATCACCCGGCTCGGCATCGCCTTAGGGGCGAATGCCCTGACCTTTCAGGGACTGGCCGGGATGGGAGATCTGGTTCTGACCTGTACGAGTGATCTCAGTCGGAACCGGACCGTGGGCCGCATGCTCGGCGAGGGAAAGCCCCTTCAAGAGATTCTCGCCAGCATGAAAGCAGTCGCGGAGGGCATTCCCACCGCCCGATCAGCCTATCACCTTGCCAGAAAAGTCGGGGTGGAGATGCCCATCACGGAAGCGGTTTACTCCATCCTCTATGAGGGTGAAAGAATCCAGGACACCGTGGAGAAACTGCTCAAGCGGAGGCCTGGAGAGGAAATACCCGGGATCTTGGGCAGCAGAATAGAGAACAGGATGGAATAGGCTATGTTGAAGGGCAAGAAGGTTATTCTGGGGGTAAGGGGCGGAATTGCTGCGCATAAGGCAGTGGAACTACTCAGGGAGTTTTTGAGCGTTCGTTAGAACGCCGTTTGCTCATAAATCTTAGGCGAAGGGTCAGATTAGTCCCGTCTGCTGCGGCACTTGAGCCCGAAGGGCGAGTTTTGAGAGCGCCTGGAACGAGCCTTAGATTTATCAAAAACTTTCGAGAAAAGCGAAAAGGGATTTGAGCAACAGCCCGTAAACAGTCAACCCCCCTCGCATGGTCTTGACTCAAGTCAATGAATGGCTGAAGTGAACGAATTATAATCTAGCTGTTAAAGGGTTGCTTCGGCGAGCGAATGAAGGGAATGGAGTATTCAGAGATTTCGGAATTCTCCGGGGAGGGTCGGCCTTTGAATCTGTCCAAGAAAGAGAAAAAGGACATCGAGATACTCATCCGGTTCCTCCATATTTTCTGCCGGGAGAGACACGGGAAAGAGGACAAAAAGCCTTTCTCTCTATCCCTCGGGGAGGGAGCCTTTTTTGCTGACAAGGCAGCGGAGCTGTGTGAAGCGTGTTCCGATCTTCTCACCTACGGGATGAAGAAACGTTTCCGGTGCCCCCATGACCCGAAACCCATGTGCAAGAAGTGCGAAACCCAATGCTACAGTCGCAGATATAAAGAAAGAATCCGTGAGGTGATGAAATTCTCGGGCCCCTACATAATCAAAAGGGGGAGGCTGGATCTCCTTTATCACT
>CAYGBW010000029.1:0-12233 GCA_964348185.1 uncultured Thermodesulfobacteriota bacterium | reverse complement strand
AAGGGATGGCTCGGGAGGATCTGCTTCTGATTCTGAACGGCCAGTTTATCAACGCCCTCCAGGGGCTTGATACCCCTCTGGAGGAGGGAGACGAATTCGCGGTTTTTCCGGTCATGTCAAAAGGATCACTCTGAGCAGCCAAGGAAGGGAGAAGGGGAGCTTCGTGGTTGATCTTTCGGTTCATAATGGGGAGGGATAAGATGGGCGACTGGACGATTAGCACAATGGAAGAGGCGGAGGATCTTGTTCAGGGTTGCTGCTTTATGGGTACGGGTGGGGGGGGACGTCCGGATATGGGGATCGATTTGTTAAGAAGAGCCCTGGACAAAGGCCAGACCATGCGACTCGCGGACCCCTCAGATCTGCCGGACAATGCGTGGATCTGCACCGGGGCCTTTGTCGGTTCCATCGCTCCTCCTTCACAGGAGTTGTTGGACATGAGGGAGTCCTTAGGCCTGGAAAGACGGGTGGAACATGAGATTGTCGAGGCCGTGAAGGAGTTGGAATCGTTCCTTGGCATCAGGGTCGGGGCGATTGCAGCCTGCGAACTGGGGGGACTCAACACACCGGCGCCAATAAGCGCCGCTGCGGCTTTGGGCATCCCGGCCGTGGACGGAGACTACGCAGGCAGGGCCATTCCCGCTTCGGTCCACCTGAGGATTTCCATTGATGGAAAACCCATCTGGCCGAGGGTCTTTTGCGATTTTGCTGGCAACATCACCATCATCAAGGAGGCTTCCAGCCACGCTATGATGGAGCGCATACAGAAACACCTCAGCATGACGACCATTGGCCTGTTCGGTGGCGCGGGCCACGTATTGGACGGCCAGCAGATGAAGCGCCTCATCAATCCCGGCAGTATCTCCAGATGTCTGAAGATCGGGCGGCTTCTGCGGGAAAGTCGGGGAAAGGGGAGTGAAATGCCCTTTCACGTAGCCCGGGAGATTGGCGGCTGGGTCCTTTTCAAAGGGGTGGTGGAGGAGAAACCGTGGGAGAGCAAGCTGGGGTACATGTTCGGGCATTTCGAGATGTCGGGGCAGGGGGAGTACTCGGGCCATCGATTCAAGGTCTGGTTTCAGAACGAGAATATGATCTCCTGGCTGGACGGCAAGCCCTATGTCACCTGTCCGGACATCCTGTCGGCCATTGACCTCGATACGGGGATGCCGCCGACCAACGATGGAATAAAGCCTGGAGATCACCTTGCCATTATTGGACTGAAAGCGGTGGAAGGCTACCGCGAACCAGAGGGTCTCAAGGTGCTGGGGCCGAGGTTTTTTGGATTCGACATTCCCTACCGCCCGATCGAAGAGATCATGGCACCAGGGGAGTAGATCGGGTAGGAGACTATCATGTCAAAGTTCAGGGTGGAGATCGAGAAAATCCTTGAGGCCGGCATGTGCCCCTTCGGATTCAAGGTCGGCGAAGTGTTCGAGTACGAGGACCATGGGGTGCCAGAGACCTTTCCCAACTTCTGTGCCTGGGCTTTTCACGAGATGGTTCCTGCTCTGTTTGTGCTGAAGTATGGTGGAGGTTTCCCATGGGAATCTGAGCCTGGCGTGGCGAGGATCTCTTGCTCAGACTCCAAGAATCCGGTGGTCTTCAAAGTCACCCGAATCGAGTAGAGTTCCAAAAGGCGCTTGGGTCCTTTCTGGAAGGTGTCTCAGGGGGTCAAGATGAAGGGCAGAGGCGTCAGCCTTTTGATGGGCAATCTCGTCAATCCCCTACATGGCGTCTTCTCCTCTCAGTTTTTCGGGTTCAAGGAGCTCCAACCCTATGGCCAGGATTACGAGAAAGCCAAGGCGCTCCTCGGCGAGGCCGGCTTCCCATCCCATGTCAGGATGAAATACATCTATTGGTCGGGCTCCGACGACCGCCGAAGAGTGGCCGAGCGACTCAAAAGCAACCTGGCGGAAATTGGGATCGAGTTGGACATCCAGCCAAGGGAATGGGTAACGTTGGTGGCTGAGGCGATGAACCCGAAGACACGGCCCGAGCTTGTCTACTTCCAGACATGGCCGGAAATTCCCGACCCCCTCGACTTATTGGACAAACAGTTTCTGGCTGCCGGCATCGGCAATGTGAGCAGCTACTCCAACCCAGACGTAGAAAAGTGGTCTGAGGAAATCCGATCCCTGACAGACAAGGAGAAACGCGCTGAGATCTGCGCCAAGATCCAGGAGCAGATCTTCGCCGATGTGCCCTGCCTCTTCTTGTGGACCCAGACACTGATGCTTCCCATGCGGGAGCACGTACAGAACTGCCGGTACATCGCCTCCTATGAGGGATACGACGACGTTCATTCGATCTACGTTGAGTAGATTGGGTACCGTCCTGCTCCCCAATTGACCGAAGCCCGCCTGTTGGAACCCCTCCCAGGGGACTCCAGCAGGTGGGGCATGGAGCAGGCGGCCAGTTTGAGAGAATCAATACGGGTTCAGGTCCGCCAAAGGAGAGGAGGATAGCCCCCATTGGGACGAATGGGGCAGCTCTCCCCACCGAGCGATCTGGTGGCCTGCCCGGACGGGCCAACACCTCCCATACCTGGATGAGTCCTGGGCAGACCCCGTCAGGGAAGCCGGCCAAAAGCCATGAGATCTCAACAGATAAAAGAACGCATCGTATTGCAGGTGAATAACCTGAAAACCTATTTCCATACCTATGGCGGGATCGTCAAAGCGGTCGATGGCGTTTCATTCGAATTGCATCGCGGAGAAACTCTGGGCCTCGTGGGTGAGTCTGGATCTGGAAAATCGGTTTCCAATCTATCGATAATGAAACTCGTCCCCTCTCCGCCCGGGAAGATCATGGCTGGGGAGGTCTTATTTGACGGAGAGGATATCCTCTCCAAATCTGAGAGAGAGATGCGTCGGTTAAGGGGTCATAAGATCTCCATGATCTTTCAAGATCCCATGACCTCATTGAACCCTTTACTGCGCATCTCATATCAAATGATCGAAACGATTCGGCTTCACCAGGGCCTGGACAAGAACGATGCGAGGGAAAAAGCCCTCGGAATGCTCAAGATGGTGGGAATTCCCAGTCCTGAAAAGAGAATCGATTCCTATTCACACCAGCTCTCAGGGGGGATGCGACAGAGAGTCATGATCGCAATGGCCCTGAGCTGCAACCCTGAAATACTGATCGCGGACGAACCCACCTCGGCTCTGGATGTGACGATTCAGGCGCAGATTCTGGAAATCATCAAAGACCTGAGCCTGAAGCTGAACACTTCCGTCATTATGATCACTCATGATCTAGGCGTCGTGGCCAATATGTGTGATAATGTCTGTGTCATGTACGCAGGCCGAATCGTGGAAAAGGCGCAGGTTACGGATCTTTTTAAGGATCCGCGGCATCCCTATACGATCGGACTGATAAGGTCCGTGCCCCGGCTCGATGTTTCCGACCTGAGAAGGTTTCACTCGATTCAGGGATCGCCGCCCAATCTGATCGGCATGCCGGAGTGTTGCCCCTTCTTCCCCAGATGTGAAAAAGCGCTGGGTGTTTGCCGAGAACAATATCCGGGTGAGACAGATCTTGGAGATAACCACAGGGTGAGTTGCTGGCTTTACCTGGAGGGGAACTAAGTGTCAACCAATGGGATACTGTGCGATGTACGAGACCTCAGGGTCCATTTCCCAATCGAGAAAGGCCTGTTGTTCAAGAAAAGAATCGGCGTGATCCGGGCTGTCGATGGCCTCAGTTTTACGATTTGGGAAGGGGAGACATTGGGACTGGTGGGGGAGTCGGGATGCGGAAAATCGACGACTGCCAGAGCCCTCGCCCAATTGGATAGGCCGACGTCTGGCGAAATTCTACTCGAAGGAAAGGATCTCTGCAAAATCCCGAAAGAGGAACTCTTGAAAACCCGAATGGATCTACAGATGATCTTTCAAGATCCCTATGCGTCTTTGAATCCAAGAATGAAGGTGGGAGATATCATTGCAGAGCCGATGGAAATATATGTAAAGCGGGGTCTCCTGAGCATGTCGAGAAGGGAGATGAGAAAAAGGGTCGAGGATTTGATGGAAAGGGTTGGCCTTTCCAAACATTTCATGGACAGGTATCCCCATGAGTTTTCTGGGGGGCAGAGACAGAGGGTCGGAATTGCCAGAGCTTTGGCACTGAACCCGAAGCTGGTTCTTGCCGACGAGCCGGTCAGCGCTCTGGATGTTTCCATCCAATCCCAGATCCTGAACCTATTGATGGACCTTCAGGAGGATTTGGGTCTGACCTATCTGCTTATTTCCCATGACCTTGCGGTAGTTAAGTCTGTCAGTTCGAGAATCGCGGTGATGTACTTGGGAATTATCGTCGAGATTGCCGATTCCAATGAGTTGTGCAAAAACCCTTTCCACCCCTATACAAAAGCTTTACTCTCAGCGATTCCCATGCCTGAACCCGAGATTGAAAGAAAGAGAAAGCGGATGCTTTTGAAGGGGGATGTGCCTTCTCCGGATAAAGAAAGGACAGGATGTTACTTCTGCGAGAGATGCCCGGCTGCAAAAAAAGGATGCGAGACAAATATCCCGGCTCTAGGAACCGTTGAAGGCAATCACATGGTCGCCTGCTTCGACTACCTCGATCATTGAGACGTCGTTCGTGGACCTTGTGGAAGCGTTCTGATGATTCCAAGGAGAAAGGGGGTGATCACTGGGCAAGATAGTCTGAAGGCCGTCTCATACCCGATTGTCCCTGACAGGGGGAGACGGCACGATTTCTTTTGGCTTTTCAAATCGAAAGGAGGGAAAAAATGTCTAAGCGCACGATTGTGATCCTGGTTTTGGTCTTTGGGTTGTTCTTGATTCAATTTCCGGGTGGCGCGGATTGGGCCACGGCCAAGGTCTCCAAACGTCCGTTGGTCTGGGCGGTAAAGACCGAGACCCGGGGCTTCGATCCGCACCAATTCGACTACGACTACGACGAGAAACCCCAGCGTGCTGTCCTGGAGCCGCTGATGGAGTACACGGTTATGCCAGACAAGTCAGTAAAGATCGTCGGAATCCTCGCTGAATCCTGGGAGGGTTCTCCAGACGCGCGGATCTGGACTTTCCGTCTAAGGTCTGGCATCAGATTTCATGATGGTACGCCGTGGAATGCCCAGGCGGCAAAGTGGAACTTTGAGCGTCTATTCGCCCTGGGCAAAGTCCCGGCCGCTCGGATCCCGTCGAACGCCTGGCCAGCAGAAGGTGGCATCGAGGCCGTGGGAGACTCGACCCTACGCATCACTCTGAGGAACCCCTTCGCCCCATTCGTCGAAACGCTGGTCAAGAAGTATATGATCAGCCCCACCGCGGCCAAGGCGCACGAAAAGAATGGGGACTGGGGCCAGGCCTGGTGTAACGAGAACCCCGTGGGTACAGGGCCCTACCTGCTCGATAAGTGGGTCAAGGGCCAATATGTCAGCTTCAAGCAGAACCCCGATTACTGGGGGGGGTGGGAAGGCAACCATGCCGAGCGTATCATCCTCCGATACGTTCCCGAAGTTGCCACCCAGAAGCTCCTCCTGGAGAAAGGAGACATCCACCTGGCCGAAAAGATCGAGCTTGACGACCTGGACGACGTGGCCAAGGTCCCCGGCGTGGTGGTCGAAGAACACCGGGTGCCACGCCTGATCCACCTGTTCATGCGTCAAGAGGGGCCTTTCAAGGATGTCAGAGTGCGCAAGGCCATGGCCCATGCCTTTGACTACGATGCCTTTATTCAAGGCGTATGGAACGGTCGAGCAGGCAAGGCGTTGAGCCCCCTGCCCTCAGCGGTATGGGCTTTTTCGCCTCAGCCAGAAATCAAGCAGGACTTTGCCCAGGCAAAGAAGCTTCTGGCAGAGGCTGGCTATCCTGAAGGTGGTTTCTCGGTGACCATGTATATTCTTTCTTCCTACGGATGGTTCCAACCCCGAGAGGCCCAGATCCTCCAGGCCAACCTGAAGGAACTGGGCATCGAGTCGGAGATCATGGATATCCCCGACGCGGGTGCCTATGTCTCGATTCTGAAGAAACCGGAGATCGGCCCGGCCTTCTATGCCTGGACATTCACGAACGCCTATGACGACCCGGAGGACAATCTGCGTCGTAACTACCGATCCGATGGTCCGCTGAACTTCGAGAAGTACACGAATCGCAGGGTGGACGAGTTGATCGATCGCGGAGCCATCACGATCGATCGTCAAGAGAGACGCAAGATGTACAATGAGGTTCAGGAGCTGATTTGGGAAGACTGCACCGCCCTCTATACCGCTGAGGAGAGATGGTTTGTGACCCGACGGGACACGCTCCATGGCTATGATTTCTACCCCTTTGTGATCAACATGTCCCCCAACTGGTACTTGATGTGGGTTTCGGAATAGGCTGAGAAGCAGGGATGGGGAGAGCCCGTCTACGGACGGGCTCTCTGCCCACCTCTGAACTCGGGGCTATGACCGGCCCATGTCAGGTAGGCGGCCGGGCACAGGGCCTCGCCACGGCCAACATCGTGTCGTTTATCAAAAGGAGCCAAAGGCTGAGAGGGCGATGTCTCCTCATGGGTCTAGAGACCCATTGGCGCACTGACGGCAGAGGTTAGAGGGGATGGGAAAGTATCTCCTTCGCAGAATGATCACCCTTGTTTTTGTACTGTGGGGTATGTCGCTGGTTACCTTTACCATATCTCGTGTGGTTCCCATCGACCCGGCAGCCGCTGCAGCAGGGATGGAGGGGAGTCCTGAGGTTATCGAGCGAATCCGAGAGGAGTTTGGACTCGACAAGCCCCTCCATATCCAGTACCTTCGGTACATCGGCAACATTGTGCTCAAGGGGGATTTCGGTTACTCAACCCTGAACCGTCGGCCGGTACTCCAGGACATCCTCACCTTCCTTCCTGCCAGTCTCGAGTTGGCTCTTTTCAGTCTTGTCCTCTGTACGATCGTGGGAATACTCCTCGGGATCATCACTGCCACCCGCGCGGGGAGTCTCGCCGATGCACTGGTCAGAGTGTTTGCCGTCGGGGGGGTGGCCATGCCGGTCTTCTGGCTGGCCTTGCTGATGCAGCTGGTGTTTTACAAGATACTGGGATGGTTCCCCGACGGGGGGCGTCTTGGGTGGCAATTCGAGACACCTCCGGATCTGACCAAACTCTATCTGATCGACCGTCTTTTGACCGGCAATTGGGCTGTGTTCTTCGATACGGTGAAGCACTTGATCCTGCCGGGGTTCACCCTGGCTTTGGCGAACATCGCTATCATCACCCGTATGACTCGCTCGAGTCTGCTCGAGGTCATGCATCAAGACTATATCAGGGCCGCCCTGGCCAGAGGGCTGTCCTCCATACGGGTCCTGATCGGGCATGCCATGAAGAACGCCCTCATTCCTGTCATCACCGTCATGGGGCTACAATTCGGCTATCTCATTGCGTGGGTCTTTCTCGTTGAGGTCATATTCTCCTGGCCGGGAATCGGATCCTACATGGTTCGTGCCATTATCAACCTGGACTTTCCGGTCGTTCAGGGCATCACCCTGTTTACCTCCTTCATTTACGTCATCATCAACCTGTGTGTGGATATTGTCTATGTGATTGTCGATCCACGGATAACCTACTGAGGGCAGGTAGGCAGTTGGGGGGATTATAAGATCATGGAAGAGGCGAGTCTGAAGCCCGTCAACGCGCAAGCAGAGGCCATCTTCGGCGAGGTTCGAAGGGCCCCATCCTTTTTCACCCGGGGGAGCCGAAATGTTGGGGCCATGATCGGCATCACTCTGTTGGTTGCCGTGACGGTGGTCGCTCTATTTGCGCCCCAGATCAGCCCTTACGACCACCTCGCCATCGACGTATCCCAGAAATTCATGGTTCCGTCCACAGCGCATCTTTTCGGTACAGACGAACTCGGTCGTGACGTATTCAGCCGGGTGGTGATGGGCACCCGTATCTCCTTTCAGGTGGCGGGCGAAGTTCTGCTGATCGCCGGAACGATAGGTGTTCTGCTGGGCATCATCGCCGGCTACCGGGGCGGACTCGTCGACGAGGTTCTCATGCGAGCCGCTGATATCTTCCTGGCTTTCCCCTCCTTTCTCTTGGCCATGGCCATCGTTGCCGCTCTGGGGGCGAGCATCGAGAATGCTGTCCTGGCCACGGGGATCGCCTGGTGGCCCCGGTATGCTCGCCTTCTGAGGGGCCAGGTGCTTTCCGTCAAAAACATGCTATTCGTTGACGCAGCACGCAGCATCGGGGCGAGCGACTGGCGGGTCATGTTACGCCATGTGCTTCCCAATTGCCTCGCACCATTGGTGGTCCAGTTCGCCACAGATGCCGGAGCAGCCATCCTGAGCACCTCGGCCCTCAGCTTCGTGCAGTTGGGAGCGAGGCCGCCCATGCCTGAATGGGGGCTGATGATCTCTCAAGGCCGAAATTTCATCGCCACCTACTGGTGGATCCCCACTTTCCCCGGCCTGGCGATTGCCATCACTGTGGCTGGCTACATGTTCCTGGGAGATGGGCTTAGAGATCTGTTGGACCCGCAACTCAGGGGGCGGACCCGGTTTTGATCGCGTTGAGGTTAAATTGCTCGCGACTCAGCAGTTCCAGCCACGTCTCCGTTGACAAAAATCGCTCTCAAGACCCCTACCCTTTTGTGATACCTATCAACGATTTCCTGATGGTACCGACAAAAATTGTCCTTTTTTGACAAGATGCCTTTCTTCGTACGATGGAGAGAGAAAAACAGGGGCTTTGATGTTTCAGTGATATTTTAGTTTTTTAATGAATTCAAAGCCTTATCGGGGATATCCGAAGGGATGGATAGAGCCGACTCCTTGGCATGGATCGTGCTCAACTCAGCCTCGATGGTAAGGAAAAGAATCCGGTAGGAAGGGAGGTCACTTCCAACACGGCTTAAAGGGTGTCAAACATGCAATTGAAGAGACCGAATCCTATTAAGAGAGGTTCATGATGTTGAGAACAATGAGAAACAGAAGAGGGTTCACCCTTATTGAGTTGTTGATCGTTGTGGGTATCATCGGGATCCTGGCGGCCATTGCTGTGCCAATATACGGATCCCAGACCATCAAGGCAAAGATGGCAGAAGGTGTCAGAGCCGTGAGCACCGTAGCATCGGCCGTTGGTGATTACCGCCAGGACGAGAACGCGTGGCCGCCAGCCTGTGGCAGTATAGCGGCAATAGACAACACATTGGGTGTTGGGATCGCTACCAACCGTTATATTCAAGACATGAACATCCAGGCTGACGGCGAAGTCCGTGTTCAAATCCAGAATATTGCCGGAAGCGTTAACGGCAACTGGCTAACTCTGTCGCCGACGACGACCGCTACCGGTGCGATTACCTGGACGTGGGGCGGCATTGGTATGGTACAGAAATACATACCCAAGGAGTAACACCGGAAAGACTCAGGATAATAGAAGAATTCGAATGGATTTTCCGCGGCTGACCGGACGGGCCAGTATAACACGACTGTGGCTTCAATGGCAGCCGTTGTTTCCTCATAGATAGACCTCTACGAAATACTCCCTTCAAATGTTATTGCCCGCGAGGCCGCACCCGCTCCCAAGACGACGACCCTTTTCCCCGCCGGATCGACATGCCCATCCTCCCTTAAGGAGCGCAGAAATCCTTTGCCATCGGTATTCCTTCCCCACGCTTCAGGCGTGGGGTGGAGGGCCAGGAAAATCAAGATGCCTTGATTTTCCCGGCAGAGAACATCCCCGTAATCCGTGACATCTGTGCCAATGAATACTCCCAGTTCGGCTCTAGTGGGTATCGAACACCTCCTGGTATTGCCTTACCTTGGCTCGAATGGCTTCTATTTCATCGGGAGTCGGTTTTCGAGGATCGGCCGCTGGGGGAAGGCTTCCGAACTTCATCAGAGCCGCCGTCAGCAAGATCTGGGCTTTGGTCGCGGTCAGGTTGCTGCCCTCGATCGTCAGGTCGAAGGGAAGGGCCGGGACTATGCCTCCGGCATTACCTCGACCGACACGCACGACTGGCATGCCGTTCAAGGTGGCGAAGTCGAGGGCTTTCTGCATGGAATTGCTGACATAACCATAGGGTGCGAGGCCTTCTGCGACAAATCCAGCCAGAGGAAAGTCTTCCAGATTTTTCTCGATTCTGGCAAAGATCTCGACCTCTCCCTCGGGACTATCATCGACAGTGTCCTGGATTGTGACACTGAGCTTAACGGTCGTCACCTTGGGTATGGCTTCCGCTCTGAGGAGTCCATGAGGGTCCTTGACCGCCACATCGACTCGGGTCAATCTTCCATCGATTTTGCGGATGCCCTTGACACTCGCTGGAAGCTGGGTCAGATTGACCGCCGATTTCCAGGTAGACCGGGTGGTGGGCTTGAACCAGATGGTCGGGACGCTGTAATCTTCCATTCCCATCGTCCCAAGTATTCCGCCATGCTCGCCGGTGGGGCTGTAACCGCCAGGCCGGGCATCGGATTTCTGAAACTGACGGGCGGCAAAGATCTGTTGATCTTGAACGCTAACCGCTCCCAGATCATCCCGGCCTTCCTCGTCGGCCCAGACCTTTGACAGGATGTACTTCACCGAATCCACGATATTGGCGGCGCCGTCCGAAGACAGTTTTCCATGTACCCGTTGGGCCGCGTTTCCGACGATGGGGACCGTGGTGTCAACCAGCAGGTTCAGCCAGTACAGATCCTCTTCAATATTCGGGCTGCCCTCCAGCCAGATGCCGCCGACATAGTCTCCGTCCTTTAGGACACTGTTCAGGATGTTCACCGATTTAGCCAGATGATCTCTGATCGGGTACTTCCCATGACCCGGGGGACCATAGGGGACGAAGTCCACCCCTTGCACTTCCGGGAGGATGTCACCGGTCCCCACATCGGTTCTCTCCGCCTCAGGAAGACCCTTCCGATAGCCTCCAGAGGCAACGACCCGATAGAAATCGTAGCTCGCCCTTTCCGCCAAGGCGTTTCCAACCCCATTCTCACTCCGACCATGAATGCCGCGATCGATCTCTTCGAAGATCCGGGAAGCGTCTGGATAGAAGGTCTGCCTGCTCTTCTCTGGCGGGGCGAAGGGAAAGGCACCGTTGCCGTCCCAGGGTTTTCCATCGGCCTGAAGAGCCATATAGGGAAGCAGATAGACGCCGTCTTCCGGGCGCAGGATGGCCTTATAGACGGGCTTGTCATCGGGACTCTGGCGTTGTTCGTGAAACACTCCATTTTTGTCGACGTAACCGTCAGGAGGGCCGTACAACTCAGCAACGTCTTTCTCCAGGGGATGGGCACTGAATTGCTCGATCAACACCTCCACCGGGGCCGCCAATCGCTGGGGAGTCAAGTGGTCGAACCGGACCGGGCTCTTATCCGGATTGGTCAGTAAGGACAGTCCATACTTCTCCCGCGCCTTGTTGCTCGTCACCAGAGGCGTACTGTTCTGAATTGTCGCTGTGTGCCCGGAAAATATGGCGATTTTGGGTTTTGCCTGAACCGGAGCACTAAACAAAAACAGAAAACCCACCAAAGCCAAGCACATCGGAATTGCCACGAGCTTTTTTCCCATGATTTTCCTCCTTATCCTATTCTATCGGTTTATGACGAGCCCCCTGGGATGAGGACAACCCCCAACTTCTATCAATTTCAGAGGAGTTCCGGATAATCACTTGAGTTTAAGATGGCAATGGTCTGACAGCGCGGTGCCCTGCGCTTCGGCGTTCCGCATGCGAGAAACTACCTTGCTGTAATGATTCACAGGGTACTTTGACATACAAAAAGATGACTCGCCGCAGAGACGGGAAGAATGGAGAGATTTTCTGCTTTTGGCCAATCGAGAGACAACGATTGGTCAAAAAAAGCTCAGGCCTCCGGGAATAGATTGCCTCGAAGAGGCTGAGAGCCTTTTTGTTTTTCGGTATCTCCCGACAAACGGAAAAATGTTCTTTCTCCGGTCTCTGCAGTCAAATACAGCAATTCAGCCTTCGGGAACAAACTCTCTGAAAACGTAGTAAGTAACCCATTCCAGAAAAAAACCTAACAGGAATGTGTTGGGGTTTATCTTACTAACCTAGAACAAGTCTTTCTGATCTGTCAAGGCCAAAAGGAACTCCTATAAGAAGAACTACCCCCTCGGGGCGGTATCTCAATTCGATCTCCCTTGCTACCATAATCAGCTAAAACGTGTTAAAAATTAGGCAGTGGGCCGGTGGGAAACCCATTAAATCGTTTTCTCTGGATGAGGGGAAGAGGATAGGGATGACGATCGAATTTCAATGT
>CAYGBW010000028.1:0-30300 GCA_964348185.1 uncultured Thermodesulfobacteriota bacterium | reverse complement strand
CCTGCATGTTTAGGGCGAACATGCCCAGCATCACATAGCCCAGGTGGCTCACACTCGAGAAGGCCACCAACCGTTTCAAATCGTCCTGCATCATGGAGACCAACGCACCGTAAATGATCCCGATTAGGGCGAGGACACAGATAAGGGGCAGAAACCCCATGGCTGCGCTGGGGAACAGGGGGATGGCAAACCGGATGAAACCATAGGTCCCCATCTTCAGGAGAACCCCGGCCAGGATCACACTTCCCGCTGTTGGGGCCTCTGTATGAGCATCAGGCAGCCATGTATGGAAGGGAAACATGGGAACCTTGATTGCAAAGGCCAGGGCAAAGGCGCCGAAGAGCCAATACTGCAGTCCTACTGGAAAACCAAACTTGTAGAGTTCCAGCAGATCAAAGGTATAGTTCCCCGTTGTCTTTCCATGAACGAAATACATGACGAGGATCGCCACAAGCATCAGAACGCTTCCCACCATGGTGTAAAGAAAGAACTTGATCGCGGCGTACACCCGCCTCTTTGGGTCTCCCCAGACCCCAATCAGGAGATACATCGGAACGAGCATGACTTCCCAGAAAATGTAAAACAGGACCAGATCGAGGGCCACCAGCGCCCCCACCATGCCCGTTTCGAGGAAGAGGAAGGAAATCATGAACTCTTTGACCCGGGTCTGGATCGCGCTGAAAGCGCTTAACACGCAGAGGACGGTCAGGAATGTGGTGAGCAGAACCAGTAAAAGACTGATTCCATCGATGCCGAGATGGTAGGTGATCCCATAATCCTCGATCCAGGGAACCGCCTCCTGGAATTGCATTTGATGGGTTGTGTTGTCAAAGAGAAAAAACAGGGGAAGGGAGAGGACAAATTCGATGAGGGAAAAGACAAGAGCCACCATGCGGAGGGCAGAAAAGTTATCCTTATCGATAAACAGGAGGATAATGGCACCCAGGATAGGGAAAAACGTCACGAGACTCAGAATGGGAAAACCTTCCATCGGTATTACTCCTTCGTTCAGCCGTCAAGAATCAGTTTTCAGGGGTCAGCGTTCAGTCTACTCTTAATTCTGTTGACTCCTGATCCCCGACCCCTGACAGCTGATCACTGCTGCTCAGAAAAATACGGCCCGAATGACATAGTATCCCACAACCACAAGGCCACCTAGGACCATAGAGAGCGCATAGCTGTCAACAAGCCCGTTCTGGATCCTTCGCATGAGGTTGCTCAGAATCGCGGTGATGGAAGCGACTCCGTCGACTGCTCCATCGATCATAAAGGCATCCACACCCTTCCACAGGCCTCTCCCAAGGGCCTTCAATGAGTCGACAAAAAGGAAGGCGTAGATTTCATCGACATAGTATTTGTTGAAAACAACTCGGTAGAGTCTCGGCCATCTGCCAACAAACCTCTCCACCACAATGGGCTTTCCGAGGTATAAGACAAAGGCGATGGCAAGCCCAACCAGGGCGATCCCCACTGAGGCAGCCATGAGAACATACTCCATGGGGTCCACTGGCGTGTGGCCTGACGCTGCCCCGTGTTGTGCGATCTCGGCCGCCGGCTGGTTCGAGGCCAGAATGACGTGCGCCTTAACCGCCGCATGTCCGCCCGTTTCATGGGAGACCTTGATGGCGGTGGAGAGAAACTGGTGAAATCGGTTGGCGCCTTTCAACGCATGGGGGATTCCAATCCATCCTCCCACAATCGACAATCCCGCCAGAATCACCAGAGGAACGGTCATGATCTTGGGAGACTCATGGATGTGCTTCTTCACGCTCTCGGGGGCCCGGCTTTCCCGAAAAAAGGTCATAAAAACGGCCCGGAACATGTAAAAAGAAGTCATCCCCGCCGCCACGAACCCAATCGCCCAGAGAACGGGGCTCCGTTTGAAGGCAGACCACAGAATCTCGTCCTTGCTGAAGAAACCGGAAAGGGGAGGAAAACCCGCAATGGCCAGGGTGGCAATCAGAAACGTCCAGAAGGTCACGGGTATCCGTTTTCTCAATCCTCCCATCTTCCTCATGTCCAGTTCGCCGCTCATGGCATGCATCACGCTTCCGGCACCGAGAAAGAGGAGACCCTTGAAAAAGGCATGGGTCATGAGGTGGAAAATGCCTGCACTGTATGCACCCACGCCTACCCCAAGAAACATGTAGCCCAGCTGGCTAATCGTCGAATAGGCCAGGACTCTCTTGATGTCGTTCTGGGCAAAACCGATGGAGGCAGCGTAGATGGCCGTCAAGGCTCCTATCGTGGCGACAATGGCCAGGACCACGGGCGCCATCTCAAAGATCACATGGAATCGGGCGACCATGTATACCCCAGCCGTTACCATGGTGGCGGCGTGAATCAGTGAACTGACTGGGGTAGGGCCCTCCATGGCATCGGGCAACCACACATAGAGGGGAAGTTGCGCCGACTTTCCCGTGGCACCGATAAACAGGAGAAGGGCGATCGTGGTGGCCATTGAAGTGGTGAGAACCTGCGGGGCTTTGGCAAAGACCTGTCCAAAATTCAAAGTGCCGAAGTGAACCACCAGCAGAAAGACGCCCAGGAGAAACCCGAAGTCCCCGACTCGGTTCACGATAAAGGCCTTCTTGCCGGCGTTGGAGGCAGAATCCTTTTCAAACCAAAATCCGATGAGCAGATAACTGCAAAGTCCGACCCCTTCCCATCCGACAAACATGAGAAGAAAATTGTTGGCCAGAATCAGATTAAGCATCATGAAAACGAAAAGGTTCAGATAGGCAAAATAACGGGGATAGCCTGGATCGTCATGCATGTACCCGATGGAGTAGATATGAATGAAGAAACTCACCCATGAGACAACAAGGGCCATGACAATGGAGAGTGCGTCCACCTGATAACCGATGGCTGTCTTGAACTGCCCTGAGACAACCCAGGTAAAGATATCCATCTCAAAGAAAGGGTCGGGTTGTTTCAGAAGGGCAAAGAAGAGGAGGGACGAGAAGACCGCGGACAGGCCGATGGCTGCGCAGGCGATGGGGCCCACCGCCTTTTTGTCTATTCTCCTTCCAAAAAGTCCATTGATCAGAAACCCAATGGCAGGGAAAAGGGGAATCAACCAGACAGATTCAAGCATTGCGATCTCCTTGGAAAGAAACACGCCGCTTCCCGTTGCCTTTTTCCGGCCGGTTCACGGAGAGGATCCCCTCACCATTTCATCAGACGAATCTCATCGATATGAATGGTCTTTTGGGTCCTATAGAGCTGCACAAAGATGGCGAGGCCCACAGCAGCTTCGGCTGCCGCCACAGCCATGACAAAAAAAACAAACAGGATACCGTCCATGGAATTGAGAAAATGGGAGAAGGTAACCATACTCACGTTGACTGAGTTGAGCATCAGTTCAATTGACATGAAGACAATGATTCCATTCCTTCTCGTCAAAACCCCAATAGCCCCAATGGCGAAAAGCATCGCTCCGACGATGAGGTAAGCAACCGGAGGAATAGAGGGAACGGTCATCGATTACTCCTTTTCAGGCGGTCTCTGTTTAACCAGTACAATCGCCCCCACAATGGCTGCCATCAAAAGAATCGAGACGACCTCAAAGGGGAGGAGGTACTCCGTAAAGAGCAACTTCCCTACGACCCGTATCGATCCTAGCTCGCTCACCATTTCAGGGGGATATCCGCCGCTGGCTCCCTTAGCCCCACCCCAAACCGCATAAAAGAGGCCCAACATGATGAGGAGAACGCTCAGGACTCCGACGCCCTTGGAAAAGGAGATCTTCAGGGGACTGCGGAGTTCTTCTTCAAGCTCCAAAAGCATGATCACAAAAACGATGAGCATCATGATCGCCCCCGCATAGATCGCAACCTGAATAATAGCAATAAAGGGGTTTTGGAGCAGGAAGAACAGGACCGCCGTGCACAGAAAGGTAAGGATGAGGAGCAAGGCTGAGTGGATCGGATTCTTCCGCGTTATCATGAGAATCGAGGCGAGGATGGCAACAAAAGCAGTCCCGAGAAAAACCAGCCACTGAAAGACGATGCTTATGTTCTGTGCAAACATTGAGGACCTCTAGTATTGGTCATTAGTCATTTGACATTCGTGGTCTTGCGTTCATTTGCAAGATCAGGAGTTCAGTTTCTTTTGACTCACCAGAAAAGTCGTATCGAAAATAAAGTCAGAGCGCTCGTGTTGCACGTACTCGTAGTTCTTGCCCATCTTTATCGCGCTCACCGGACAGATCTCCTCGCAGAAACCGCAAAAGATACATCGCGTCCCATCGATCTCATAAACCCTGGGGAACCGGGTTTCCTTTTTGAATTCCTCTGCCTCCACATAGATGCAATTGGCGGGGCAGACCGCCTCGCAAAGGCCGCAGGCGACGCATTTCGTGGACCCGTCCTCTCTCCTTTCAAAATAGTGAATCCCCCGCCACCGATCGGTCATTTCAATTTTCTCGTCTGGATACTGCACGGCAAAGGGCCTCGAAAAGAAGTATTTGAGCGTCACTGCCAGGCCTTTCAAAAGAGGAACAATCATCGTCTATCCTTTCTGTTTAGCGCCCGATCAAACCTGTCTGGTGAGCGTTACTTCAAGAGAAGGACAACCGCCGTAACCAACGTATTGATGAGAGCCAGAGGAAACATGAACTTCCATCCAAACTTCATGATCTGGTCGTACCGGAGTCGTGGATAGGTGGCCCGGATCCAGATGCAAACAAAGACCAGAACAGAGACTTTGGCCAGAAACCAGACCCATCCTGGAATAAATGACAGGGCCGGATGAATCGGATGCCACCCGCCCCAGAAGAGGGTGACGGCAATAGCGGGCATAAGGATCATATGGGCGTACTCGCTGATAAAATAGAGGGCAAACTTCATACTGCTGAATTCAATGTTAAAGCCACAGGCCAGCTCGGATTCGGCCTCAGGCATGTCAAAAGGCACTCGCGAGAGTTCGGCCAAGCCCCCGACAAAGAAAAGGAGAAAACCCACGGGCTGGGCAAAGACATACCAACGCCAGAATCCCCCTGCCTGGGCCAGGACGATCTCCCTTAGATTGAGGGTCTGGGCCATCATCAATACCCCAATAGCGGCAACTCCAATAAAGACCTCATAACTGATCATTTGCGCCGCAGCGCGCAAGGCCCCCGTTGCACCATATTTGTTACCAGAGGCCCACCCTCCCAGAACCACCCCAAATTCTCCAATCGAGCTCACGGCAAAGAGATAGAGGAGTCCCATGTCGATGTCAGCCACCACCATCTTGATCTTTCGACCCAAGAGGTCAAGGTCGTTGCTGAAGGGGATAGCCGCTGCCAGGCAGAGTACCGAAATCACCGATATTGCCGGGGCAAACATGAAGACGGCCCTGTCGGCCCTGGTTGGGACCAGATCCTCTTTGAAAAAGGCCTTAATCCCATCTGCGATCGGCTGGAGAAGCCCGAAGGGACCGACGCGGTTGGGACCGTATCGCACCTGGATATGCCCCAAGACTTTTCGCTCAAAAAGGGTGTTGTAGGCGGTCATCAAGAGGAGCATGACAAAAACCACCAGGCTCTTGGCAACCATCTCAATCAAGTCGTAAAGAAGCTCCATGCTACACCCTCTCCACTCTTGCCGCGCAGGCTTTGTATTCGGGTGTCCCCGCTAAGGCGTCGAAATCCGGGTAAAGGACCCGATGAACCTCGATGTCATAGAACGATGGGGCGAGATAGACGAGTCTCCTGGTCACCCGATCTGAAATCCTCGCCCTCGTTTCTATCTGACCTCTGGGAGAGACGAGACGGATGCGATCCCCCTCTGAGATCGCTAAGGGCGCCGCATCTTCCGGGTGGATTTCGAGGGCTGTTTCGGGATACCACGCTGCCAATCCCCGGGCCCTCTTTTGTTTCGTTCCGATCTCGTAGTTGTAGAGAATTCCCCCTACGGATAGCCAGAAGGGGAAATCCTCCGTAGGTTTTTCTTCCGGCTCCTGATACTCGATCGGGACAAGACGACCTCCCCCATTGAGAAACCCCTCTCGGTAGAGGACTGGGGTTCCCGGATGACCCGGCTCGGGGCATGGCCACTGGACGCCGACCCCTTCAAGGGTCTGGTAGTCTATTCCCTGAAAAAGGGGGGTCAGAGAGGCCATTTCCGAAAAGATCTGTGAGGGGTGCTGATAATCCATGGGATGGCCCATCTGGGAGGCCAGGGAAGCGATGATCTCCCACTCGGCCTTCCCCCCAGGGGGTGAGATCGCCAGACGGACCCGCTGGACCCTCCGCTCCATGTTCGTGAAGGTCCCGTCCTTTTCCGCAAAAGTGGCACCGGGGAAAACCACGTCTGCTTTTTGAGCCGTCTCTGTCAAGAAGGTGTCAACGACAACGAGAAGTTCCAGCCTCTGGACGGCCGCCTCGAGGCGCTTGATGTTGGGGAGGGTAACAAGGGGGTTTTCCCCGAACACCACCAGGCCCTTTATTTTTCCGGCTTGCAGAGCATCGAACATCTGTCCAAAATTAAGCCCGGGTTTCAGCGGGAGCTCTCCTCCCCAGGCCTCCTCGAATTTTCTCCGAACCTCTGGATCATCGACGCTCTGGTATCCAGGCAGATAACCAGGAAGAGCGCCCATGTCAAAGGCCCCCTGACAGTTGCTCTGGGAGCAAAGGGGATAGAGACCCCCCTGTTCCTTCCCCACGTTCCCCGTGACCAGGGCCAGATTGGAAAGGGCCTTGACCCCCTCGGTTCCCCGCAGATGCTGGGTTATTCCAGACCCATAAGCAATCACTGCGTTTCTCGCCGTCCCCAAGAGGCGCGCTCCCTTGCGGAGCGCTTCGGCCGGGACGCCGGTGAGCGTCTCCACCCATTCGGGGGTGTAAGGAGAAACCGATTTTTTGAGTTTCTCAAACCCCTGGGTCCTCTTCTGGATAAACCGCCGGTCTACCAGGTTTTGGTCGACGAGTGACTTGATCAATCCATTGATCAAGGCGACATCGGTTCCCGGAGACGGGCGAAGCCAGACGTTTGCGTATTTCTCCAACGCGGTTCTCCGGGGATCCACGAGAATCACTCGGGCATTGTTCTTCTGGATGGCGCGACGGATCTTGTGGGCAAAAATCAGGTTGTCCTCATCGGGGTCAGCCCCAGCGACCAGGATCAGATCGGCCCCGACAACACCCTCCAGCCCGTTGGTCATGGCTCCATAGCCGAGAGATTCAGACAACCCCAAAAGGGTCGGCGCGCTTCCCAATCGGGCGCCGCTGTCCACATTGTTGGATCCCAGAACGAGGCGCGCCCATTTTTGAAGGAGATAGATCTCCTCATTGGTTCCCCTCGCGGAAGCAATGACGCCAAGGCTCTCTTCACCGGAGTTTTCCTTCAGGGTCTTGAGCTTCTTCGCTACCAGGAAGAAGGCCTCCTCCCAGGTTGCCTCCCTGAGGGTCTCCTTCTCTCTGATCATGGGATGGCTGAGGCGGTCCGGATGGTGGATGTAGTCATACCCGAAGCGTCCCTTCACGCAGAGGCTACCATCATTCACCCCTACGCCGTCGCGGCTCGTCACCTTGATCACCCGCTTGTTGTGAAGGACATTCAAATCGAGCTGACACCCACAGCCGCAGAATGTGCAGGTTGTCTGCACCCGATTGATCTGCCAGATTCGGCCTTTTATCGAATTAAGGTCTTCTGTTAAGGCTCCCACAGGACAGACATGGAGACACTCGCCGCACGAGATGCAACCATCTGGATTGATGGCCTCCACATGGGACTCAAACCCCCGATCGACCAGATCGAGGACATGACATCCCGGAAGCTCGATGCAGGCCTGAATGCACCGCATGCACATCACACATCGATCCATCCACTGCCTGATCAGCGGCGTTCCAAAGGCAACCTCTGGTCGTTCAACTCTCTCCGAGACATAGTCCTGCCTTTGGATTCCGAACTGGTAAGTCAGATTCTGAAGCTCACATTCACCACCCGCATCGCAGACCGGGCAGTCCAGAGGATGCTGGATCAGCAGGAGCTTTACAGCGTCCCTCCGCATCTTCTCTACCCGTCCGGTCTGGGTGTGGACGACCATCCCCTCCGCAACCGGCGTAGCGCATGCGGCCATGGGCTTTTCCACACCCTCAATGTCGACGATGCACATGCGACAGGATTTGAGCCAGCTCAGCTTGGCGAGGTAACAGAGGGAGGGGATATGGATGCTCTCCTCCCTGGCCGCCTCGAGAATCGTTACCCCGTCTCGAGCGGTGATCTGTTTCCCGTTAATCGTTAGGTTAACCATTCTCAACCCTCAACCTTCCAGAAAACCCATACCCCAGGGTCGGGGCAAGGGAGGGTGGGCCGATTCCCCCCGACCTTATGATTTCGGTCCCAGGGCCACCAGACCGACCCGGTAGCACCTCAGGCATCGCTCTGACTCTTCTACTGCCACAGGTACAGGGAACCCGATTTCCACTTCGGCAAAGGTGTGTCGTCTCTCCTCAGGGTCGAGCATGTTCAGGTGCTTTCTCTCCTGTCCTCCCACCATGCCCACGTCTTCTTCCCTGTCATACACCCCGACCGCAGCCATGAGATCTTCCAACCTATCCTCATCCGGGGGCTCGACAGGCTCCCCCCCCAGGTACTTGTCTATCTTATCCGCAGCCCTCTTACCGTGTCCCGTAGCCCGGACGAGCACATCAGGGCCTGTCACACAATCTCCAGCGGAAAAGATCCCCTTGACCGAAGTCTCGAAAGTCTCAGGATTGACCACAAGAGTCTTCCATTTCGTCGTCTCGACCTCAGTCATCCCTTCCAGAAAACGGAGATCAATGGCTTGGCCAATGGCGGGAATGGCAATATCGCATTCGATGAAGAATTCAGAGCCGGGGACCGGAATCGGCCTTCGTCTGCCACTTTCGTCGGGTTCTCCCAACTCCATTCGGATGCACTCTACGCCGACGACCTTGCCCTGTTCGGCCACCACCTTGACCGGATTGCATAGAAAATGGAACGCAACCTGTTCCTCCTCAGCGTCCCTGATCTCCACATCATCGGCAGGCATCTCCTTGCGAGATCGCCGGTAGACCAGATTCACATCGGTTTTTCCGATGCGGAGAGAGGATCGGACACAGTCGATGGCGACGTTCCCTCCCCCAACGACAACCACCTTCTTGCCTTCGGGATAGGGATCCCTTCCCTGGTTGACCTCGAGAAGGTACGTGACCCCCGGGATGAACCCCTTATAACCGGCGTCTTCCCCCTCCACCCGCATCGGGGTATTCGTCTGGGCACCCACCCCAATGAAGACGGCCTTGTACTCCTCGGCGATCTCCTTCAGGGTGATGTCTCTGCCTACCTCAGTGTTGTAACGGATCTCCACCCCCATATCCTGAACAATCTCCACCTCCCGGTTGAGAATGTCCCGGGGCAGGCGATAATCCGGAATGCCCCAGGCCGCCATCCCCCCTGGGGCGTCAAATCTTTCAAAAACGGTAACCGGATACCCCATCTGGGCGAGATAGTAAGCGCAGGACAGACCGGCCGGCCCAGCCCCCACGATGGCAACCGGGTTTTCCTGTTTCACTCCGGATTTCTCCAGAGGGGGGAGATGGCGCCGCTCCAACTCCCAATCAGCGACAAAGCGTTTCAGATGTCTAATCGAAATGGATTCATCGAGATTGGCCCTGCGACAGTTGGATTCGCACGGCCGAATGCATACCCGACCCAACGTCCCGGGGAGACAGGTCATTTTTCTAATCACATCGAGAGACCCCTCAAACCTGTGCTCCTTGATGTATTCCACATAGGTCGGCACATCGAGGTGAGAGGGGCACGCGTTGGAGCATGGGGCCACTGCTTTGGCCTTATAGGTCCCAGGGGGGGCTTTCCTTTTATTGTCGATGAGGTCCATGAACTCGTCCCGACAGTATTCGAGGCAATGGAGGAGGGCGACGGTCCCAGTCTGGCCTACCTGGCATTTAGAGCTTTCTCGGATCATGGGTCCGAGGGATTCCATCTCCTCCAGATCGGCCCGGGTTCCATGGCCGTCGGTGATCCTTCTAAGGGTTGTCAGGATCACTCGGGTTCCCACTCTGCAGGGGATGCATTTCCCACAAGACTCCTTTTGAACGGCTTCGATGTATGCCCGGCACATATCGACGATACTCACATCCGGATCCCGGATTGCCAGGCCGTCCCACCCCATGAAGGCCTTGATCCGATTCTCCCCGTCATAGTCGGCTGGAAGATTCAACCCCGGAACCCCCTTAAATTCCTCGGGAGGCTTCTCCCGATTGTCAACAATCTGTCCTTCCCAACTCGAAAAAACAATGTCGTTCATGGTGCGCCCTCTGTCGTCCCACTCTCGGAATGGGTGAAACCCCCTTCCCTTGAACGGCTGCTTCAGAGCCGTTTCGATTCATCTATCGTGGCGTGCCTCGCTAGCGGTCGATCTCTCCAAGAACGATGTCGATTGACCCGATGGTGGCGATCACGTCGGCTATCATCTGGCCCACGATCATCTTGTGGAGGGCCCCCAGATTGGCAAAACTCGGTGTTCTAACCCTTAACCGAAATGGTTTGTTGCCCCCGTCACTGACGATATAGTAACCCAGCTCCCCTTTCGAGGCCTCAACGCTCTGAAACACCTCTCCCACGGGCGTCTTAAACCCCTCAAACCCGATCTTGAAGTGGCGAATCAGCGCATCCATCCGGGTTTCCACATCCTTTCTGTCCGGCAGGACAACCTGTGGAGCATCGGCCTTGATGGGCCCGTCAGGGAGATTTTCGATAACCTGCCCAACGATTCTTCTCGACTGGTGCATCTCCTCCATGCGGACCAGGTACCTGTCGAAGACGTCGCCACGCTCTCCCACTGGAACCTCAAAATCAAAATCCTCGTAATGGCTGTATGGGGAGGCCTTTCTCACATCATAGGAGACTCCTGAGCCTCGAAGGGTAGGCCCCGTGACGCCAAAGGCAAGGGCGTCTTCTGGAGACAACACGCCGACACCCCTGGTGCGGCGCTGGAAGATGACGTTTTTGGTCAAGAGGGTGTCGTATTCATGGATTCGCCTAGGAAGATCGTCAATGAAACCCCTTACGAGGTCGATGGTTCCCTCTGGAAGATCCCGCGGAAGTCCACCGATTCGGAAGTAGGTCGGTGTGATCCGGCCGCCGGCCACCTCCTCAAAAACCCTCAGAATGGTCTCTCGTTCCCGGAAACAATACAAGACGAGGGTGCTGGCGCCCAAGTCGAGAACATGGGTTCCAAGCCAGATCAGATGAGATGCAATCCGCTGGAGTTCCGCGAGCATCACCCGAATATACTGGGCCCGCTTGGGGATCTCCAGGCCCAGAAGCTTCTCCACGGCGAGGACATAACCGAGGTTGTGACCCATGGCATTGACGTAGTCCATTCGGTCGGTCAGGGGAATACACTGGTGGTATGTCTTGATTTCCGCCAGTTTTTCGATTCCCCGATGGAGGTGGCCCAGTACCGGGGTCACGTTGCGAACGATTTCCCCGTCGAGCTCCAGGATGAGTCGCAGAACACCGTGGGTCGCCGGGTGTTGGGGACCCATGTTCAGGGTCATGGTTCTCACTTCAGCCATACTTTCTGCTCCTGTTCGAGCCTGTTCTTAACGCTTCCCTTCGCCCCAGCCTCGTCTCAGCGAGCGGCTGGCATCTCGAGGTCTCCGAAAAGAGGGAGGCTGGAGAAACGGGCTAAGTCTCAGGGATCACAGGGTTCTCAAAGTCCCTTCCCTCCGTGGGGAAATCCTTCCTCAGGGGGTGCCCGTCAAATTCGTCCCAGAGGAGAATGCGCTTCAGATTGGAATGGTTTTCAAAAGCAATTCCCAGCATGTCGAAGGCTTCCCTTTCATACCAGTTGGCCCCTTTCCAGACCGACTCGACCGTCGGGATTGTCTCCCCCTCCTCCACCGAGGCCCTGACCCTCACCCGGTCGTTGCGCTTGACCGAGTAGAGATGGTAGACCACGGCAAACCTTGGGCGGTTCGGGAAATAATCCATGCCGCAAAGATCTGTCAGCATGTCAAAGGCGAGATCCTCTCGGAGGAATCGCATCACCTCCACAATGGCATCCTTTTCGACGACAAGGGTGACCTCATCTCGGAAAACCCGAGAATCGATAAGTGCTGTTGCAAATCTCTCTTCTACCCTCTTGATTACTTCTCTTTCTGCCATAGATTCACCCCCCAGAGAGCCTGAGTCTCCAGATTTCTCCATCCAGAATACCGGTAAATACAGCTCCCCACGATTCTGGGATGCCGGAAACGCCCTGTCGAGGGTCGTGACCTCCTGAGGCTCCAATCAGGGGCTAGAATGATGGGGTATCAAAAACGCTCTTCACGTCTTTCCGGTCGAGCAGGGATTCCTTTTTGATCTTTTGCTGGATGTCCATCAGGGCCAGCTGAAGGGCCTCGGGTCTTGGAGGACATCCGGGTACGTAGACATCCACCGGTAGTAACTGATCAACTCCCTGAACCACGCTGTAGGTGGTGAATATTCCACCTGAACAGGCACAGGCACCATAGGCGATCACCCACTTGGGCTCAGGCATCTGCTCCCAGATTCTCTTCACCGGGGATGCCATCTTCTTGGTGAGCGTCCCTGAGATGATCAACAGATCCGCCTGGCGAGGTGAAGGCCGGAATATCTCTGAACCAAATCGGCCGATGTCCCATGAGGCGGCCGAAACCATCATCTCAATCGCACAGCAGGCTAGCCCCATGGTCACTGGCCAAATCGAGGACTTCCGCCCCCAGTTGACCAGACCGTCGAGACCCTTCATCAAGGCGGTGTCGCCCAAATAGACCTCTATTCCCATTCCAATGCTCCTTTTTTCCAAAGGTAGACGTACGCCAAGATTAGGATGCCAACAAAAACAAGCATTTCCAAGAAGATGAATATGCCGAAGGCCGCCTTGAACTCACGGAAAACAACGGCCCAGGGATAGAGAAACACGATCTCAAGATCAATCAGGAGAAAAAGCATGGCGACAAGGTAATAGCGGATAGGGATTCTCCGCCTCGCTGGGCCAACAGTCGTCACACCGCATTCGTACGGCGCCATCTTGGTGGATGTCGGTTTGTGTTGGCCGACGAGATGGGAGGCGATGACGACAAAAACGCCAAAGACCACGGCAATTCCAACGAATATGAGGAGGGATAGGTAGTCAATCAACATGAAGCATCTCCTCGGTGACCCGTGAGAGAGACTTTGTGAAAAGTTTAATATATTGGTCTATACCGAATCTCTCTATGTTTGTCAACAGAAAAAGCCGGCCCCCGGGCTACGGGAGGAAGTGATCGATTTCGAGGGTGTTCCAGGCCTCGCACTTCTGACAACGAGGTATCCACTGCTCGTAAGGCGTGCCACAACCCCTGCACCGGTATGGGTTGCGTTGATGGCGGAGCAACTCCATGGCGAGGCTGTAGTGACGGTTAGACAGCACCTCATTGAGCCGCTTCTTTTCCACCTCAGCCAAAATCTGCAAGGCGCCTGGAGATGCTTCCCTATCGGGTATCCGGTTGACCTCTGCTTCGGCCTCCTCAATTCGATCGAATCTCAAATAGAGCCTTGCAAGAAGAAGGCGGACGATTTCGTTACGACTGGAGGTCTTCTTATAAAACTGGATGAGCTCCTTCTCCCCCCCATGGTGAATCATGTAATTCTCAAGGGCTTTGGCAATGGGGAGTTGAAAACCCTCCACCAGCGCTCCCTCCCAGATCCTGACCGCTTTCTCGGGCGAACCATCCCGAACATATGCCTCACCCAGGCTCAACAGGGAGGGGACAAAGTCACTCTTTTCTCTCAGGCTCTTTTCAAAGGATGAGATGCTTTCCTTCAAGTTTCCTTCTTTTTCCTCCATCATCCCCTTCTCATACCACAGAACTGCCAGGGCCTCGTCGAACCTCTCCCCTGACAGAAGGCCTTCCCTCTTGAGAAGCCGGAGCGTTTCCATGGCACCCCCCCACTTGCGCTGCGCCTTCTGAGTCCTGACGAGCCCCTCGAGGGCCAAAGCATTTGCCTTTTCCATTTCTAAGACCCGACCGTAATAGATCTCAGCCTCAGAATAGCTCTCAATGCCTTCGCTACTTGCCGCTATTCCCAACATAGCGCGAGTGTTGTGGGGATCCTTTGAAAAGACATGGTGATATCGATCCACGGCCTTGCCGTATTCCTTCTCCTCGAGAAGGACGTCGGCAAGATCCAAGTGAAGCTCAAGGTTATCGGGGCTGAGGTGAGCCGCCTTCTCAAAAAGGTTTTTCGATTTCTCCACCTCGCCGAGGCGCAGCTGGGCTATGGCTTCCTGCCGATAGCTATCGGTTCTCTCATCTCGCTTCCGAGTCCATTTCGCTCTCATTCCCAGAAAGGTTCCTCTTACGCCTTGCAGGAGAAGCAGGACGTACACGAAAAGTGCTCCTAGGATGAAGGCTCCGAAGATCACCACGTAAAGGGGGACTTCAGTGGGGCCTCTGTGGAAGAATTTCAACTGGACCACCGTGGGGTTCTCGAGGGCGAGAAGGCTCAAGGCCAGGACGACGATCAAGGTAAGGGTAAAGACGATTTTTGACATGTTGAAAACTCCGTGAGTCGTTTCGTCTGAGCACCCAACATTTTGCCATGAATGTCCTCCCACCGCAATCGCAAAAACATCTGGAGTTAGCAAAGGAGGGATTTGTGGGTTGCCCCATGGCCAAGGGCTCCGGAATAGGGAGAGACCGAACGTCCCCTCCCGGGGAGGAGAGGCTAAATACCAGAGAGGTTTCTAAGGAACCAGGAATGACTCAAAGGGATGGGTAAAAGGTCGGATCCAGATCAAGGCGCGCTTTTCAACCTGATGGAAGAGTTCCAAATCATTGGATAGGCTGAATTCTCAACCGTACTCCCCAGCCTCTGCACCGGGCCTATCAAACCCGGTATCATGGCCGGATGATTTAGAGTAGCCCCCTTTCCTTGAGTAAAGGGATTGGGTTTACCACGAGTTTGTTGAGGCCCAGATCCCTGATGCCCATGCCCAGGGTCAGCCCGATCAGCTGGCTCAGGTAGATCAAAGGCAGGTTGTATGAACGGTCGTATTTCTTTTCCACATCGGGTTGTCGCATATCGAGGTTGGACTGGCACAGGGGACAGACCACCCCAATACAGTCGGCTTTGACATCCTTGGCCGCCTCGAGAAGCTCATTGGCCAGCCGGAGGCCAATGTCTGTTCGGGTGATGGAGAGGCTGGCCCCACAGCACTCCGTTTTGTGAGACCAGTGGAGGGGTTCTGCCCCGAGAGCGGAGACGATCTCATCCATTATGGTGGGGTTTTCTGCATTGTCGATGTCCACACCGGGAAGTCTCGTTAGACATCCATAATAACTGACCACCCGCAGCCCCTCCAGAGGTTTCTTGGCACGGCCATGAATCTTCTCCAAGCCAATGTCATGACGGAGGAAGTCAAGGAGATGCTTGGAGGTTACCGAGTCCTCATAGGCCCGACCCACCATCTTGGCCAGCCGGTCCCGCAAATCGGGCCGGTCCTTGACCTTCTTATGGGTGTGAAGGAGATGGCTGTAACAGGCCGGGCAGGGAGAGACAACCGTTTTCAGACTTCCCTCCTCGGCCTTGAGGAGATTTCGATAGGGCAAAGCAAGGGCGAGTTCCTCACTGAGTTGATGGGCCGGGCTGGCTCCACAGCAATTCCAGTCCGGAATATCGACCAGATCAATTCCATAGTCTTTGCAGATCGCCCGAAAAGAAAGATCAAATTCCTTTGCCGTACTCTCAAGGGAGCACCCCGGGTAGTACCCTACATTCATCGCACCTTCCTCAGTAACTCGGTTCGCCATAGGCTATCGAAAACCCTTGTTTTCCTGTCAAATGCTTTGGCTCAAAGATAGACTGGCCGTTATTCAGCTGACCTGCCCGGTTTCTCCAAGAACCTCCGACTCTGTTGGAAAATCTCTCTGATCGTTGCCCGTTCTTTGATTCTGTGGGCGAGAAGGCTGAGTTTTCCCTTCCCCAGCATCAGGGGACCCAGGTGGGCATCCTTTAGGGGTTGACGAGCGGCCAGGTTGTGGCGCAAAACCAGTTCCAGCTCGTAAACCCGACCGTGCCGCTCAATGGAATCGAGAAAGATCCTGTCAAAAGCCACAATCTCCTTTTCACCGGTTGCCAGGCCTTCCTCAACAGCCACCTTTCTGAGCGCATCCATAATGGTGGCGATTTCGATCTTTTCCGGACACCGAAATGAACAGGTCTCACAAGACGCACAGAGCCAGAGGGTTGAACACTCCAGAACCCGTTTCCTCGAATTGACCTGAATATGCCGGAGAACCTGGCTCGGTTTCAAGTCCATCTCCGGGGCAATGGGGCAGCTGGCTGTGCACTTGCCACACTGGACGCAGTGGGATGCGTCCTCTCCACTGAGGGAGAGAATTTCGTCCCTGAAATCGTGAACCCCTTCCCGACTATTTAGAACCTTCACCGGTTTTCTCCTCGACTGATGAGGCTGAGAAGGGAGCGCAGATCTGCGCATAAATCTGATCATCGGAGAACCCCCTCACATTCGCCGCCTTGGTTCGACAAGTTGAGGCACAGTTTCCGCAACCGTGGCATAGGGACTCAACAATACTGGCCACCTGCCTTTCACTCACCACCTCGGTTCGAATGGCATCAAATGGGCAGACCTGGAGACAGTTCAGGCATCCACTGCAGATATCGACCTCCACGTAGGCAATCTTCGGGTCGATGGTCAGTTCATCTCGAGACAGGATGGAGCAGGCCTTGATAGCTGCCGCCCCTGCCATGGCTACCGAATCGGGCACGTCCTTGGGAAACTGGCAGGCCCCGGCTAGGTAAACCCCTTTGGTCACGCTCTCTACAGGCTGGAGCTTGGGATGGGCCTCTGAAAAGAATCCATAGGCATCGTGCGGAATATTGACCATCTTGGCCATTTCCTTGGCCCCGTCCCTTGGAACAGCCGCCGCCGCCAGGACCACCAGATCCGCCTCCACCTCGACCTGCTCTCCGGTCAGCGTGTCTGCCCCCCGAACGATCAATTGGTCCCCCTTCTGATAGATCTTGGACACCCGGCCCCGGATATAGATTGCCCCCGCCTCCCTCTGGGCTTTCTTGTAGAATTCTTCATAGCCCTTTCCGGGCGTCCTGATGTCGATATAGAAAATATAGGACTGGCTGTCAGGGACGTGGTCTTTCAGCAAGATGGCCTGTTTGGCCGTGTACATGCAGCAGATCCTTGAGCAGTAAGGCATTCCCTTGGACTCGTCCCTCGACCCGGCACACTGAACGAAAACCACGTGCTTGGCCTCTTTGTAATTGGAGGGACGAATCACGTGTCCCCCCGTGGGGCCTGAGCTTTCGAGCATTCGTTCCAAATGGAGGCCCGTGATGACGTCTTTGAATCGCCCTCCACCGTACTCTTCATAGGCACGGGTGTCGAACTGGTCGAAGCCCGTGGCCATCGTGATGGTTCCGAATTTCTCCGTGATATATTCGTCTTTCTGCTCATAGTCAATGGCATCGGCCTCACAGACCTTGGAACAGACGCTGCACAGCCCCGTGGTAAAGTGCCCGCAGATTTCAGGGTCAATAACCGGAACATTGGGGACTGCCTGGGCAAAGGGTTTATAGACCGCTTTCCGTTTCCCAAGTCCTAACTCCCACTCGTTGGCCGCTAGGGTCAGACATTTCTCAATGCACTGACCACACCCCGTGCACTTGCCTTCGTCGATGTAGCGAGCCTTTTTCCGGATGGTGACGTCAAAGTTCCCCACAAACCCCTTAACATCCACCACCTCTGAGTAAGTCATTATCTTAATTCTTTCGTCCTGGGATGACTCCGTCATCCGCGGTGTGAGAATTCAGGCGGAACAGTCGAGGGTGGGGAAGGTCTTCTCGAGCTGAGCCATCCTTCCCCCGATCGTCGGAAGCCTCTCCACCATCGTCACCGGGTAGCCAGCCTGACTCAAATCCAGAGCCGCCTGGATTCCTGAGATTCCACCGCCGATCACCAGGGCCCTTTTCTCTACCGGAGACTTCAGAGGCTCCAGGGGTTCCAACCGGGCCGCCTTCCAAATGGCCATCGCGGTCAGTTGTTCGGCCTTTCGAGTCGCCTTTTCTCGGTCTGTATGAACCCAGGCACACTGCTCCCGAATGTTTCCCATCTCGAACATGTAGCGGTTCAACCCTTCCGAAGCGATGCAATTCTGAAAGGTCACCTCATGCATCCGGGGACTGCAAGAAGAGACAACGACCCGATCCAAATTGTGCTGCCTTATCGCCTCCTTGATGGCTCCCTGGCCTAGATCTGAACAGCTGTACTGAAGATCCTCCGCGTGAACGACACCGGGAAGCCTTTTCGCCCCTTCAACCACACGCTTAACGTCCACCATGGACGCTATGTTGGTCCCTCAGTGACAGATGAATACGCCGATTCTTGCCATACCTCTCCTCTCGTTTCATCTTGGACGATTCTTGCTATGGATTGACCAGCTTCTCGATCCTCACTGCGCAGACCTTGTATTCAGGGATCTTGGCAATCGGATCAAAGGCCGTATTGGTCAGACGGTTGGCCGCCGCTTCCACGAAGTGGAAAGGGATGAAAACCACACCCCGGTCAGCCCGATCCGTCACGGTGGCTTTGATCTCGATCGTTCCGCGCCTCGAGGTGACCCGAATTGCCTCACCTTCACCAATCTCAAGCCTTTCTGCATCTTCCGGGTGGATCTCCATGTAAGCCGTTTCCGTCTCTCTTTGCAGCCCAGGAGAGATCCGGGTCATGGTTCCCGTATGGAAATGAAATCCCATCCGGCCCGTGGTCAAGATAAAGGGGAACTGCTCATCGGGAAGTTCTGCCGGTTCCCGGTAGGCAATCGGGTGAAAGGTCCCCTTGCCCTTGGAAAACCGGTCCTTGTGAAGATAAGGGGTCCCCGGGTCTTCAGGGGACCTGCATGGCCACTGAAGACCCCCTCCAGCGATTCTTTCCCAGCTTATTCCCTCATAGATGGGCGTCACGCTGGCGACTTCATCGAGAACCTCCTTGGGAGAAGAGAACTCAAACCCCTTTCCCCCCATCCTCCGGGCGAGATCACAGAGGATTTCCCAGTCGGGTCTGGCGTCGCCCAGGGGATCGATTGCCTTCCTGACTCGCTGGACCCTCCGATCCGTGGCTGTGAACGTTCCATCCTTTTCTGCAAAACTCACTCCAGGAAGCACCACATGGGCGAGCTTTGCCGTCTCTGTCATGAAGATATCCTGAACCACCAAGAAATCGAGTTTCCTGATAGCCCCTTCGAGATGGTCGATATCCGGGTCGCTGAGGAGGGGGTTTTCACCCAGAATGTACATGGCCTTCACGCTTCCCTCCTCAATGGCAGAAACCATCTCTGGGATTGTGAGACCCACCTTGCGGTCAAGCTTAACCCCCCAAGCCTCCTCGAATTTCTTGGCCACGCCCTCGTCTGTTACACTCTGGTAGCCGGGATACACATTGGGGAGCCCCCCCATATCGCAGGCCCCCTGCACGTTGTTCTGGCCCCGTAGGGGATTGACCCCTGTGCCCGGTCGGCCCAGATTCCCGGTGAGCATGGCCAGGTTCGCCAGAGACAGGACGTTGTCCGTTCCCGAGGTATGCTGGGTGATGCCCATGGCGTAGAGAATGCTCGCTTTCGGCGCTTTTGCAAATGTCTCGGCGATCCTTCTCAGATCCGCGGGAGAGATTCCCGATATCTCGGCCGCCCGTTCGGGAGGGAAGGCGTCGACCGCTTTCCTGAGTTCCTCAAATCCTTCGGTCCGCTGGGCAATAAACTCCCTGTCCTCCCATCCCTCCTTAATGATGATGTGCATGAGACCATTGATCCAGGCAACATCTGACCCTGGCCTGTTGCGGACATGAATATCGGCAACCTGAGCGATCTGGATTCGACGGGGCTCGATCACAATCAGCCTGGCTCCCCTCTCCTTGGCCCGGAAAACCCGGCGCGCGACCAAAGGGTGGGCCTCGGAGGTGTTGGACCCGGTGATCAGGATACAGTCTGCATCCTCGATCTCCGGGGTCGAGTTGGTCATGGCACCACTGCCAAAAGCCCGGGCTAGACCAGCCACGGTGGAGGAGTGTCAGAGACGGGCACAGTGGTCGACGTTGTTGGTTCCCACAACCGCGCGCATCCACTTCTGGAAGAGATAGTTCTCCTCATTGGTGCATTTTGCTGAGGTCAGGCCCGCGATGCTACCTGGCCCGAATTTGTCGCGTATTTCTGTGAGGCGGGAAGCCACCCGTCCCATGGTTTCCTCCCAGTCTAACGCTTCAAAACCCCCGTTTTTTCTCCCCAAAGGGCTAGCGAGCCTTGTATCGTTTTCCACAAATTCGTGAACCCTCCAGCCTTTTATACAAAGGGTCCCTTCACTGATGGGGTGGGTTTTCATGGGCAAGGTTCCCACCAGCCCCTCATCCATGACCTCCAACAGGAGTCCACATCCACATCCACAGTAGGTACAAGTCGTCTGTACGGTTCTGTATTCCACCACCAACCTCACTTCTCTCTACAGGTGCTACAAATCTCAAAGGTTCCGTCCCCCAAGGCCTCAAGGGGAGGAAGATCGTCGACGTTTTCTCCCGGTAGATAGTCAAAAAGATCCTTCACCGTCTCCCTCACTTTCCGATAAAGGGTTCGCAAAGGGATATCGGCTGGACATGCCGCTTCGCACAGGCCGCAGTCGATGCATCGGTCCGCCATGTGCATCGCCCGAACGAGATGGAAAATGGGTATTTGAGGGGGCATGCCTCCCAGCCTAACGAGATTATGGTCTTCAAGGGTGCAGGATGGGCAGAAGCAGACCGGGCAGATATCGCGACACCCGTAGCACTTGATGCATTTGGTGAACTGGTCCATCCAGTACCGGAATCTCTCCGCTTCTGGCATGGCCTCGATTTCTCTGACTCTGACAGGATCATCCTGACGCTCCACCTTCTGGCCAATATCAATGCGGGAGGGATAGGGAAGGAAGCACTCACACTTTTCGGCGAGCTCTTCTGAACAGGCCACCCCCAAGAAGGTCACCTTTTCAGAATCGAGTTGCTGATTCTTGTAGAGTTCAATCAAAGACCGTTCATCACAGGCCCGGGCGAAAATACCGAAGGTGTTGTCCGGATACTTTCGGACCAGTCTGATCAAGAGCTTTGTGAGGGGATAGCGCACTTCTCCGAGATAGAGTTCGTCAATTTCCTCTGGCCTTGTGAATAGATAGGGAATCGGATGGCCGTCTACCGTTCTCAGAGCCAGGAATCCGGCAATGGTGTCCTTGGTCAGCAGTTCCACAATCTGGGCTTTTCCCTTTTCTAAACCTTCCATTCCCCTTTATCCCTTCGCCGTGTCTTTCTGTTGGCTCTTGAACGTCTTTTCTATCTTTTTCACTTCCCCGGGCGACAGGTCTCTAAAGACCTTGCTTCCTAACCGGATCTTGTTGTCCTCTATCCGAATAGCCCCTGTCGGGCAGACATAGGCGCACCCTCCACAACCTGTGCACGTTTCGGCCAGTTCACAAAAGGGAGGAGCGATTTCTTTTTTGATTCCCCGGTTGACGGCACTTATGGCATTGGCTTCAGAAATCTCATGGCAGACTCTGACACACAGGCCGCATAGGATGCACTCTTCCTGTTCCAACCGATACCTCGGTTCTGTGATACCAAATTGCCCTGCCATATCCCTGATTCTTTCGGAATTGGGACACCGGGCGAGAAGCAATTCCATCAACCCCTTTCGAAGCCTTTTGATCCTTCCAGAATTGGTCTGAACACTCAAACCTTCTTCAACGGGATACAGGCATGACGTGACGACGCGGTTTCGACCTCTCTTTGTCGTGACCTCCACGCTACAGAGGCGGCATGCACCAGATGCCGACAGGACTTCATGGTAACAGAGCGTGGGAATTTCAATGCCCACATTTTGAGCGGCCTGTAACACGGTCCAACCTTCTCCAGCTCCGATCTCCCTTCCGTCGATGGTCAGCGTAATCACCGATAGGACCTCCACTGTCTATTGACGAAGAACGGCGTCGAACTTGCAGACTTCAAAGCACGAGTCGCATTTAATGCACTTTTTCAGGTCCAGGCGGTGAGGCTGCTTCTTCTCCCCATCAATTGCCTCTACCGGACAAGCCTTCACACAGCGACCGCATCCGGTACATCTTTCCGGATCGATCGAATAGGTGACGAGTTCGCCACAGACTCCAGCCGAGCATCTCTTGTCTCTGATATGGGCATCGTACTCTTGTCGAAAATACTTGATGGTACTGAGGACGGGATTGGCAGCTGTTGATCCCAACGCACAGAGGGCCCCTTCCTTCAGGATAAAGCCAATTTCTTCCAGAAGCTCTATATCTCCCTGCTTTCCTTTTCCTGTCGTAACGTCTTCAAGAATCTCATACATCCGTTTAATGCCTTCTCGACAGGGTACACACTTGCCACACGACTCTTCCTGGAGGAAATGAACAAAGTACTTGGCCACATCGACCATGCATGTGTTCTCGTCCATGACGATCATGCCGCCCGAGCCCATCATGGAACCAGCCTCGCTGAGCTGATCGAAGTCCACGGGCAAATCTATCAGTTCCCCAGGGATGCAACCCCCTGAGGGCCCCCCCGTCTGGACTGCCTTGAACATCTTTCCGCCTGGGATTCCTCCGCCAATATCATAGATGATCTCGCGAAGGCTGACTCCCATAGGAACTTCAACGAGACCCGTGTTATTAATGTTCCCAACCAGAGAGAAAACCTTTGTCCCCTTGCTCTTTTCCGTTCCTATGGAGGAAAACCAATCAGCCCCCCGAGCCATAATCGCAGGGACGTTGGCCCAGGTTTCCACATTGTTGAGGTTACTCGGTCGCTCCCACAGCCCCTTTTCTACAGTGTGAACGTATTTTGCCCTCGGTTCCCCCACCTTCCCTTCAAGGGAAGCCATAAGAGCCGTCGACTCTCCACACACAAAGGCACCGCCTCCCCGATTGATCTTTATGTTGAAGTGAAAGCCCGTGCCTAGAATATCTTCGCCTACCAGACCATACTGCTCGGCCTGAGTCAGAGCAATTCTAAGCTTTTGGATAGCGAGAGGATACTCATTCCTCACATAGATAAAGCCCTCATGAGCGTCAATCGCATAAGCTCCAATAATCATTCCCTCGATAACGCTGTGGGGATCGCCTTCTAAAATACTTCTATCCATATAAGCCCCGGGGTCTCCCTCATCCGCATTGCATATAATATATTTTGGCGCTCCCGTGGCCTTGCGGCACGAGGCCCATTTCAGCCCAGTGGGAAACCCTCCTCCTCCCCGGCCTCGAAGCCCTGATCGTTTGACCTCCTCAATGACCTCGTCTGGGTTCATTTCCGTCAGAACCTTGAGGAGGACATAATACCCTCCTTTAGCGATGTATTCCTCTATTCTTTCTGAATCGATGAAACCACAATTTCGCAAAGCTACCTTGCCCTGCTTCTCAAAAAAAGGCAACTCCTTGTAAAAGGGAATCCTGTTATCCACTAACCTGGAATCGCTTTCGACATAGCTAATCCTTTTGTCTTCGACAAGATTCTCTTCCCCATCCATGCGAAACAGCGCCCAATCCTGCTTGGCCTTCGCTAGCATAGACTCATCCAAGAGCTGAACGGCCTTCTCAGGGGTCATCTCCTTATAATAGATACGCTCCCTTCCGGGACTGAGAATGTCGACAAGGGGTTCTTTCTGACAGAAACCGATACAGCCGGTCTGAGAGATCACCAGATCGAGTTTTCTCTTTTCAGCCTCTTCAGAGATGGCATCAAAAACTCTTCTCCCGCCCGTCGCGATGCCGCACGTTGCCATCCCAATGGTTATCTTTGGCTTATCTGGATACAGAGACCTTAAACCTTCTTTTCTGAGTTCGTCCAAACCCTCTCTCGTGTTGATCTTCATCGTACCCTTCTAGTTATACCGATCTAATTATACTGGTCTAAGAGTTTTGAGACTTTTTCTTGATTTAACCTTCCGTAGGTGTCCTTGTCTATAACCACGACCGGACCCAGGCTACAGCAACCCAGGCATCTCACGCTCTCCAGCGTGAACCTAAGATCTTCCGTGGTTCTTCCCGCATCAACCTTGAGATCCCTCTTTAACTTCTCCAGAATTCTCGCCCCCCCTCGCACATGACACGCTGTCCCCAGGCAAACATTGATCTGGTGTCGCCCACGGGGTGTCAGGCTGAAGGCTTTGAAAAAGGTTGCCACACCAAAAACCTGACTTAAGGGGATCTCCAATCTCTCGCTCACTCTCACAAGGGCTTCTCTAGGAAGATAGTTAAAATTGGCCTGAATATCCTGCAGGATCCCGATCAACTGGCTCAAATCCCCATTGAAAGAATCAATCACTTCGTCGACTCTAGACGTATCGATTTCCACGGAACATCTCCTAACAACTGTGCCTATCGTTTGCCCAACGGCGATGGCCCCAGTTCTCTGATCTGTTGGGTAAACTCGTTCATCAGATTGGCAAATTTCGCGCCCTCAGACCCTGAAATCCATTCCAGTCTCAACCGGTCCGGTGAGATTCCCACAAACCCGACAAGCTCCTTCATCACCGCCACCCGTTTGGCCGTGATGTAGTTGCCCTTCAGGTAGTGGCAGTCACCGATGTGTCACCCGGTTACGAGGACACCGTCGGCCCCTTCCTGAAAGGCTTTCAGCACATGGTGGGGGGAGACTCGACCACTGCACATGACGCGGACGGGGAGCACATTGGCTGGGTACTTCAAACGCATCCCCCCTGCGAGATCCGCTCCGGCGTAACTGCACCAATTGCAGCAGAAGGCAATGATCCGGGGTTCGAATGATTCGCTGTTTGCCATTGTTTTCCTTCCCAGAGTGAGTTTGTGAATTTCTTCTTAAACCCCCATGAAACCGTACTCCCGTGGCCTTGTCAAGAGTAAATCGACCGGGGTTACCGGCGTTCGTGTAGGTTTTCGCCTGTATCGAGTTCGTCGTCACTGAAAAACGCCCCCGACCCCGTCTGTAGGGAGGTTTTGACCCGTTCTAAGGCTCGGTCGTTCGATCTTCCGAACTCGGCCTGGCAGCCTCAGACAGCGGAATCTCGCCCCTTCGGGGACACTCCCTTCGCCAAGACGGGTAGCCCCCAAAACTCCGTGATGTTCGCTCCAGGGACATTTTTCAGTGACGACGAGTTAATGATATTGGATTCATAGCAGCCGATAGAGAGGTCCCCTCCTGAGAAGGCCAGTAAGCCCTATAGATGAAAACCTTGACTTCCGGAAGGCATGTTTATATATACCAGATTGAATCTCGGTTTTTCAATGTATTGACGGCCTTTCCGTTCATTTGTCAGGGGTCGGCCCTCAGCAACGGTGATGGAATTGACGGATCTCCATTCACCGTGGATGAGCCATCATCGAATTCAAGAAGCTGAACCTTGAGTGCTGACCTCTGACCCCCTTTTTCGGATTGCGCGGATGCGGTTCGGATTCCACATCTCGATTGCCGGCGGGTTTTCAAAGGTGGTCCAACGGGCCAAAACCAGGGGCTGTCAGTCGATACAACTCTTCTCGCGGAATCCGCGAGGATGGAAGTCGACGGCTCTCAATGAGGAAGATGTAGCCGTTTTCAAAAAAGAATTGAAAAAGGCTGCCATTTCTCCTGTTTTTGTCCATCTGCCCTATCTTGCCAATCTGGCAGCCCCATTGTCCGGTTTCTACGACAAATCTCTCACCCTTCTGGCAGAGGATCTGCGTCGGGCTGAGATCCTCTCGGCGACCTATCTCATCATGCACATGGGACACCGCCTCGAATCGAGCGAACAAGAGGCTGTGGACACCCTGGCCAACAGTATCAACCGGGTCTTCCAGAAGGTTGAAAACCCCACCATCCTTCTTCTCGAGAACACGTCCGGTCAGGGCACTCAGGTGGGTTCGCGCTTCGAGGAGATCGGTGCGGTCATCGAACGGGTGGAGAACCCGCAGCGCATCGGGGTCTGTCTCGATACGGCCCATGCCTTTGGGGCCGGCTATGATCTTTCGAATAGAAAAGGGCTCGACGCCACCCTCAAAGCGTTTCACCGTTTCGTGGGCCTTGAAAGGCTCTTTCTCATCCACCTCAATGACACCCAGGCCTCCCTGGGGTCCCACCAAGACCGGCACTGGCACATCGGAAAGGGGAATATCGGCCCTGAGGGATTTCGAAACATTGTAAACGACCCCCGCCTTTCTCACCTTCCAGGCATCATGGAAACCCCCCGGAAAAACGATCATGAGGATCGAGAGAACATGGCGGTCATCCGAGGTCTGGTAGAGTGATTCTCCGAAAGAGGAGGAATCCCCAACGTTCCCTGAGTGATCTGTTCCAAAGCACGCCAAATGCCATGTCTACAGGCCAAAAGGATATTCTGGCCACAATGAGGATTTCACTCCTCTCGATCCCCTTAGGATGGACCGGGGTGACATGGGATACATGAACAAAGGGTCTCACTCGGGGTATCTCCGAAAGAGATCGCCCTCGAATCTCCTAGCGTGTAATCAACCAAACGCCCAATAAAAGAACCGTGACGCCCAGCACCCGAGACAAATCCAAGGGACGCACTGTCGCTCCCAGGAGGCCAAAATGGTCTAACAGGGCGCCCACCATAAACTGGGAAGTCACGACAATCGTAAACACCGTGACAAGGCCCAATCGGGGCACCGTGTAGCCAATAGAGCCAACAACGATCAAGCCCATGGCTCCTGCACCGAATGCATACCAGGGCACGTCCGGCCAGGCTCCCAGATTTCCGCCTCGCAAGGCCAGAACGGGCAGGCTGACCAACAGGGCCCCCCCAACATAGGTCATGAACATACTCTCTAGGGTTCCCATGCCCTGGTCCATTGAGCCCATAAACTGGGCTTGGAGCGCCGCGGCGATCCCTCCAACAGCTGCAACAACGGCCAAGATGAGAGAGCTAGTCATAACAATCGCCTCTGATCAGATTTAAAGCTATTCTAGCCGACCGGAGTTTAGTTCGTAAATATCATAGGGTAAAACCGCCAATGCCCGGGTTGAGGTCGTGGGTCCCTTCGCTCGAATGCCTTGGGGACTGAGAAAACCCGTTGACCCCCATCCGAAATTCCAGCCAGTGGCTTTTTGTGATAGGATGAATAGGAACTTCGATTTGCGTGGGTTCATCGGAGCTTTGATCGTCCAAGTGGCAGAGGATAGGAATTCATATCGTTCTTCAGGGATAGCGCTTCGAGAATGGGTTTTGTCTGACCCCCGAGGCGTTTCTCCAAAGGGTCAAGGGAGGGGAGATTGAAATGGAGCGATGTCCGTGGTGTGGCAGTGATGAGTTGTATGTGAAGTATCACGATGAAGAGTGGGGTGTCCCTGTACACGACGACGCTAGACACTTCGAGTTCTTGGTCCTTGAAGCCGCTCAGGCGGGTTTGAGTTGGATAACCATTTTGAGAAAAAGGGAAAACTACAGAAAGGCTTATGACCATTTCGATCCCTCAACAGTATCCCGCTATGGTGGCAAAAAACTAGACGAGCTTCTGAAAAATCATGGGATTGTAAGAAATCGAAGAAAAATCGAAGCCTCAATCAATAACGCAGCACGGTTGCTGGAAATACAGAAAGAATTCGGGAGCTTTGACGAATATATCTGGAAGTTTGTGAATCATAAGCCCATTATCAATTCCTGGAGAAGGGTTTCAGAAATTCCACCGAAAACACGATTGTCGGATGCAATAAGTAACGATATGAAGAAAAGGGGGTTTCGGTTTATTGGATCGACCATCGTATATGCCCACATGCAGGCGGTTGGACTTGTCAATGATCACATCAAGAGTTGTTTTAGACACAAGCAGTTGAGCTCCCAGAATCCAGGATGTTAACGGTTCACACGCGGAGCTGGCGGCGAGTTCACCGCTCATCCCCTTCGCGCTTCTCCACCGGCGGTGCAGGCCGCTCATTCACGATCAGCTGAAAGACATCAGGTCGGGCATAGTGGCCCACCACGTCAAAGTCGAATTTGCTCCGGGCGATCTCGGCCAGATCGAGGTCGGCCAAAAGGGTGCCTTCTTGGTCATAGAGGGGACCCGCCAGAACCTTGCCAAAGGGGGAGACGACGGCACTGCCCCCTCGGCACATCACCTCGGGTTGGTCGGCCAACTCCTCGAGTCCGTCTAAATCGCCGGGGTACATCGCTTTGGTCACAAACTGATTGCAGCCCAGAACAAAGCAGCGTCCCTCACAGGCGATATGGCGGAGGGTGGCCTGCCAGGTGTCGCGAGCGTCAGCGGTAGGGGCCAGATAGATTTCCACGCCTTTGCCATACATGGCCATCCGGGCCAGGGGCATGTAGTTCTCCCAGCAGATGAGCCCTCCCATTCTGCCCAGCTCCGTCTCGAGCACGATCAGGGTGCTGCCGTCTCCTTCACCCCAGACCAACCGCTCGGCAGCGGTGGGTTTGAGCTTGCGGTGTTTGCCCAAGAGTCGCCCATTCGGGCCGAAGTAGAGCAGGGTGCAGTAGAGGGTGCCCCGACTGAATTGGGTGTCCCGTTCGACGACGCCGACGGCCAGATAGGCTCGAGCCCGACGGGCAGCCCCTGCCAAGGCCTTTGTAACAGGACCGGGCACATCGACGGCATTGGCCCAGTAGCACTCCCACAAACGCCGTCCCGCGGCGCTCCGTCTGCCGACCACGGTGCCAAAGCTAAGCCCCCGTGGGTAGGCCGGGATAAAGGCTTCAGGGAAGAGGATCAATTTTGCGCCTTGTGCTGCGGCTTTTTCGGTCAAGCGACAGGCCTTCTCAACAGTGGCCTCACGGTTGAAGAGGATTGGGGCAGCCTGAAGGACCGCGACTCTAACCCGGGGCAAGGTGTCGGTCATTTTTCCCCCCTCACGCTGTCTGTGAAACTGCTTTGATTCCTGCCTCCTCTGACTATGCAGGCTCTGGGTCCCCCGCACCGACCCCCTGTCCCGTCACACTCCTCCATGCTCCTTTTCTCACCCCTTGCGGGTGCCCCTTTTACCTCAGGTAAAGAGACGACGCCTTTCGCGATGAGCCGCTTTGCTTCATTCACGGTCAGGGAGATCTGGACATCCATCTATACATCTCCCAATGTCTGGAGAGATTTCATCGATCCATAGAGCTTGACAATCCTCTTGAATTCCTCTTCGTCGTGAAACTGGCAGTTTCCCCCAGTAAATGCTTTCCCAACTTCGAGGCAGAATCTCCCCGCCTCTTCGATGTCGATTTCATGGTTGGCCCCGGTTCCACATCCAGGCACCGCTGTTTCTGCGGTTATTGCCACGCCAACAACAGGGGAGGTTGTCGCCGTACATGGCTGCATAATGCTGTTTACATGGTACAGTCCATTCCCGTAGGGTGTGATGTCCTGTGTCGTAATGGGGGTGACGCGTTGGGGCTTCCCCGTTGTCCAGGCCAGGATATCCAATAAATCCTCGCTTATTCTGAGGATGTAGCCCTCCTTAACCGTGGGGGTAATGGCAATTCCTCGGTGATTGATGATTCTGTTCCCCTTTGTCGCATCAACCGAGAGGATCGCATCCATGGCAGGATCGACCTCGTATGCATTCATTTCCCCCATATCCACAGGGGATCCCATAAAGGGCACCGGGTCGTGAGCCTGAGTCGGGGCGTTGGGACAGATGTGCGTCGCGACAATGACGTCACCTTTCAGCGTGTCCCCTTTGCTGCCCATATCGGCGAGTTTCAACGCACAAGAAAGGGCGGTCACCGCGCCATCGGCGTCGGATACGATACCGATGCGCTCGGGCCTGGCACCAATTCCCCCAAGCCTCCCGATGATCCCCAATGTCGGAGCCCCTCCTCTGTTCTCCTTTCCTTCCTTTCCAGGGATCACGATCTTGATAAAATCTGTGGCTCCCCCTCGTCCGGCGATCGTTTTGAGATCGATTTTTTCCAATCCTCGAGTTTTCAGAAGCTCCGCCACCTTTAGACCGCTGACGTGGGCATCATCGAGAAACTCATACACTTCCATAACTTGTTTTAGCATCTGAGTACCCCTCCCTTACCCATATGGTATCAGCTCTTTTCTCGTCATTCTTTCTGCTTGCTCAAATAGCTCGAATTTCTTCGTACTCGCCCCAAGCTCAAGATTCTCCAGGGAAATACAAAACGGTCTCTAAACCGATCGGGTCACCCTCGCGTTAATGACCCGCACACTGAGAAGTTCCCTTGCGATACAGAAGGGAAGGCCTGCAAAGACCGCGAATGATCTTTGCCTTGCAACCGATCTAGAGAAGAGACTTCCAAGACGAATATCGAGACCATTCGGT
>CAYGBW010000027.1:0-6787 GCA_964348185.1 uncultured Thermodesulfobacteriota bacterium | reverse complement strand
CGGTTGAGGGGGAAGGTCACCTCGATGATACTCGTAAATGGCGGACAGGAACGGAAAGGCACTCAGGACCTCTCCCATGCTGTCACGATGGAGGTTAAAGAGCTGCAGAGTCTGGCGTCTAATTCGCCCCAGGGGTTGAGTCTGTGGAAGAGAGAGCTCTCTCAGAACCCCCTCCAAATGGACCATGCCGCAGACAAAGAGAATGGAGGAGAATTCTCCCTGGATTTGCTGGAGGTGAAAGGCCATTCCCTTTTCGCGGATCTGGTCTTGGGGCGATTTCTTCAGACGACCGAGCATATGGTCCCTAAAGCTCTGATAATAGGCCCTATGACCCACGCGCACGATGGCGTAAGGATCGGGTAGAGGATCCTTGAAAAGGGGGTATTCGTCGGCATCGACATCCACAAAAAAGGTGGGGATCCCTTTTTCCTGGCCATAACGAAGGGCCTCGATCAGGGGATCGGCAGGTTCGATGAGGAGGTAAATCGATTCTCCCTTATCATTTTCATACAAAAGAACCGAGAGAAAGGGAAGCCGCCCGATCCCCTGACGGATTCTCTTTTCCAATGTCGCCGGCAATTCAACCGCAATGGCCTGGGGTCGGGTTTCCTCGATGGCTCGACACACCAATTGCGCATACTCCATCCGATAGTGACAAATGGGTAGGCAGTGGATGTTGCCTGCATGCTCTAGGTAGGGTTTAGTCACGGAAAAACCAACCTTCCTGGACTAGATCGCCATGCCCGGTCGCTCTATTCTGCAATCGGAATGATGGAATGATGGCGGTTTGACATGAAAACGATTGGAAATGGCCTTCCTTCTCTTTCAGACCCCACCATTCCCCGATTCCATGCGACAGTCACTCCAGACTTGAGTGAGTCCCCCGATTGGTGCTCCAAGCGGATCTGTCGATTCAGAGGTACTGTACCACGTCTGATCCTAGGGTCATGGAGACGGCCTCCCGCAGGGCATCGACCACGGAAAGTCCTTCAGATTTGATTAGCTTTGCCGCATACCGGGCGACATTGATGCCGTCCCGCACGGTATAGATCTCCTCGTTCTCGTGGGCCCGTTGGAGGAATGCGACCACATACTCCAGGATCTCATCATCGACAAAGGGAAGGTTTTCCCTGAGAATCATCTTTTCCTCGTCTCTTTCCGGGAAATCAAGGTAGATCTGAGGTTGGAGCCTGGAATGGATGTATTCGGGAATCTCGTAAGTACTCGTATCATCATTCATCGTGACGGCAAAGAGAAACCCCCTCTGGGCTGGAATCTTGATACCGGTCACCAGAGATTCGACATATCGGCGGTCATCCAAGAGGGGGGCCAGAGATGCCCACGATTTCTCACTCATTCGATTTCCCTCGTCGACGATACAGACCTCCCCCCTGATCATCGCCGTCACCAGAGAACTCGCGGTGTAAGAGATGCCTCCCCCCGATGCAACCACGGGCGTGATGATCAGGTCTTCAGGGCGTGTGTCCATGGTAGCCTGAAACATGTAGACCCTTTTTCCCAGACGCCTTGCCGCGGTATAGGCAAGCGTGGTCTTACCGACCCCAGGCTTTCCCGTCAGTCTGGGGTTGAGGGGAAGATCCTTCTCATCGATGACCATCCATGCCGCCAGTAACTGCTTGATGACTTCCTCCTGTCCCACCCACTGGATGCTCAATTCAGTGGGTTGAGCCAGGGTGATCTCCACATCCTCGATTCGGACCCGCTTGTGATCGATAAACCCCATTGGCCTGATCTCCGTCTCTATGGTTTTGTGACCCTTTCAGAAGGAATTATACCATTCCCTTATGGCCGTGCAACAGGCCGACTCCTACAGGGGTCATACCCTCCGGCTCCCTAGGTATGAGTCGATGATCCGCGGAGTTGGCACACCATTCGCATAGCGATTTCAAACCCTCCCCTCCAGCATGTCCCTGTTCCCTGCGAGAGAGGTGAGAGGTCTGGGAGACTTCCGGAGGCCCTATGCGAAAAGAAAGGGGCGATGTCTACAAGGTGATTATACCGTTCACTGGCGAAAAGTTCTTTTTGGACCGGAATGACTATGTGATCATCGATGGGTCGAAACTGTTGCACATGGGCAGACCAATCCCCTATCTGGTGAAGCCACAGGACTGCTTGTACAATCATCTGGAACTGGTTCGAAAGGCAACGAGAAGCCGCACAGCAAGGCCGTGGAACGGGGTGGAGCGGCGGAGATACGGCCAAAAAAAACGTGCCGATTGACAGGCCGGGTCTTACCCCTTTGTCTTTCTTCCTTTCTCCCTCTCCAACACCTTCAGAGCCTGACAGACGCGCTTCACCTGGCGCCTCGTCTCCTCGAGAGATCCCCTGTTGTCGATAACAAAATCGGCTAGCCTGGTTTTTTCCTCCATGGAGATCTGCGATTTCAATCGGTCCAGGGCCGCTTGCCTGCTCAGTCCGTTGCGCTGAGCGAGTCTGGTCATTTGAAATTCTGGTGGAACGTACACCACAATCACCTTGTCAAACCGGCCCTCCATTTTGGTTTCTGCCAGTAGAGGGACATCTGCAATCACAATAGCTTTGGGTTCGTCTTCTATAATTCTTGTTAAATTTTCTTCGTACGCTTCCAAAACTCTCGGATGAACGATCTTCTCAAGGGCCTTTCTTTTTTTGGGATCAGCAAAAACAATGCTGCCAAGACGGATCCGATCGATCGTCCCATCTTCTCTCAGAATCGTCTTGCCAAATCGCCGGACAATGTCGTGCCATGCAGGTTTGTGAGGCTCGACCACCCACCGGCTGAGTTCATCTAGATCGATCACACGGGCGCCTTCTTTGGCAAACATGCGGGCCACCGTGGTTTTTCCACTGGCGATTCCACCGGTTAATCCGGCAACAACCATTCCACACCCCCCCGATTGGCTGGCCCATTCTATAATGGGCCACACGAACCTCGAGACAGAAAGGGGAAGGAGAGAAATGACGGCAACGCCAACCCTCAATCGTCGTGAATCCGACTCACAGGACTCACAACGTCTAGCGCCCCGTATCCCTCTGTTCCGGCATTCCTTCACTCCAAAAAGACGGCGCAGGCTTGCTCCTTGAATCCGATGATATCAACAGGATGGGGAACTGCCGAGACGGTCCATCAAAACGTCTCGTACTCTTCGAGGTGGGTCACGGCATAATGGAGAGACCGAGGCAGCCCATATTCCAAATAGGCGTTACTGGCGGGCTTTCCCGGTACCTGGATCTGATCGATTCGCATGGCCGGGTTGAATTGATCCTCAAAGTAGAGGTCGTACATCGTCGTCGTACTGGGATCCGGATTCCACTGGATGATGCGGTCTCCCCCCCCTGCATCGGTGTAGCGAAGCCTGTGCCGGTTATCAGAGGTCTTCTCGAATCTCACCGGATACTGGTTTCCTCCTGTATGGAAGACAAATTTCCCTTGCTGGCCATACGCATCGCCGCTAGGGTCATAGCTGATCCACTCTTTGGCTCCGCTGGAGGAATACCAGCTGAGTGTAAAATCGTCGAGTAAGATTCGGATCTCATCGACAATTGTGATATTAAAAGGTCGGGTCGGATCGATTTCTGTCAATGGGATTCGCACACGCTTCCATACACCATCGCCTGGGTTTTCTATGCTGTCATACGCACTGTGGTAACGGGAAAGATGAAAACCGGTGCTGGAAAGCCCAAAAAAGGCGTCCTCGTTAGCGTTGTCCACCAGCCGCACCCGGAAATAGAACATGCGAAGTGTCTCTCTTAGCCCGGAGACCCGTCTATAGTTGTCCAGAGACATCCAGAAGGTCAGGGCCCGATAATTCGACCAGTCCTGCAAGCCAATACCGATGTCCTCAAAGTCTAGCTCAAGCTGATCCTCAATCCCGTAATCGTGGCAGTCGTCCGTTGGCGACCACACGGGGCTGTGAACGATCCGCATAACATTGGGCCACCCGTCTCCTCCCTGATCCCACGACGCCCCATCGCCAGCGCTGATCTCTTCGGCGGTGTACGTTTCTTGCTGGGTTCCTATTTCGCCGTCAACCTCAATCCAATCGTTTGGGAAATTCACGTCTTCCCCATCTTCGTAGACCATGGTCGGCTTGGAAAGGATTGTGTCGTGCATAAGGCCGTTGATGACCTTCTCGTCAAAAAGAACGGTCCATCCAGAGTTTCTGAGGTTGATGCTCGTGCCAGCGATCATGGTCCCCATGAAATAGGCGGCGTACCGGAGGGGCGCTGAGGGGTTTTCGCCTTTCAAAACCCCATAGGGGCACCCGTGAGGATCTCCTGAAGTCTCCTGATCGTCCAAGGTAAGGGTGTCGCTCGCCAACGCGATTCCATTAATCCGGGTGTCATAATCTCCCACCAAAAGGATGCTTGGGGCGATGAGGGTGAGACGGCCCACGTTTCCGCTCTGGATGTTCCTGGCCGTCAGCGTCCCTGTGGCGATGAGGGTGACATCGGTTTCTTGCCAGTCACCGCCCCTGAGGTTGCCGTTGTTATCGAGGTAACCGAAGTCCACGCCTCGAATCGTCACGTCCCCATCGACATAGACGGTGCTCCGGCCATCAATCCCCCGAGTGGGGTCGTTGTCTCTGTCAAAAACCTGATTCCCCTGATACTGTCTCGGATCGAGGTCTGAGAAATAGGCAAGCCGGGGAGTCCCGTTGCCATCAAAAAGACCTGGAGGGAGTTCAATTTGCCCCTGTCTGATCGGCCTTCCAAAAACGTAGTCATACCGATCCCAGCCTGGCAGTGAATCATCCCGTTGCCAGTAGAAGTAGCCGCTTGCGCCGGGCACATCATACCCATCCTGGGTGATCAGTCTTCCCATCTCTTCTGAAAAACCGGCGATCTCTACCCCACTCTCGTCGTAAAAAACCGGCGCACCGGCCGACAGGTCTTCTCCCAGCGAACCGGGAAGGGCGATGATGGCCTCGAATTTCCGGTTCACGTCGTCCCGGTCAACGTAAAAACTCTCGGAATCCGTATGCTCCAGACCGGCCTCTCCATCCCCATCCACGTCCAGAGCCCCGAGAACCTGAACCCTCACACCGGTCAGTAGCACAGGGTTGGCCGGATCGCCAGCTCTTCCATCCACGAGATTGATTCGGAAGTATCGGGGGAGCTCAAACCCTCCCGGAGAGAGAATCCCCGGGTTGTCATGGGCGACCTGTTGAAAATCTGAAAGGTAGCCTCCAGCATAAAAGGCAGGGCTGAAGGGGTTGAGGTTCGGAAAAAGACTTCCGTCCCCTCTCCTCAGGGTGGTGTGATGCTTGAGGATCCATCTCACCTTCTCGAGGCCTCCATGGGCGGCATACGCGGCCTCCATGGCATTTCGGTTGTCCCCCACAAGATCGACATCCGTTTCGGCCAGCTGAAAGAAGGCCAGACCAAAGAGGGTGAGAAGAAAAACAAAAACCACGGCCATGACCAGGGCGTATCCCCGCATTTCTTGTCCCTTTTGAAAAGCCAAGGCTCCTCCACGGAAGAAAGATCCCCTTTCCGAGGAATCGCTGCTCATGAGATCCCCATCGCAGGGGTCGATCTCCACCCTTTCTACTCCCTGAATTTCACAGACGATGAGAAGTCCATGCTAATGTCGTCGGCCGGGTCACTCGTGGCCATGTCGTTTCGAATCGTGAAGGTCATCCCGACAGACCGAATGGCCAGGTCAAATTCCACCGCGTCGAACCAGATCGATCCCCGTGTCCCATCATTGACCAGAATATCCCAGTCGACACAATCGAAGGGGTCGGTTCCTCTCTTGATCGTCCCCGTCCCGGGATCAAACTCGAAATAGACCGTGGGCATGGGATTCCCGCCTGTTCCGTCGCTCGCACCGTTCCACTGCCCGTTCCGATCGATGTCGACAAAGGGCTCACCCGAGTCCCACACCCCATTGTGGTTCACATCGAAAAAGGGTTCTCCAGGATAAGAGATCTGAATGGCTTGATAAGCGTTCGAAATCCCATCGTAATTGCCTAAACTAACCTGACTCCCCTCCCGAATGGCTCGAACCATTCCCTCCATGGCCAGGGTCCCCATTCGCTGGAGCTCCATCTGCTCCTTACCCCGGTTAAAAACCCTGAGGTTCTCGAGAAAAAACGTGCCAACGGCCAGAATCACCACCACCGTGATGAGGGAGGACACGAGGACTTCAAGAAGCACCGTTCCCCTCGATCTGAAAAGGGGGTCGAAAAACTCGGAGGATCGCGAGAACTGTCGCACCACGGGAACTCCGGGCTATGGGGAGAATAAGGTCACTAGGGTGACCACCCGCTCCACCTCCCCAAAGGGGGGGACGTTTCCTGGCGGCCAGACCTCGTTGTCGAGATGATCGTCATAGAGTGTGAGAATGATTCGCTTATAGTCAATTCCCACACCGTTTGCGGGTTCATCGATATCATCGATCTGCCAAACCACGAAGAGGGTCCCGTCGAGGGCGGTTACGTCGGTGTTGGGGGGTCTCCTGAACCTTCGGGTGCCTTGCCCTTCGGCAAGCTCGACGGCGTCATAGGGCTGGCTGAGGAGGTACTCCATTTCTTCCTGGGCCACCTGAAGGCAGACCCTCTGACTGCCCAGCTTGACAACATCGGCTCCGGCCGCCCCGAACATGTAGGAGACCGAGATCACGGCGATCCCCACGATGATTGCCGCGATCAAGACTTCAACCAGAGAAATCCCTCTGTCAGAGGCCAGAACGGTTCGAATCCCGGATGTCTTGCCGCTGCCTCTGGGTTTACTGGCTCTGAGCCTAGAGGGTTTCTCAGTCCGAATTAAGCGCCTCACTGCT
>CAYGBW010000026.1:0-28084 GCA_964348185.1 uncultured Thermodesulfobacteriota bacterium | reverse complement strand
TCTTCTAAGGTCTTTAAATCCCAGACGGATCTCAGTCCCCTTGTCGGTGGTGTAAACCAGAAGCCCAACGGCCCTGTCCAGATGGATCTGAGATATAGACCGGTAGGGAAGAATCTTGTTATCCTGGGTCATCTTGAGCAGGTCGAGGGCTCTTTGGAGGAGCATGTGTGCCTTATCCTCTCCTTTTTCCAGATCCTCCCTCCTGAGGCCTGTGAGAATGGGGTACGCTCCCTTCTCCTTTCCCCGGGCCTGATCAAGGATCACACCCTTTCCATCGACATAATAGAACCTTCCCAGATGGATAAGGGCCAGGGGTTTTCTCTCTTGGATGACAATGTGGATGCCATCGGGAAATACCCTTTTTATCATGGATTTTTCGATCCAGGGGTCTTCCCCCAGCCGCCTGTTCGACGCCTTGAGATCGAGGGAAAGGAGATTGGGGTTATCATCCAACCCCGTGATGGCAAGGATCTTCTCCCTAGAGACTCGGTTGTTACCCTCGATCTCTACCTCCTTCACGCGGAGGAAGGACGTCCCCTTGAGAAAAAGGTAGAGGGAGAGAACCAGGAAAGTTGTGCCTGCGAGAGCCACGAGGGTGAGGGTGACGACGAAGACCCTCACGAGAAATATCTGGGATCCTGGTGACCCCTTGTTGAGGTTTTTCGCTGACATTCTTGGAGTCATCATTCTCTGCTGCCTCTCCCTGTGGACGCGTTCATGGTCAGACCGCTCTCCATCGGTTCATTCTCCCACGATCCTCACTTCAGGCTCGAGGGCAATCCCCTTCTTCTGGAAGGCTTCTCGCTGGATCAGGTGAATCAACTCGAGCACGTGAGCGGCCGTGGCACCTCGGGTCGTGACGATAAAATTGCCGTGGATCCTGGACACCTCGGCCCCACCGATTTTTTTCCCTTTCAACCCCAGTTCCTCGATGATCTTTCCCGCTGAGGCCCCCGATGGATTCTTGAAAATCGAGCCTGCGCTCGGAGACTGGAGCGGCTGGGTTTCCTTCCGTTTCCGTCTGTAGGAGGCGATTTCCTCCTTGATTTTTTCTTTTTCCTGTGGGTTCATCAGAAAGGTTCCGCCGAGAATGATCGTTCCTTCAGGAAGGTGGAGCTTCCGATAATCGAAGATCAGATCCTCCCGTGAGATCTCGCGGGTCCTTGCGTCCCCATTCATGACTCTGATCGACTCAGTCCTCTCCTTCACTTCTGCGCCCCAGGCTCCGGCGTTCATGGCGAGTCCGCCTCCCACCGTTCCAGGAATACCAGAGAGAGGGGCAAGGCCCGAGAGTTCCCTCTCCATGGCGAAATCGATCATCTCGTTCAGGAGGACCCCTGCCCCTGCTCGGACCCTTTCCCCGTTAGCGGAAATCCTCTTGAATCCGGAGGAGAGGTTCACGACAAGTTCCCGAATCCCCTGATCCCGAACGAGAAGGTTGGTCCCTCTCCCCATGACCAGATAGGGGATTCCCCGATCTCGCACCCTGTTCATCAGGGTTTCCAGATCACCCTCATCGCGGGGAAAAACCAGCGCGTCCGCAGGTCCTCCGATCTGAAGGGAGGTGTATCGACTCATGGGCACATCGAAGAGGATCCTGCCCCGTATGGTTTTTGCCATCTCCTTTCTTAGAGATTCATCCCACATGGTTAGCCCGCCCCTGGTTTGGCTTGGTCTGCCCCTGTTTTGCGAGCTCCCTCCAGTCTCGTCACGATCTCATCGGCAACCTGCCAGATGTTGCCCGCTCCCATCGTGATGACGAGATCGTTGTCCTGAACGATTCCCATGAGATGATCGGCAATGGCCTCTTTCTGGGCGATATACGTCACATCTCGGTGGCCATGGTCCCGGATTCCCTCGTAGAGTTTTGACGCCTCCACGCCCTCAATCCTGCTCTCTCCCGCACCATAGATGTCTGTGATGATCAGGATATCGGCCTGATAAAAGGCCGTCAGAAAATCATTGAAAAGCCCACGGGTCCGCGTGTAGCGATGGGGTTGAAAAACGGCAACCACCCTGCGATTCCAGCTCTCCTTGGCCGTCATCAGCGTGGCTTGAATCTCTGCGGGATGATGAGCATAGTCATCGATGACCAGGACGTCTCCCACCTCTCCCTTTATCTGGAACCTGCGCTGAATTCCCGAGAATTCCGCTAGCGCCTCCCGGACGACTGTGAACTTCATATCGAGCTCAAAAGCCGTGGCGGTTGCAGCCATGGCATTGTAGACATTGTGCAAGCCCGGAACACGAATCCGGAGTCTCCCGAGCCGACTGCCGCGATAAATGAGATCAAAAGCGGTGTATAGGCCTTCAAACACGATCCGATCAGCCTGGAAATCGGCCTGGGGGGTCATGCCGTATGTGATAAACCGTTTTCTGAGCTCTGGAAGAATCGCCTGGACGTTTTTCTGATCGAGGCAAAGCACGGCAAGACCGTAAAAGGGAACCTTGTTGACGAACTGGAGAAAGGCGCCTCTGATGGCTTTGACGCTCGGGTAGTGATCAACGTGTTCCAAGTCAATCGTGGTGATCACGGCGATGGTCGGGGATAGGGTGAGGAAGGATCCATCACTCTCATCGGCCTCGGCCACGAGGAATTCTCCTTGACCGAGTTTGGCGTTGCTTCCTATGCTGTTGAGCCTTCCACCGATGACCACTGTGGGATCGAGATCTCCGTGGCCGAGAATGGTTGCGATCAGAGACGTTGTGGTCGTCTTTCCATGGGTACCGGCCACAGCGATCCCGTATTTCATTCGCATGAGTTCGGCCAGCATCTCGGCCCTTGGAATGACAGGGATCAGACGCTCCTTTGCGGCTTGGATCTCTGGGTTGCCTTCGTGAATCGCTGAAGAGAAGACCACCACATGGGCACCTTCGACGTTTTCCCGGCGATGTCCAGAGCAAATGTTGGCCCCAAGGTCCTGAAGACGGCGGGTGATATCGGATTCCTTGAGATCGGAACCGCTGACCCGGTATCCCAGGTTCATCAGCACTTCGGCGATGCCGCTCATTCCGATTCCTCCGATCCCCACAAAATGAACGTGCTGGATTTTTTTCCGATACATCTTTACGGGCCTATTGCCTGTCCATCACCACTCGATAGCATTCGTCGACAATCCGCCTTGCGGCCTCTGGCTTTCCGAGACGGCCAGACGCCTTCTCCATCGCCTCGATCTCACCTGGCTTACTCAGAAGGGAGCGAATCTCCCCTGCCAGGGTGCTTCCCGACAGATCCCTGTCGAGAATCATCCTCGCCGCCCCTTTTTCGATCAGAGCTCTCGCGTTGATCTCCTGATGATTGTTGGCGGCAAAAGGGTAGGGAATGAGAATGGATGCCCTGGCGCAGGCGGTCAACTCAGAAATGGTCGTCGCCCCAGCCCGGCAGACAACCAGATGGGACTCCCTGTAAGGGGTCACCATGTCTTCGATAAACGCCTCCACCCTGGCGACAAAGCCTTTCTGTCTGTACGCTTCGGTGACCTGGGGAGCATCATCCGCCCCAGCCTGATGAACAATCCTCAATTGAGATCTCAGATCTCCAAGCAGATCGAGGGCCTCCACCATGGTCTGGTTGATCCGGCTGGCTCCTCTGCTTCCCCCGAATACCAGGAGGCCAAAGCCTTTTCTCTCTGGTGTTTCCCGAGGCAGGGTGAATTCCCTCCGGATGGGGTTTCCCGTGATGACCACCTTTTCGGCAGCGAAGTAGGGGAGACTCTGTTCAAATGAGACAAACACCCGATGGGCCAGCCTTGCCCCAATCCGGTTGGTAAACCCGGGGATCACATTCTGTTCCTGGATGACTCTCCGAGTTCCAGAGAGACAGGCCGCTACCAGCATGGGACCTGAGACATACCCCCCGAGACCGACAATGAGATGGGGATGAAAGTCCCTGATAATGCGAAGGGATTCGAGAATTGCCCGAGGAATTCCTGAAAGGACTCCCATCTTGCGTAGCAGAGATGTCCCCTTGATTCCCCTGACGACGACGGTCTGGAGAGGAATCTTCATCCTCGGAAGAACCCTGGCCTCAAGGCCCATAGCCGTTCCCACAAAAAGCACTTTATTCGTCCTATCTCGTGCCCTCAATTCCTCGGCGATAGCAATCCCCGGAAACAAATGCCCCCCTGTGCCACCACCAGCGATAATCACCCTCATTTCCCTTCCCATGTCTGCCAGTGAATCCGAAAAAGTACGCCTTTTCAGAACATGAGACACCGCCGAAGGCCTCTGGGCTCGCCTCAATACCGGGCATGGGAGGAGATGTTTAGCAGTATGCCTACCGACACGAGACTCACCACCAGAGACGTCCCTCCGTAACTGACAAAGGGAAGGGTAAGCCCTTTGGTGGGGAGTAGCCCCAAGACAACCGCCATGTTGATGATCGCCTGGAGCGAAATCAGTGAGGTGATCCCAAATCCCAGAAACGTGCCAAACTCGTCCGGCGCCCCCAGGGACACCTGAATTCCCCTCACCGTAAAGACCAGGTAGAGCCCCAGAACGATGACGGCGCCAATGAGCCCCATCTCCTCCCCCACAACAGAAAAGATGAAGTCCGTGTGGGGCGCAGGGAGAAAGAAGAGCTTCTGTTTGCCCTGTCCCAAACCCGATCCAAAAATCCCCCCGGCCCCAAAGGCGACAAAGGACTGAACGATCTGGAAGCTGATGCCCTTGGGGTCGTTCCAGGGATTCAGGTAGCTCATGATTCGATGAACTCGATAGGGCACCCTGACAATCAGAAAGTAGATAGCCGGAACGGCCAGAAGCACAGCGGAAAAGATATAGGAAAAGCGCGTTCCTCCCATAAAGAGCATAAGCATCACGATGATTCCAAGAAACAGGGCAACACCGAAATCTGGCTGACGGATAACCAAAAAAATCATTGCCCCAGAGATGAGCGTCGTCGGGAGGAAACCAAACTGAAACGTTCTGATCTTGTCCCCTTTCTTCGAGAGGAAATAGGAGAGAAAAATAACGAGCCCAAGCTTGGCGAACTCCGATGGCTGAAAGGAGAAGGGCCCAATGTAGAGCCATCGGGTCGACCCTCCTGCCCTTGAACCGACTATCAGAACGAGAATCAGGAGAAGGAAACTGATACCCAAAATAGGATAGGCTAACCGTTTCCACAGGTGATAGTTGAGATTCATCACCACAATCATAAGGAGGACGCCCCCTGAGGCAAAAAGAGCCTGCTTCTTGAGAAAATAGAAGCTGTCCCTGAATCTGTCAGCTGCAAGGATTGCGCTGGCACTGTAAACCATGACAATGCCAAGCCCCATCAGGACCAGGGTAACAAGGAGTATGGGAAAATCGAACTGGACTCGACCCCTCATGGCAAGAATGCCTCTATCCTTATTGCTCCCCCGATTTCATTGATTCTGGTTTTGATTTGAGTCGGGCAGCCTCCTCACCAGAACCTTGAAGACCTCGCCCCGCTCCACGTAGTCTCGAAACATGTCGTAGCTCGAACAGGCCGGAGAAAGAAGGACGCTATCACCAGGCTGGGCCAGGGCATAGGCCCTCTTGACGGCCTCCTCCAGGGAACCGGCCAGGGTGATCGGTACGACATCCCCCAGATGGCGAGCCATCCTCTCTCTCGCCTGTCCGATAAGGATCAGATCCTTCACCCTCCCCTCGATCGGTTGCTTTAGAGGAGCGTAATCTCCACCCTTGTCCTTCCCACCGGCAATGAGGATGAGGGGGCCTGGGAAAGTCTGTAACGACTTCACCACGGCCCCAACGTTGGTGCCCTTGGAATCATTGAAATAGCGGACCCCTTTCACCTCTTTGACAAACTCAAGGCGATGGGCCAGTCCATTGAAAGCCTCCAGAGCCTCCTGAACCCCATCCTCGGGACACCCACACAGCCTGGCTGCGACGATTGCGGCCATCATGTTCTCGATATTGTGAGGTCCCATGAGCTTGCCCTTCTCGGGATCGTAGATCTCCTCCCCCTCCGGCCTCCTCAAGACAATTTGGCGGCCCCGCAGGAAGGCCCCTTCCATCTGATCATGGGTAACGTTGAAATAGACTTTCCGGGCCTTGCACGAGGAAGCAGCTCTTTCCACCATTGGATCTCCCGCATTCAGAACCGATACATCCGAGGGCCTCTGGTTCATGAACACCCTTGATTTTGCCTCTATGTAGGCCTCAAAACCGGGGTACCGGTCCAAGTGGTCTTCCGTTATGTTGAGGAGCACGGCGATGGCTGGTCTGAATTTCTCGATCCCTTCTAACTGGAAACTACTGAGCTCGACGACGGCGATATCGTTTTTCTCCTCGCCCACGATGGAATTGATGAGTGGATTGCCGACGTTTCCTCCCACAAAGACCCTTTTCCCTGCCCTTTGGAGCATGGCGCCGATGAGGAGGGTGGTGGTGGTTTTTCCATTCGTTCCTGTCACCGCTACGATAGGAACTGCCAGGAACCGCGAGGCCAGTTCGATTTCACTGATGATGGGAATCTCCTGCTGCCGTGCCTTGGCCAAAGGCTCGATAAACGGAGGAACGCCAGGGCTGAGGACAATCAGATCCGCGTGAAGAAAGCCCTCTTCTCCGTGGCCCCCCACTTGGAGTTCAATGTTGAGATCCCTGAGGTCTGGGAACTCCCTCTCGAGATCCCCTCTGTCCCGGGTATCGGTTCCCACAACGGTGGCACCGCGATTGGACAGAAATCTCGCCACAGCCACCCCGGTTCTGGCCAACCCAACGACCAGGACCCGGACACCCCTCAGGTCCATGGGCTCGTGTGGCCCAGCTTCTCTCGCGGGACCTGTCATTTCAGAAAGGGCAATCATTAACGTTCGTTCCCCTTAGAGGGTGGGTCCCTCTTCCGAACATGTTCACGAGATCGAGTGAAATATGACCCATGAACAATGACCAACGAACAACGACCAATGAACAATAATCAATGATCAACGACCAATGCCCAAGGATAAACGCCAAATGATAAATGCTCAATGTCCCCTCTACCTGAGCTTTAATGTACTGATGGCTATCAACCCCAGTATCAGGGCGATTATCCAGAAGCGAACGATCACCTTTGGCTCGGCCCATCCTTTGAGCTCGAAGTGATGGTGAAGAGGGGCCATTCTCAGAACGCGCTTTCTTCTCATCTTGAAGGAGACGACCTGGACGATAACAGAGATCGCTTCCAACACAAAGATTCCTCCCACAATGACCAGGAGGATCTCCTGCTTTGCAATGACAGCAACGATCCCCAATGCCGCGCCAAGGGCCAGGGATCCCATGTCTCCCATGAATACCTGAGCAGGGTAGGTGTTGAACCAGAGGAAACCCAGGCCCGACCCGACCATGGCCCCGCAGAATACGGTGAGCTCTCCGCTTCCCTTTACATAGGCGGTCTGAAGGTACTCAGCAAACCTCGAGTGCCCGGTGAGATAGCAGAACAGCATGAAGGTCCCCCCCGATATGAGAATGGGACCGATCGCAAGGCCATCTAGTCCGTCAGTGAGATTGACGGAATTGGAGGTTCCCAGAATGACAAGAACGATGAAGGGGACATAGAACCATCCCAGATCCGGGGTAAACCCTTTGAGAAAGGGGAAATAGATCCGCGTATCAAAACTCAGATATTCTACGAGAATCCCGCTGACAGCCACAGCCACCAGGGCCTGGAGCAGGATTTTGTACCGAGCCTTCAGTCCCTTGCCCCTTCCCCGTTTCAACTTCAGCAGGTCATCGGCAAATCCGATGAAACCGAAAAGCAGGGTCGCCACAAGCACGAGCCAGACAAAGGTATTGGTGAGGTCAGCCCATAGAAGTGTGGGGATCACGAGTGCCGTTAAGATCAGGATTCCACCCATGGTGGGGATCCCTTGCTTTGTCAGGTGGGTGTTCGGGACATCCTCTCGCACCGCATTGGTGGCCCCGATTGCACTGAGTTTCCTAATGATCCACGGCCCGAGAATGAAGCTGATGAGGAGAGCGGTGAGGGCTGCATAGATGGTTCTGAAAGTGATGTAGCGGAAAACATTCAGAACCGAAAAAACGGTGTGGAGTGGATAGAGGAGATGGTACAGCATTATGCTTCCCCTTCAAAGGTTTCAATTACGGTTTCCATTCTCATTCTTCTGGACCCCTTTACCAGGATCCAGTCTCCGGGTCGAACGCGGTCTTTCAGGAGAGAGGAAATCTCACTGTGACTCTTAGCAACCCATATTCTTTGAGGGTCCATCCCCCCTTCGATCGCTCCCCCTGCCACGTCAGGGGCATGAGCTCCCAGAAGAAAGACCCCCGCAACGTTGAGGGTTCCAATGAGTCGCCCCACTTTTCTGTGGGCCATTTGAGAGATGTCTCCCAATTCAAGCATATCCCCCAGCACGACAAAGGCCTGTCCCTTCCCCGAGCTTTGGGTCAGCGCTCTCAGGGCCATCTCCACAGATGGAGGATTGGCGTTGTAAGCGTCATTGATGAAGGTGATCCCTCCCAGCGAGGTGATCTCCATTCTCATGGGAAGGGGCTTGAACCGTTTCAGTCTTCTCTTTATGTCCTCCACTCCCATGTCAAAAAGTGAGGCCACTGCGGCCGCTGCGGCCACGTTGTGGACAAACTGGAGTCCCGTGAAGGGGAAATCGACGGGACCGGTTTGATTCCCAATCGTCAGTCGAAACCGGACCCCTTTGGCACCGCACCATTGAATCCGGTTGATCATGATGTCGCCCTGTCTGTCGATACCGAAGCCGATTTTTCTCGCTACACAGTGTCTGGCAAGGGCCGAAACATGGGGATCGTTCAGATTGACCACAACGAGGCCCCTTTCTCCCACGCTCCGAAACAGCTCCCCTTTCTCCTCTATCAGAGACTCGAAAGAGCCCATTCCCTCGAGATGGGCCTGGCCGATGTTGGTGATCAATCCCACGGTCGGACGAGCGATCTCGGCGAGCCTTCTGATTTCTCCGGGCATGTTCGTTCCCATCTCCAGAATCGCAATATCGTGGGAAGGCCCGAGGTCGAGCAGGGTCAAGGGAAGTCCCACCAGGTTGTTGAAGTTTCCGGGGCTTTTCAAGACCCTGAACCTCTCCGCCAAAAGAAAGGCGATCATTTCCTTGGTGCTGGTCTTTCCATTGCTGCCGGTGACGCCGATGACAGGCAGAGAGAACCGATCTCTCCAAAACCTCGCAATGTCTCCCAAGGCCCGAAGCGTCTCGGGAACCGCGATGAGCGGCTTGGACCCAAAGGACTCTGCGGCATTCCTGTCGAGGCGGCTTTTCTCCACGACTGCACCAGCAGCGCCTTTCTCCAACCCCTCTCGAATAAAGGCATGCCCATCAAAGTGATCTCCCTTCAGGGCAAGGAAGATTTCGCCCCATTGGAGGGTCCTCGAGTCGACAGACAGGCCAAGGAAAGAGGCCTCTTTATCCCCTCGAAGCAGTTGGCCCCCCGTTGCCTTTAGAATGTCCGAACAGGTCAGTTGGGATCCGGTTCCCATTGTTGTATCAATTCTTCGAGGACGTTTTCAGGAGAGCCATTTTGATTTCTGCCCGGTCATCAAAGGGGAGTTTACGGTCTCCCAGAATCTGGTAATTCTCATGCCCCTTTCCAGCCACCAGAATGATGTCTCCTGAACGAGCCACTTGGACAGCTAGGCCGATGGCCTCCCTTCTGTCCTCAATCTTGAGATACCCTCCCCCTTGATTGCCTCGATCAAGGTCCTCCCTGGCCACTGGGTGTACTTTCTCTTGGACAAAACCCTCTTCGATTTGGTGGACGATGGCTCCTGGGGGTTCACTCCGGGGGTTGTCTGACGTGATAATCGAAAGGTCACTCAGCCTGGCAACCACCTGGCCCATTATGGGGCGTTTGGTGCGATCCCTGTCGCCACCGCATCCGAATACGGCGATCAACCGCCCCCTCCTGCGCAGAGGCCTGAGGGCCGCCAGCGCCCTTTCCAGTGCGTGGGGGGTGTGGGCGTAGTCCACAAAGATCTCTACTCCCCGATCGTTGGGGATCCTCTCCATCCTCCCCGGCACCGTGGAAAGGGCATCGATACCTTCCCGGATAAACTCCGTTGGAACCCGGAGCGCCATGGCCGCTCCGATCGCTGCCATGATGTTGTACAGGTTAAACTCGCCCACGAGAGAGGACTGGATTTCCATTCTCCCCCCGGGGGTATGGACCGTCGCTCCAACGCCTTCAAGGGAAGCCGTCACGTTGCTGGCCCAAAGACCGGTTTGTCTGTGGAGGGCATAACCCATCTTGCTGTAGCTCACTTTCTGCCATAGCTTCTCTCCAACTGGATCGTCCAGATTGAGGACGGCCGCATGCCCCTCCTTGCTGCTAGCGGGTATGATTCCCGTGAAGAGATACTCCTTGCATTGGCGGTATTGGTCGAGATCGGTATGATAGTCGAGGTGGTCCTGAGTGAAATTGGTGAACACCCCCACATCGAAATGGCAGCGATCAACCCGCCGAAGGTCAAGGGCATGGGAAGATACCTCCATCACGACGTGAGTCGTCCCAGAATCCACCATCTCTCTGACCATTTTCTGGATATCGTAGGATTCTGGAGTGGTCAGAGGGGCTGGGACAACTCTGCCGCCATACCGATAGTTAATTGTGCCAATCACCCCGCAGCGAAGCGGTCCCCTTTCGAGGATCGACTCGATCAAGAACGAGGTGGTGGTTTTTCCATTTGTGCCGGTCACGCCGATGAGGTGCACCTGAAGAGAGGGATTCCCAAAGAAGGTGGCAGATAAATGGGCCAAAGCCGCACGAGCCTCCGGCACGATCACCACAGGAATCCCATAGCCTGCCCCCTGATCCCGCTCCACCACCAGGGCTCTTGCTCCCCTGTCAAGGGCCTCCTCGATAAACGTATGGCCATCGCCTCTGAGTCCTTGTATGGCCACGAAGAGGGTTCCCTTGCATACCCTTGCGGAATGGTATGCAATGTCCTGAATGTCGACCCCAGGATCCCCGATGATCCTCTTTTGGGGAATGTCTCTGATCAAATCCCGCAGCTTCATAACCCAACCTAAGACTCTGCACAGAGATCCCAAATCCTCCAGATCGTTGATGGGCTGGGTCGACCTATCGTAAAGCCATAGAGGCCCCCGAAGTTTAGCGACTCCAGCGTGTCATGAGGGTGGTGCAAATCTCAGATAGCAGACGGCTCCCTCCCTCAGCCGGGCTCCGGGGCGGGGGCTCTGCTTGAGGAGAACTCCCCGGCCGCTGATGTCGATATCCAGCCTCAATCCCCCGAGCCGTTTCAGAGCGGCCCGCATGCTGAGCCCTTCGAGACTCGGCATAAGACCCGCTGCCTCCGCCTTCCTTTCCGATGGTGGGGCCTTAGGCTCTTCAAACATGGGGCGATTTTTCTGATCCTTTCTGGCTCGGGCGACAACTGCACCCTTCTTGGGCGAAACATTCAGGTATTGAAGGCTCTGCTGGGCAATGGTCCTGAATACGGGAGCGGCCACCACCCCTCCATGGGGCGTTCCCTCAGGCTCGTCGATTACAACCAGGATGGCGAGTCTGGGATCATCGGCCGGCACAAATCCCATGAAAGATCCAATATACCTTTCGTCGGAGTATTTCTTCAGAAGGGGGTCGATCTTCTGAGCCGTTCCCGTCTTCCCAGCTACCTCATACCCGGAGAGCGCCGCTTGGGTTCCTGTCCCCCCCGGCTCCACCACTTCCTTCAGAATCCTGGTGACCTCTAGACTCGTCTCCGGAGAAAGGACCCTTCTTTTCGATAGAGGCGGAAAGGATTTGACCACCCGACCTCTTTGATCGATGATTCGGTCCACGACATAGGGACGCATCAAGACTCCCCCATTGGCAATAGACGAGAGGGCAGAGATGAGCTGGATGGCGGTCACAGAGATACCCTGACCGAAAGACGTGTTTGCAATGCCGACCTTGCTGAGACTCTTTGGGGCCCGAACGATCCCTTCCACTTCACCGGGGAGGTTGATGCCGGTGCGAGTCCCAAACCCGAACTTTCGGCTATAATCGTCGAGTTTTGTGGCGCCCAATTTGAGGCCAATCTGGCTCGCCCCAATATTGCTTGAGTATTTGATGACCCTCTGAAGGCTCAGCCAGCCATGTTTCTTGAGATCATGGATGATCTCGGCTCCGACTCGGTACGCGCCGTTATGACCAAAGAAGATGTCATTTCTTTTGACCACTTTCTCTTCGAGGGCTGCAGCCAAAAGGAAGGCCTTGAAAATCGATCCTGGCTCGAAGATATCGGTGACCACCCGGTTCCGGACCGTGGCGGGGTTATAATTGTTCGGGATATTCGGATTAAAGGAGGGGCGACTCGCCATCGCCAAAATCCGACCGGTCAGGGGATCCATCACGACCGCCATAGCAGAACGAGCCCCTGTTTTGCTGACCGCCCGGGAAAGGGCTTCCTTGACGATGTGTTGTATGTTCAAATCGATCGTCAGGACAAGGTTATGACTGGGCAGGTCGTTTGGCGGGATGTGGGCCTCGGTAAGGATTTCCCTTCCTCGAGCGTCAAGCCCCAGAACCACTCGGTGGGGGTGTCCCCGGAGGTAGCTATCAAACTGGAATTCCATCCCTTCTAGCCCCTGGGAGTCCACGCCAACAAACCCCAGGAGGTTCGCAGCCAGCCAGCCATTTGGATAATACCTCTGGCTCTCTTTCAAGAACCCGACCCCCCTGATTCTGAAGTCTCTTATCTTTTCAGCCTTGTCGGGAGAGATCTTTCGTTGGATCCAGACAAAAGGCTGTCGAGATCTGAGTTTCCTCTGGATGGTCGATTGGTTGGCCTTCAAGATCGGAGCGATCTTCCGGGCGGCTTTGGGAATGTCCGCTATCTGGCGAGGATGAGCGTAGAGGGATTTGATCTCGGTGCTTTTGGCCAGTACCCTCAGATTTCGATCGAAAATGGTCCCCCGGCTGGGCATCAGCTTAATGATCCTTTGGTGCTGCCTTTCTGCTAGCCCCCGAAGGCTCTCTTTCTCTAAGACCTGCAGTTGCAGAACCCGCAGCAAAATCAGAACAAAAGAGAGAAAGAAAAGAAAAAAAATCAAAAAGATTCGAACCTTGAGCCAGGTAGTCTCGTCTTTTTTCATGGGACAAATCGGATCTGGTTCTTTTCGGGCTCCCTCATCTTCAGTTTCTGTTTGGCATTCCTCGCAATCCATCCTGGCGAAATGAGGGTTGCTCGTTCAATTTTCAGTTTCTGATTGACTTCGGTGAGTTCTCTCTGCTCTTTGAGAGCCTCGGAGATGCTGTATCCAAGTCTGATAACCCAGAGTCTCGAGGAGACAAAGAACAGATGGACAGCGATCAGAATGGTGATCACGAGAAAGGTGAAGGCCAGGGTTCCGAGCCCCTTGCTGACGGATCCCCTTTGTCGGTTCTCACGATCCCAAGGTGTTCCCACAAGAGAAGGGGCGATGAGAACGGTCATGGTCAATCTCCTGCCCGAGCTGCCGAGCCTCAGATCCCCTTCAGATCCTTTCCGCCACCCGCAGTTTTGCGCTTCTTGCTCGCGGGTTCTCGCAGACCTCCCTCCGAGATGGAGAGAGAGGTTTTGCCGTCAGGACCCGGAGGCGCTTCTCTCTCTGGCACACGCACTGAGGGAGGCGAGGGGGACAGATGCATCCTTTTGCCTCCCCCCGGAAATACGCCTTCACGAGACGATCTTCGAGAGAGTGAAAAGAGATGATGCAGATTCTTGCTCCCCTTTTTAGCAGGGATACGGCATCGACCAAAAGGGTTCTCAGATTTTCCAACTCGTCATTGACTGCGATCCGGAGAGCCATAAAGGTCTTGGTTGCCGGATCAATTCTTTTTGGATGAAGAGTGACAGGAATGGCAGAATGAACGATATCTCGGAGCTCTGTGGTGGTTGAAATCCAACCCTTCTGTCGACGCTTCCCAATCAGATTGCTGATCCTTCTCGCCCAGCGCTCCTCTCCGTATGTCATCAGGAGCCTTCGCAGGTCTTCAATTGGCAACCCGTTGATCAGATCTGAAGCCATCTCCCTCCGGCCGGGGTCCATCCTCATGTCGAGGGGACCCTCAACCCTGAAACTGAAGCCCCGCTGGCCATCCTGCAGCTGGTATGAAGAGACTCCTAAATCAAGCAGGATGCCGTCCACCGGTTCAAAACCGTACTGCTTGACAATCCCCCTCAGATTGGCGAAATTGTCACGGACGAGAATGGCTCGTCTCCCATACCGATCGAGTCGGTGCCTGGCCATGCGGATCGCCTCAGAATCCCAGTCGATACCCAGGAGCCTTCCCGTGGGAGAACTTCTCTCCAGGATCTGAGCGGCGTGGCCGCCCCCTCCGAGAGTGCAGTCGATGTAGTTTCCGCCGTCCTGGCATCGCAAATAGGTCATGACCTCTTCTAGCAAAACTGGACAGTGGTGAACCATTTGCCCCTCTGAGATTGGGTTATCCTTCCACCCTCCCTCCTTCCAGCACGTGTCCGACTCGGTCAGCTCAGAGACCCAAGTCGCCGAGGGGCGCCACGATTTCCTCAAATTTCTCGTGGACGAACTCCATCTCAGAATCGTGTCTCTCTTTTGCCCAGATCTCGAATCGATTGATGACACCCACAAGAACGACATCTTTCTGAAACCCGCCATACCCCCTGAGGGAAGGGGGGATCAGAATTCGGCGTTGTTTGTCTACCCAGCACTCTACCGCACCTCCAAGGAAGAACCTCTGAAACCGGCGAACCTCCTGCTTCATCGATGGGAGGGAGAGGATCTTTTTCTCTAGGTCATCCCATTCCTTTAGAGGATAAACGGCTAGACAACCATCGAGATTTGTGATAATAACATTATGGTCATACTTGCTTTCGAGCACCGCTTCGAATCTGGAAGGAATCTTGATTCTTCCTTTGGAATCAAGGATATGCTCGTATCTTCCTCGAAAGGACATTAAGAATCCCTAAGGTTATTTGGCCCCAAAGAAAAGTCAGGTGTCCACTTTGGTCCACTCTGGACCACTCTTGATTATTAGTCGGTTTTCAGCCATTTGTCAAGGGGATTTCTCTATTTTTTGAAGGGGCAGGGATTCGTGGCGATAAGCTCGGTTGAAAAAGTACATCAAGAACAGATAGTTTAGTTGCTTTGCTTCATATCTTTTCTATAATATTTTGTTTAACATGCAGACATGTTTGGCATAAATTTGAATGCAACTGCACCAGTGTTCCAAGACCTTCCTTTCCGCCAGGAGAGTAGGCGAACCTTGGGCCTTCTGCGAGCTGACCTCCGCCGCAGGGCATGGATATCCTGGAACCCCCCTGGTAGATCTCTTTCACCCCGTTAAGCATGGGCGAACATCCCCTTTGGGATGGCCCCTATCCCGGCGATTGCCTGAGACTCGAAAAATGATGGACGATGATTGACGAAGGGTTTTCTGCGTCTTACAATGATCTCGTCCAACAAGGAGGTGGGTCTGAGTGGTTTCAACATCGATTCGCCAGGAAGTCGAAAGTCTCCGGAAGGAGATCGAGCATCATAACTATCGGTATTATGTCCTCGACGCCCCTGAGGTCTCTGATGGTGAATATGACCAGATGATGCGGCGTCTTGAGAGATTGGAAAGACAGTACCCTGAGCTCCATGATCCAAACTCTCCGACTCAGCGGGTGGGGGCATCGCCACTGGATCTCTTCGAGACAGTCCCCCACACCCTTCCCATGCTGAGTCTTGCCAATGGCATGGATCCGAACGAGGTGAGAGAGTTCGACCAGCGGGTCAAAAGGTTTCTCGGCACCCAGAACGAAATTGAATACGTCGTTGAACCCAAGATGGATGGGCTGGCCGTCGAACTCGTGTACGAGGGAGGTTTCCTCACCGTCGGCTCGACGCGGGGTGACGGTTTTAACGGAGAGAATATCACCCAGAACCTCAGAACCGTCAGGACCATCCCCCTGATGCTCCAGGAACAGGAGATCCCTGTTCCGGAGTTCATTGAGATTCGAGGGGAGGTCTACATGGAGATTGCGGACTTTCAGGCCCTGAATCGAAAGCAAGAGGAACTGGGGGAACGGGTTTTTGCCAATCCCCGCAATGCCGCAGCCGGGTCTCTACGTCAGTTGGACTCCAGGGTGACCGCCTCTCGACCTCTCAAAATATTCACCTATGGTATGGGAACGGCCCGGGGGGTGACCTTTGAGACCCATTGGGAATTCCTCCAGACCCTGCCCAAGTGGGGATTCCGGGTCCACCCCCTGATCAGGAGATGTGACCGAATCGAAGAAGCCATCCGCTTTTACAATGAAATGACGGGGAAAAGAGAAATCCTCCCTCACGAAATCGACGGGGTGGTTATCAAGGTCAACAGACTCGATCTTCAGACCACCCTTGGAAGCGTTTCCAGAAGCCCTCGATGGGCTCTGGCCTATAAGTTTCCAGCCCATCAGGCGATCACAAGAATCCTCGACATCGTTGCCTCGGTGGGAAGAACCGGTGTGATTACCCCTGTTGCTGAATTGGAGCCGGTCTGGGTCGGGGGGGCCCAGATCAGCCATGCGACCCTCCACAACCAGGACGAAATCGATCGAAAAGACGTGCGTATCGGAGACACGGTCGTTGTTCAGCGGGCTGGCGACGTGATCCCAGAAGTGGTCGAAGTGGTTACCGAGAGAAGGAGGGGAAAGGAGGAGCCCTACGGAATTCCTGAAAGCTGTCCCGTTTGCGGCGGAGAGGTGGTTCGACTCCGGGGAGAGGTCGCGCACCGTTGCATCAGCCTGGCGTGTCCAGCCCAGTTAAAGGGGAGCATCAGACACTTTGCCTCAAAACGGGCCGTGGACATCGATGGACTAGGGACGAAACTGGTGGATCAACTGGTTGATCGAGGCCTGGTACGTGACGTTGCCGATCTCTACCGCCTCACCCATAAAACCCTGGCATCCCTGGAGAGGATGGCAGAGAAATCAGCACAAAACCTTCTGGACGCCCTGGAAAAGAGCAAAACGAGTCGACTGTCCAGGCTTCTCTTTGGCCTCGGCATCCGTCACGTGGGAGAACACCTCTCAGAAGTCCTCGCACAAGAGTTTGGATCTCTCGAAAGGGTCGCTAGAGCGACGGAACAGGAGCTCATGGGCATCAATGAAATCGGTCCCGAAGTGGCTCAGAGCGTGGCCAGGTTTTTTGGGAACCCCAAAAACATCGGAACCCTGAGAAGGCTGGCACAGGCTGGGTTTCAGATTCAGGAACCCTCACCGTCTCGTCACGAGAGATTCCAGGGAAAGACCTTTGTCTTTACCGGGGCCCTGGCTTCTATGGAGCGGGGGGAGGCCCGAAGTCTGGTGGAGTCCCTCGGGGGCAAGACGGCCTCGAGCGTGAGCAAGAAGGTCGACTACGTGGTGGTGGGGAAGGATCCTGGCTCGAAGCTCGATCGGGCGAGGGAGCTCGGAATCCCCGTCGTGACGGAAGAAGAATTCAGGAATCTAATCAGCTAGCAAGACGGGGAGCATCCAAGGCTTTCTGTGGTTGCCGGCTGCAAGGGGTTGATTGTGAGGAAGGATTCATGAAACAAGGCACCGCGAACGAGACACCCCGAATTATGAACCCTGAACAACGGACAGCAGGTCATTGAGCCTTGACACGGAGAGATCTTCCAGAGATTCAAGTACGAGGGAGGCACCCTCAAACCGATAGTGGCGGGTCCACGAGGTGGGGACAGCAACCACGGGAATGCCGGCACCCACTGCCGCCTGAACACCCTTTGGAGCGTCCTCGAGTACCACGGCGCTGTGGGGGGCAGCTGAGAGGCGTTGCAGGGCTTGGAGAAACACCTCTGGATGGGGTTTCACGTGGGTGACATCCTCACAGGCAAGGGTGACGGAGAAATAGGGTCTGAGTCCAAACAGGTCCAGAATAAATTCCGCATTGACCCCCCGTCCACTCGTGGCCAAAGCGCACGGGATGGCAGATTCTTTGAGATCCGACAGGAGGTCTAACAGACCGGGTCTTGGAACCGCCCGGTCTCTCAAGAGGGGGAAGTAGATTCGATCCTTTCGCCGGTAAAGCTCTTCGGTATGTTCTGGATCGCCACCGAGCTCAACAAACCACGTCGCTATGGGCTTTCCCTCTACGCTAACCGATTTTCGATAGTGATTCTCAGAAACGTGAATGCCAAAGGTCTTCAGGACTTCGATATAAGCGTAAGCGTGGAGGGGCTCCGTATCGGCAATGACGCCGTCCATGTCAAAGATAACGGCCCGAAGCTTTGAAACCCGCTCTCCGATCTTTTTCCTGCCCGTCAATGGGTTTTTCTCCGATTGATTTGCTGTTCGTGGTACTGCCTCGCCTGATGCATAAAGGCCTCGATGCGCGTCAGCGTATTGGTCTGTTCCTGGCCATCATAGGCCATGTTGAGGACGGGAAGATTGCTGTTTTCTTCACGATATCGCTTGAGAAGGGTGCTGACAACCGTCCCAGGCATGCAGGTGAAGGGCATCACATTGATCACTCCGCTGGCCCCTTTTTTGGAGAAGTCGACGGTTTTTCCAATGCTGAGAATGGCTTCTCCCTCAAATGAATCATGCACATACGGGCTTGCCTCTCGGAGCACCTGCCGGGTCGAGGGCTCCTCGCCATGGCGGAGGTGACCCTTGAAAATCCTTTCCAGCCGGTGTTCGTCTGTCTTTTGGTAGTACTCTGTCAGGGCGATTCTCAGCAGGTTGGAGAAGTGCCCTCTCTTGAGGCTTCTCCGACGCCCCATGGCGTTGATATAGTGGATCCACTCCGTAAGGGGTGCAAGCCACGCCTCACCGCCAAATTGCTCGACCTTCTCCACGACATTTTCATTGGCAAACCGATTGGATCGGACATAGATCTCTCCAACAATGCCGATGACCGGCTTCTGGCCATTTCCCGTGATCTCTACCGCAGCGAATCGATCCCGGGCCTCGACCATCGCTTTGTTCAGATCGTTGCTCTCCTCGATTGTTTTGCAGATGAGGGAGAGGCATTCCTGATAGACCCGATTTGTCTCTCCGGGGTTTTTTTCGTAGGGACGGGTCTCGAAAAGCTTCTTGATCAAAAGATCAACAGCGACGATTCCCTGCCACCCGAGACGGAGAAATCTTCCGCCCATGATGCCGAAATCGGAGTATAGGGTCTCGTCCTGATCCGGGGAGTAGATGGGAACGAGATGGGAGCCGAGCTCGTCCAGTACCAGCCGGTGGAACCGGTGGTACTGACCGAATCGGCAGGGACCGTTTCCAGAAGGCATAAAGAAGGCTGCGCGACTCGGGTCGAAGTCATCCCGTTTAACGATCTTGACCATGTCACCGGTCGTCAAGATGCAGGGGTAACACTCCTTGCCCGTGGTGAACTTTCGTCCCCAGATGAGGCTCTCCTCGTCGGATTCTGGAATGACTTCGGCATCGACCCCACAGGCCCGAAAGGCTGCAGCTGTGGCATAGGCATGATCGCACATATAGGGGATGTATATTTTCCGGGTTCTATCCGTCGCCATCCTTTTGCGGAGCCTTTCGGCTGTCTCGACAGGGGATTTGACGTTGTTGAGGCTGTCCAGAAAGGCCTCGCACCGCGTGATGGCGCCCGCATCGGCAGAGTGCTCGTCGATCTCTAGCTGAAGATAAGGCTTGCCCTTGAGCAGATCCCTGAAGAAGTGGCTGATGAAGGAGTCGGGGCCGCATCCGAAATTGGTGATGTAAATCCCATGGAACTGGGGGTTCTCCTTGACCAGATAGCCCGCGCAGAGAATCCGTTGACCATAGCGCCAGTACATCTCTCCGATTCCTTCACGGTGAGCCATCTCGTCCAAGGGAAGAAAATCCATGGGAATCGCGAGCTCTCCCAGGTCCCGCAGTTTTTTCGGAAGGTCGAGATTGACACCGGAATCACAGGTGTTGTAGGGGCGGCCAATGACGACCATCAATTTCTGCCCGGGAGCGAGCCCCGCCAGAACCTCCCGACCCCTTCGAAGGATGGCCTTCTGGAATTGGGCCTGACTTTCTTCTGCTTTGACAAAAGCTCTCATGGAAGCGGAAGCCCCCCGGCCGAGGGCCCTGCCGAATCGAATGAGCTCCTTTTCCAGATCCTTCTTTCCCCATCCCAAATGGACCACGGGCTGAAGAAGTTCGGCCCCAAAGGCTTTGAAATCGATCGAAGATTTGACTGTATAGGGAAAACTCTGAACATAGGGGCATAACGTACTCACGATAATGTCCGGCCGTGGGCTCCTGAGATTCACGACACTGGGGATAAAGATTCTCTTTACGCCCTTTTCCAAAAGGTCCAGAACATGGCCGTGAGAGACTTTGATGGGGAAACAGGTATCTGCTCCCACCGTCTCTACCCCTTTCCTCACGAGTTCTCTGTTGCTCCGATCGCTCAGGACGACGCGATAACCCAGTTCGGTGAAAAAGGCTCTCCAGAAGGGAAGGAGTTCGTGAAAGTTGAGGACCCTCGGAATCCCGATACTCGGGGCATCAACGGGAAGATTCTCTTCTCCCGGATAGGGGGCAAACAGCAGCCCCTCTCTCTCGGCGAAGAGATCCGGAAGATCGCTGCCCTTACTCCGTTTCACCACATCGTATTTTTCGCACCGGCTGCCATAAAAGAGGGGTTTTTCTTCTTCGACGCTGACCTTTCGAATGAGACAGAGATTCTCGCACCCTTTGCATTCAAAGGTTCCGATCTGATATTTTCTCTGGCTCAAATCGAAGCCCTTGAACCGGCTCTTCTCCCAGGTCCTCTCCTTCATCGCCAGCAGGGCTACACCAATGGCACCGGTCACATCGTGATGAGGGGGCACCGTGATGGATTTCCCAAGGACCCGCTCGAAAGCGGCCACAACACCCTGGTTGAAGGCGGTGCCGCCTTGGAAAAAAATCCGGTTTCCGACCCGGCGGTCCCCCACGACCCGGTTGAGGTAATTCTCTACGATCGAGTAACTGAGACCCGCCACAAGCTCCTCGGTTAATGCCCCCCGTTGCTGGTGATGAACCAGGTCAGATTCGATAAAGACCGTGCACCGCTCTCCCATCCGAACAGGTTCTTCTGCCGATAGGGCCAATTGTCCAAACTGCTCCTTGATCGAAATCCCCAGCCTCTCAGCCTGCTCCTCAAGGAAACTGCCCGTTCCCGCTGCGCAGACTTTGTTCATCTCAAAGTCCACCACCACGCCATCGTCAAGGCTAATGTATTTGGAGTCCTGACCACCGATTTCAAAAATCGTATCCACCTCAGGATCAATATAGGCGGCGGCTGTCGCCTGGGCAGTGATCTCATTCCTCACGATATCGGCCCCCACAAAATCGGCTGTCAGATATCTTCCCGAGCCCGTGGTCGCCACCCCCTGGATGTCCACTCGGTCCCCGATTTCCCCGTCGATTTCGGCGAGCCCTATCCTGACAGCCTCGATGGGGCGACCAGCGGTCATGAGGTATCTCTTGGCCAGGAGATTCCCCTCCCTATCGATGACAACAAGATTGGTACTGATGGATCCAACGTCCAGCCCCAGATAGGCTTCAACCCGTTCCGGCTCGGGGAGATCCCTTCGAATCGGATAGGCACGATTAGCGTGATGCACCGAAAGGGAGAGAGGCCGATGAGATCTCCGTTCCTCTTGGTGGTGAGCGAGGTGGTTTACGAGTCTCTCCAGACCCTGGAAGGGCTTCTCCTTTCCCCTGTCCAGCTCCACCCAGATTGCGCCCAAGGCCCCCATGGAGGCAAAGTGTTTCGGAATGATGAGGTCCTCTTCCTCCAGCTCAAGGACATCCAGAAACGCACGGCGCATACCCACATTGGCGGCAACCCCTCCCTGGAAACTGACGGGCTTTGTGAACGCCCTGCCCTTCCCGATGTTGCTTTTGAAATTTCTGGCCAAGGCGTAGCAGAGCCCTGCCACAATGTCGTAGTCAGGGGTGGCGATCTGCTGGAGATGGATCATGTCAGACTTGGCAAACACGCTGCACCGACCGGCAATACGGGGAGGGTTCTCTGAACGGAGAGCCAACTCGCCGAATGCTTCAATGGTCAATCCCAACCGGCTTGCCTGCTGATCCAGGAATGACCCTGTACCTGCAGCACAGAGGGTATTCATGGCGAAATCGCTAATCTTGTGACGATCTCCCTCCACTTCGATCAGAATCATCTTGGAGTCTTCCCCTCCAACGTCGATAATCGTTCGGACCTCAGGATGAAAGTGTTCGACACTTCTGGCCTGAGCGATGATCTCATTGACAAATTCCCCTCCCAGAAGTTCTGACAGAAGCTTTCCTCCCACGCCGGTAAAGTACATACCGGCGATCTGCTGCTGGGGGACGTGATGCAAGAGTTCCTCCAGGATCCTCTGAACCGTTCTCAGGGGTTGCCCCTTGGTCCGAGAATAGTGCTCTTCCAGAACTCGTCTCTCCGCGTCAAGGACAACGGTGTTCGCACTGATTGAACCGACATCGATCCCCACGTAGCGCTTGTCCATCTGGTTTCTCCTGAGAATTCTGATTGCTTTGGTTCGGGAGCGATCATTCTCTCTGAAGCCGTATGGTAGGTAACTCTGTGATGAGGGACTTGGGCATGATTATATAAGATCTTGCGGGTTTTTTTCAAGGTCCGTTCAACGTGGGTTTTCGGCTAAAATCTGTGGCACCGTTTCTCTTGCTGAACCCGAATGGTGAGGTCAAAATGGGTGGGAAAGACTTGACGCTTTGTCATTTGCCACCACGATGATTACTCGGTCTATCGATCTAGAACCCATCACGCTCGAGATGAGCTTCTCTCATACCCCCGTCATTGTGCGGTTGATTTAGAGCCGCCTGTGTGCTAATTTTCAAGGAGTTTTTGTCAGGGGGAGTCGCCGTGGGCAAGGCAAGAAGACGTCTCACTGTGGAGGGATACGTCCAGGGGGTCTTTTACCGGGCTTACACGGAAAAAAAGGCCCGACAGCTTCAGGTCTTTGGATGGGTTCGGAATCGACCAAACGGGACCGTAGAAATCTTGGCCGAAGGGGAGGAGAGCCGTGTGGCCGAACTCATCAGGTGGTGTCACACCGGACCACCCGGCGCGACGGTAACCCGCGTGCAGGTCGAGGAGGAGCCTTTCCAGGGGGAGTTCAGGGGATTCGATATTGTCTATGGCTGAAAGCCAGGAATTGAGGAATTCCCGAAGGGGTAGGGAAGCCATCCCATTTCAGCTTTGAGCCCAAAAGGGGTTGTGGGCTCTGAGAGATCTCGTCTGAAATGCCCAGAAACGGCCTGCTCCAGACAGAAATCAGGAGAATCCAGACCCTATGACCTTGGCGGTGTGATGAACCTTATCTTTTTCTACACGGCTGTTGTCTTTTACACGTTTGGAACGATCAGCTATCTGGCTTACATCGTCTCTCTCCGGGACTTGTTTTCCAGAATCGGTGTCGGGCTTCTCTCGGCTGGGTTCGTTCTCCATACAACCGCCTTGATCTTTCGATACTATGAGGCAGGGTACGCGCCCATTACAAATCTCTATGAATCTTTTTCATTCTTCGCGTGGGCGATTCTGCTTGTCTATATTGTGGTCCACTACAAATACCACATCAGGGTTCTCGGGGCCTTTGTGGCGCCTATCGCGTTGATTCTCGTGGTTGTCGGCCTGGCTCTTCCCAAAGATATATTCCCTCTCCACCCTGCCCTGAAGAGCTACTGGCTTCCCTTTCATGCGATGTTCGCCTTCTTGGGGAATGCCGTTTTTGCTCTGGCCTTCTGTGCGGGGATCATGTACCTCATACAGGAACACCAGATAAAATCCAAGAAGAGCGGCGTTTTTCTCAGAAGACTCCCCTCCTTGGAGATCCTGGACGAGCTGAACTATCGGTCGCTCACCTTTGGCTTTCCCCTTCTGACCGTCGGAATTGTCACCGGGTCAGTCTGGGCAAGCTATGCGTGGGGCTCCTACTGGAGTTGGGATCCGAAGGAGACGTGGTCTCTCATCACCTGGTTTCTCTATGCAGCCCTGCTTCATCAGAGACTGGCCATCGGCTGGCGAGGGAAAAAAGCAGCGATGATGGCCCTTGTAGGGTTTATGGCGATCCTGTTCACGTTCCTGGGAGTGAACCTCGTCCTCAGAGGATTTCATTCCTACAGCACGTGGAGATAAGGCAGTCTCATGCCATCACAGCTCCCCGTCGATCGGCGGGTGACGGGCAGACTGAAAGAGCAGTTGGAATGGATATCATTGTTGTCGGACTCAACCATAGAACCGCTCCCATAGAGATTCGGGAAAGGGTCTCCTTCCCGGAAGACCGCTTGGAGGAACCCTTAAAGGGCGTGCTCTCCCTTTCGTCGATAAGGGAAGACATGGTTCTCTCAACCTGCAATCGGGTGGAAGTCTATGCGACCACGAGCAATGTCGATGAGGGGATCCGTGAGGTGGAGGGTTTTCTCTCAGATTTCCACGGAATACCCAGAAGGGAACTGAAAAGGTTTCTCTACGTTTATCAGGGTGAGGAGGCGGTCCGCCACGTTTTCCGGGTTGCTTCCAGCCTGGATTCCATGGTCGTCGGGGAACCCCAGATCTTTGGACAGGTCAAGAGCGCCTTCAGCGAAGCGTCCCATCACCGTGCTGCAGGAGCTATCCTGAACAGGCTGCTCCACAAGGCATTCAGTGTTGCCAAGCGGATTCGCACTGAAACCACCATTGGTAACCGGGCCGTTTCGATAAGCTTTGTGGCTGTTGAGCTGGCAAAGAAGATATTTGGTGAACTTCAGGACAAGGCTGTCCTGCTCGTTGGGGGGGGAGAGATGTGCGAATTGGCGGCGAGGCATCTCGTTACTTCCGGGGCGTCTCGGATTACGGTAACGAACCGGACCCCCCAACGGGCCTGTGAACTGGCTCAAATGTTTGAGGGAAGGGTCCTTCCCTTCGATCAACTCGTTGAGGGTCTCGGGGAGGCTGATATTGTTATCAGTTCCACCGCGTCTCCTCACTATGTGATCAACTATTCCGAGGTTGCCACCCTCATAAAGGCCAGACGAAACCGGTCCATGTTTTTTATCGATATTGCCGTACCCAGGGATATCGACCCACGGATCAACTCGATTGAGAACGTGTACCTCTATGATATTGATGATCTTCAGGGGGTTGCTGAGGCGAACATCAGAGACCGCAAAAAAGAGGCGGAAAGGGCAGAGGAGATCGTGGAAAGGGAGGTGACACGGTTTTGCCAGTGGTACGCGTCGCTGGAGACAACCCCCACCATTCGTTTGTTGAGAGACAAACTGGAGGCCATCCGTCAGAAAGAGCTCAAGAAGGCCTACGCAGCCCTGTCCCTCACCTCTGAAAAGGAACGGAAGGTGCTCGACGCGCTCACATCGGCGATTGTCAACAAGGTGCTTCACGACCCCATCACCTTTTTGAAAAGAGCAGACCAGAACTCATCCGGTGAGTTGCTGTCGGACGCCGTCAGGAAGCTATTTCGCTTGGAGGAAACGGATTCCTCTGGGAAAGGTGGGGATCAAGAACCTTGGGGCTGAAGCCCTTGTGCATTCAACGTCGCCAAGATTGATGAGCACAAACGTTTTCCTGACCCCTCAGACGGATCTGGGCGACACTCCATTTGGAGAGAGATATATACACGGGGAATTTTCGATCGCCACGGGGTCATTCCCATGGAGAAGGGGAAACCACTGGAAGGGAAAACCATCGTCATCACCCGAGCGCAGCACCAGGCGGCTGAGTTCAGCGCGGGGCTGACCGTTCTCGGGGCCCGGGTCATCGAATTCCCAACCATCGAAATCGTTCCTCCTGACAGTTGGGCCCCCCTCGACAGGGCGATTGACGGTCTCCAGGGCTATGATTGGGTTATCTTTACGAGTGCAAATGGTGTCAGATCCTTTGTGGCAAGGCTTCGGGCGAGGGGAAGGAACATTGACTCCCTGAAAGGCATTCGGTTCTGCGCCATTGGCCCCCGGACTGCTAGGGAAATGAAGGGGGAGAGAATAGAGGCTCATCTCGTTCCGAGAGAATACAGGGCCGAGGCCGTCGTTGAGAGTCTGGCAAAACAGGGGCTCGTCGGCAAGCGGGTTCTTCTGGCCCGGGCGAAGAAGGCCAGGGAGATCCTTCCGCAGGGACTGAAAAGTCACGGGGCAAGGGTTGATGTGGTTGAGGCCTATCAAACGGTTCAACCCAAGGGGGAGACCTCCAATCTTCTCCGGCTTCTAGAGGAAGGACGCATCGATGCCATCGCCTTCACCAGTCCGTCTACGGTCTCCAACTTCATGGAGATGTTTGCTTCCAATCGGGATGAACTCCTGAAAGGGCTGGATGGGGTTGCCATTGCCGTCATCGGCCCAATCACTCGGGAAAGAGCCGTGGAAGTGGGGCTTCCCGTTCACATCAGCCCCGAGGAGTACACGATTCCAGCTCTCACCAGCGCCATGGCAGGGTACTTCTGCATCGAAAAGTGAAGGCAGGAGATGATTTTCCCGTGGACTTTGGAAATGGCCGTTCCCCTCTTCTTTATCGCCTTGGCGATTCTTGGAGCAGGGGGAATTGTTCTCCTGGCTCAGCTGCTCCGGTCCTTTCCTTTTTCTAAGAGGACCCGGAAGAGGCGGGGGGGGCTGCCGCGGGTCATCAAGATCCTTGCGAGTGGCTGCGTCTTCGCCCTTGGCCTTTCCCTATTGATGCTTGCCCTGTTTGCCCGAACCTATGTGGTTTTTACCCGGGAAAAGCCCGTTGCCCGAATCCGTTGTGTCCCGGTGGAGGGACGGGACCACCATATGATCCTGAGTTTCGTCCCCCTCGAAGACGGAGAAGAGGGAATTCCCAGAATCTTCCGCCTCAACGGCGATCAGTGGGCTGTCGGGGGGCATATCGTCCAGTGGCATCCCTGGCTCAACCTGCTGGGGCTCCACACGGGATACCGGATCACGCGCATCGAGGGGCGGTATCTCAAGGCCGGGGACGAAACCTCCCAGCGCCGAACCGTCTATGATCTGGAAGACTCCAAAATACAAAGGGTCTGGTACTGGCTCTACCGGCATCACGAGGACATTCCCTGGGTCAAGGCTGCATACGGAAACACGGCCTATACCTTTCCAGACAAGGATCAGACATTTGTCGTGAGGGTGACCCATTCTGGTTTCATGGTGGCCCCGGCCTGAGTTTTGACCTCACCGGCTAAGGGAGGGGTCAAGGACAAATCGACAGCGGTCCATGGTCAGTCGCCAGGACTCAGTAGAATCAAGAAGAATGACGCTTTTACAGAATAAGGGGGAGGGGATGTTCCCCGCAAGCGCTCAATTAGACAATGAATATGGTCTCGTTAGGGGGTTCGGATATTTCAGCAAATTCTGATGAGGTGTAGAATATCGAATATCGAACAAGGAATAATGAATGTCGAAGGAAAGTAGAATAATGGTGAAGCTCAAAGCACGGAATCTCGTTCTGACTTTGTCCACAAGATGGAAGTATGCTTTAAAGAGTTACGTGAGACAAGGTACAGTTACTGATGGTTGTAAGAACCAATCTGATAGGGCCTGCATCGAAGTTTGAACCCATGGTCAAAGAGAGTAACGAGTTGATTTCGATTCTTCTGACAAGCATAGAAACCGTTAGAAAAAAGATCAAAAGAATTTCATGATTCGAAATTCCTTGTTCGATATTCGATATTCAATACACTGAAAAATCGGATTCGCCTCTCAATTGAGCGCTTATAGGGATGTTCCCCGCTTTTCTCCGCCCTCATGGACTTCGATTGATGATGGGCGGGGGTGGGCGTCTTTGGGGGAAGGTCTTCCTCAACGAGATTTGAAAGATCGAGGGAGAAAATGAAAGAAAGAGACTTTCGATTGCATACGCTCGCTGTCCACGGCGGAGAGAAAATCGACCCTGTCACCGGGGCGACCGTGCCGCCCATCCATCAAACGGCGGCGTTTGGGTATCCCACCATTGACCAGTGGCATCGCGCGGCCACAGGCAAGGAGTCGGGGTTTATCTACTCAAGAAACCGAAATCCAACCCAGGTGGCGGCAGAGGAGAAGATTGCCGCCCTGGAAAGCGCTGATGAGGCCCTGGTCTTTTCATCGGGCATGGCCGCCATCACAGCCACGCTTCTGTCTCTCCTCTCAAAGGACGACCACGTGGTTTCCGTCAAGGATTCTTACGGGGGGACGTAT
>CAYGBW010000025.1:0-7876 GCA_964348185.1 uncultured Thermodesulfobacteriota bacterium | reverse complement strand
ATCCGACCCGAAAGGTTCACGATCCGGAATCTGTCCCTCCATTCCAGGGGTGTGTTGTAATTCTCCACAAATAACAGGTCCATGGCCTTCCCGGAAAAAAACTGGATTCCTTTGAAATCGATCACGAATCTGTCCTGGACCCACTCAGCGGCCTCTTTGATCCCCTTGATGAGTTCCTCTGCCGATTTCAGGTCGATCGAGCCCTCCAGGCGAACAAATAGGGTCTTCATCTGCTCATTACGGGTGACATGGACGGTCAAGGCTTCGGTAATTCCCCGCACCGCCTGGCGGCCCTTTTCAACGGTCAAATGGTGAAGGGTCGGGATCAGTGTCTGTTTTTCCCTTATGGGGAAGGAGGTATTCAGCCTATTGATAATCGAGGCAGCCCGAGTGAGACTGGCTTTGGGTTTACGCTTGGCAGCCTTTCTGAGGGCCAGGTTGGTTGCCATTCGGGTAAAAAACCGCTGTTGGGGGTGCACCACCCTCCTGGCTATTGACCGGTATGAGTATATCTCCCGGCAGGCCCAATTGAAGCCGTTTTGGAGGGTCTCCTCTGTCATCAGTGTCGGCCGGAATACAACCTCAGCCCCTGTGTATTTCGACCAATCCTTGTGAAGCAACCGGCCCTCTGCCTCCATTCGATCAAAAAACGGGGTTCCCGGCAGGGGCGTGAGAAGAAAGAAGCAGGGAGCCTCGATCTTCGCCCGTTCACAGAAACGGACGGTCCGCTCAAACACCCCTTCATCATCATGGTCAAACCCGAAAATCAGGCCAGCCAGGACCATGATGCCGTGGTCGTGTATCTTTTTCAAGGAATCTTCGAATTCATCGACCTTGTTGAAAGACTTATGGACACTCCGGAGGTTCTCAGGGGACAATGACTCTATGCCCAGAAAAAGCGAGACACACCCACTCTGGGCGGCTAACTTGAGCAGTTCATCGTTCTTGGCCAGGGTGATGCTCGATTGGCCGGCCCATTGTTTTTTTAGAGGAGTCAATTTCGTGAAAAGCTCCCTGGCGTAGTTCTGATTCCCTGCAATGTTATCATCAATGAAGACAACAAAATGGTCTCGCAGCCTTTTTACCTCTTCAACGACTTCACCCGCAGGCCGAAACCGGTAGGTGTTTCCAAAGAATTGGGTCACGTAACAGAACTCACACTTGAAGGGGCACCCCCTGGATGTTTGAACGCAGCTTGTGGTCCAGTATGCACCCTTCTTGTTCAACAGGTCCAGCCTGGGATGAACCGCAGACTCCATCGAGCAGAATTCTTTCGCCCGGTAGAAAGGCTTGAGCGTCTCCCCTCTGGCGTCCTTCAGAACATCCGCCCAAACATGCTCGGCCTCCCCAATCACCACAGCATCCACATGCTCTTTGGCCTCTTCGGGCAGTGCCGAGGCATGGGGGCCCCCCATGACCACGGGTACCCCCCGAGTTCTGAAGGTACGGGCAATTTCATAGGCCCTTTGAGCATGAATCGTCATTCCCGTGATCCCCACAAGATCAACTTCTTCTGCAAAGTCGATGGGTTCCACATTTTCATCCGTGATGGCCACGTCAATGCCCTCTGGGGTCAGCGCCGCCAACGTGGTGAGGCTCAGGTGAGCGAACCAGAGCGATTTCAACTCTCGACGGGAATGTCGCAACAGAGATCCCTCAGCGGTCGGGTCAATCAATCTGATTTTCAAATTCTTACCCCCCTCTTTCCGTCTCCTTCCCAAAACAATGCCACAAGTCTATCGAATTTTCCAGGAATTTTTCATTTCTGGAATGATCTTCCCCAGCCTTCACGTCAAAGAGAAAAAAGCCACCCATCCACAATGGCTTTTGCCACAACGGTCCCCCTCCACGGAACCCGCGGACTCCCCGGCCCTTGGGCTCGCGTTCAGAGAAACCTACACTACCAGCTGTCGGGAGTCCAGAGGCCACTCATCGGGAGCCCACCCATGTCCCGGTAGCTAACCCACAAGGATCCGCAGCCGCCTCTTTCACCTTCCATCAAACAGTCACCCTCGGAAATGTTATATCTAATATCGTGTTGGTCTTCAGAGCAGACAACACAGTATCCTTTTTCTTTTTTCCCCATGGTTGTCACCCCCTTATGGGACCATCTTTCCAACTAGATTATAACATGCCCTTTCAACCCATCAATAGATGGCGTCCCTCCTACGAGAATCCCCTTTCCCTTCACGCCCGGCTTCAGCCTTCTCTCATGGGGAAGCCGAGAAGCTCTGCCCTATCCGCGGGGAGGGGCCCCTGGTCCGATTAGGCAGTTGACTGGGCGACAGAGGTGTGATAGAGAAGGGGGTAGCGTGGCAGCCTGGCTAATTGCACGATTCGGTGTTGTCCCAATTCACGGGGAGGAGACAGATTGGAGCTTCTTCTCATTCCCTTTTCCTACCTGTTGGGTTCCATTCCCACAGGGCTTCTTCTGACAAAAGCCTTTTCCAAACAAGACCCTCGACAAGTGGGAAGTCAGAATATAGGGGCCACCAACATCTATCGGTCGGCGGGTAGACTCCCAGCCCTCATGACCCTGGTCGGGGATGGCCTAAAGGGATTCATTCCTGTCTCAATGGCCACGGCCTGGCAATTCTCCGAAGTCTGGATTGGCCTGGCCGCCATGGCTGCGTTTCTGGGACACCTGTACCCTTTGTTTCTCCATTTCAAAGGGGGAAAGGGGGTGGCCACGGCATTGGGGATCTTCCTCGCCCTTTCGCCATTGGCGGTGATGATCAGCCTGCTTCTCTTTGCAACCGTTCTAGCCACATCCAGAATCGTCTCCCTGGGCTCCCTGTCCGGGGCATTCTTTATGCCGATTCTTGTCTGGATGTTTACGGGCTCCCTCCCCTATCTGATCATGAGCGTCACTGTGGGGGGCCTGATTTTTTACCGGCATCGGGCCAACATTCAGCGGCTTATCTCAGGGCAGGAAAACAGAATAAGCCTCCACCTTCGAAGAGATTCTTAAGGCCTGAGCTTTAGTCTCAAGATGGCGCTGGGTCATGTCCCTTCACCTGATTATTGATGGCTATAATCTCATTCGTCGGTCCCCGTCCCTCAGCATTCTGGACAAAGAGGATCTTGAGGGGGGCAGAGACGAATTGATCCGGCGCCTGGCGGTTTACAGGCATGCCAGATCCATTCCCATTACCGTGGTATTTGACGGATGGAATCGGGGCAGTTCGTCGAGCTCCCCAACCCCTCAAAGAGGAATCCGGGTGGTTTTTTCCAGGATGGGTCAGAAGGCGGACGACGTCATTATTCGGATGGCCAGAGAAATGGGCGAAGGGGCGATGGTCGTGACCTCAGACAGACAGGTTCAGCTGGAAGCGGAGCGTCACCGCGCCACGGTCATTCCGTCCGAGGAGTTCGAACTCAAAATGGAAGTGGCCTCCTATAGCAACCTGAAGGGGATCGATTCGGACGATTTCGGTGACCGAACCGAGACAAGAGGAACACGAAAAAAAGGGCCATCCAGAAGGCCTCCAAAAAACGTGAGAAAGGCAAAACGACGGATGGAAAGGCTCTAGTGTGGTTCGTCAGTCTATAGCCGATCCAGCCATTCCTGGTATTTCTCTCCTTTTCCCCTCACGACGTCAAAGTAGAGCGCCTGAAGCTTCCTTGTGATAGGGCCTGGAACACCATTGCCCAGAGGTCGATCGTCCACCTCCCGGATGGGCGTAACTTCGGCAGCCGTTCCGGTGAAAAAGGCCTCCTGGGCCGTGTATAGTTCATCGCGGGTGAATCTCTCCTCTCTCACTTCGATGCCGAGGTCAGTGGCAAGGCGTATGACAGAGTTACGGGTAATCCCCTCAAGAATGGACGTGAGAGGGGTGGTCTTGATATGCCCCTTTCTCACGAGAAAGAGGTTTTCTCCACTCCCCTCGGATATGTATCCCTCCGTGTCGAGCATGATGGCCTCGTCGTATCCTGCCCTGACTGCCTCGGTTTTGGCAAGAACCGAGTTGACATAGTTCCCACAGATCTTGGCTTTCGTCATCATGACGTTGACGTGGTGCCGTGTGAACGAAGAGACCTTCACACGGATTCCTCTTTTTAGCGCCTCTTCCCCAAGGTAGGCCCCCCAGGGCCATGTGATGATGCTGACGCGGATGGGGTTGTCCCCAGGGTGGACGCCCATGGCCCCCTCACCGATAAAGACAATGGGCCGGATGTACCCCTCTGCCAGGCCATTTGCTTGAAGGGTCTCCTTGCATGCCTCGACGATCCTCTCCTTCGAAAAGGGAATGGTTATCCCTCCGATAAGCGCGGAGTCGAAAAGTCGATCGATGTGGTCTCCCAGTCTGAAAACCGCTGAGGAACCGTCGTGGCAACCGTAGCAACGAATACCTTCGAAGACTCCCAAACCGTAGTGAAAGGTATGGGTGAGAACATGGATCTTCGCCTCGTCCCAGTCGATGAGTTCTCCATCCATCCAGATCTTATCCATCTTTTCAACCATGCAATTGCCTCCCCAGCCCCTCAACCTTCTGGGCCTCGATCTAATCGATCCCCGTTTTCCCACACCACCCCTCTCTGCAGCGGGGGCGTGTTCACGAGGTCCTAAGCCTCTTTCTTACAAAAACCATACCACAAGAAAACCGTGTGCCCCGGGAAACACCGTTTTTCACGACCCTCCAGTCCGATCCTCTCATAATCATTTTAGGCCTTTGAGTCTTCTTCTCGGATACTTTCCAATCTTCCGGATAAGGATAAAAATCACCCCAAACAGCACGGCCGTGCCAGACGCCGAGATGACCACAGAGAACGCAAAGCCCTTGTAGAACAGATCATCCTTGAGGAAATGGTCCATCACAAGGGCGATCCCCTTGAAGATACCCAAAACCGTGCCGACGGAGACGGCAATGGTGATGAGAAACCAGATAGACACCTGCTTCATGTAGACAGACCAGCGCCGGTATGGTTCCATCTTTTCCCCTGCTCCTTCGCAATGATGGTCGACACCAGACAAATCGATCCGGATTGAAATAACCCAATTTAATACCGATGGGTTGAAAAATCAATAGGGGGCAACCAAAAGAGGTCCGCCTACCCAGATTGTGCGCGAGGGACCTGACACCGGTTCGCCTATTCCGAGGGATATCATTCCTTTTCACACCTCAGATGGGGTAATATACTGGCAGCAACTGTTTACGGGGATCAGGGGACAGGGGCCAGCAGATGAGGCCCCAAAGGAGACATATCATGCTCAAAACAAGAATAACCGAGCTGTTTCGCATTGAGTATCCCATCATCGGGGGAACCATGATGCATCTTTCCGATGCAAGATGGTCATCGGCCATATCAGAGGCCGGGGCCCTTGGCATCATCGCCTCGGCTATGTTTCATGACAAGGAGTCCTTTCGCCGGGAGCTCCGTGAGGCGAGGCGGTTGACCCGGAAGCCTTTTGCCGTGAATCTGAACCTGTTTCCAGCTATGCAACCGATCGACAACAATGAGTATATCGATGTCATCCTCGACGAGGGAGTCGAAATCGTGGAGACCTCAGGCCATAAGGCCCCGGAGGAGTATATCGACCGGCTAAAAAGCAATGGTATCAAGATCATTCACAAATGTGTCGGGGTCCGTTATGCCAGGAAGGCGGAGAGTCTTGGAGTGGATGCGGTGACCGTTGTCGGATATGAGAACGGTGGTGCCACGGGAAGGCTCGACATCACAACCCTCTGCCTGATACCTTTGGTGGTGGATGCCCTCACCATCCCGGTCATCGGAGGAGGAGGCGTGGGAGATGGGCGGGGTCTTCTCGCCGTGCTTTCTCTCGGAGCAGAAGGCGTCATCCTGGGTACACGCCTTCTCGTTGCAAGCGAATGCCCTGTTCATGAGGATCTAAAGAGGGCCCTTTGTGGAGCAACGGAGCTTGACACGACCCTTGTTCTTCGAACCGTTCAAAACACCCATCGGGTCTGGAACAATGGGGCAGCGACCCGGGTCAAGGAGATGGAGTCGAAAGCTGCATCCCCCCAGGAGCTTTTCCCCCTGATTAAAGGGGAAAACATGCAGCGGGTGTTCAGGGAGGGGGATCTGGATGGAGGCCTCGTTCCCTGCGGCCAGTCGGTGGGCCTGGTTCGAGAGATCAAGGGAGTCAGGGAGATTATCTCAGATATGGTCCGGGAAGCCAGGGAAGCCAAAGCTCGACTCGAACACATCTTCTGAGGTGTCGGGAGAAGATCCCCCCGAACAACACAGCCTTTTCGTAACAGTCCCCCGGGGTCGGGGATCGGTGATCAGGCATTCTTTCCCACGGACCTTCTCAAACCATCGATCATTCCCCACCTTCCGTGGCCTGATTCGATACTTGCTGGCATTGATTCGGCCTGTTCGGTTTGGGTGGCCCCGGTTCCCTGACCCCCGTGAGCTGTTAGATTCTACCTGGAAATCAGCCTGAGATGCTCGGGGGGCAGATACCATTTCAACTCACCCGGCCCGGCCTGTAACAGATCGACATCGATCCGGCAAACCCCACCCATACCAAAGTGAATGGAGACTGTAGAGCCCTCACTTAACAAATCGGAGGCGATCTCTCCCAGAGAAGGAAGGTGGCCGGCCAGAAGAACCGCTTTCTTCTCTTCATAGGCTTTCAGGAAGGCGATCGCCTCTTGGACAGGGGCAGTTGGCTGAAGTGTCTCTGTGACCTTTATGCCATCCAAGGGGTAGCCCAGTCCGTTGGCCACAATTTCCGCTGTTTGGCGGGCCCTCTTCTTCGGACTCGAGACGATAAGATCAAGCCTGACCCCGATCTTCTGTAAGGCGCTGGCACTCGCCGCAATTTGATTCTCCCCTTCAGGGGTCAGGCTGCGCTCGGGGTCGACCTCTTTAGAGAAAGCCTGGCCATGTTGCATGAGATAGATCTCCATTTTAATCTCCTCCTTATCCCTGAGTCTGCCAGCCCATCCGTGCTGGCCAACAAATGAGGAAGAAGCTGATGCATTTCACGGATGCCGAGCCGAGACCGAGCCGAGCGCAAGGGATCTTGGGTTCACAAACCGAAACAGATGATCTCTCATCACTGCCACTTCCTCAGACTCCAGATCTTCTCCCGACAACCGTCGCCATCGGCTGCTCGATCTTCAGATGCTTCCAGCCGGAAGAATTACAGTCTGGTCCCAGCCCGGAATAGTCTATCAGAAAAGACCAAAAACCATCAACGAAAAATCGTCTCCCAAAGGGAGGGTGAAAGTCGTTTCGATCAATGAGAGCTTGGGATTGTGAAGGGCAGGAGGAAAGGGTGTTTCAGCGAGAAAGGTGGGGTAGATCGGGACAAGCCAATCTAGCAAAGGGACTGGTGAACAGAGGGGGGATGGCTCCAGGTTCAAATAGGAGTATGTGTCAGAACAGAATAGACCCTTCCCTGGGAGAATGCTTCTGCCAGGTTAAGGGACAAAACCAAGCAGTCAACGTCAGGGCTTGAAAATACTCGAATCTGGATCAGGAGTCGTCCCCTCCTTTCTAATCCCTTTTCTTTTCGCTTTCCAGTGAGAGCCAGAGTAATACGCCTAGGAGCACTCCAGTGGAAACCAGGAATAGGTATACCATACAACCTTCTCCCGCTACCTCACCTGGGCTGAAAGGGAGGTTCTGTTTATCCTCTAATATCGACCAGGGACAACGAGAGGTTTAGCAAAATCTCCCAACCTCCCAGAGACCTCTGGAAAAACTGAAAAAGTCGCTCTTTGTGCGAATCAAGGTAGTCCCTTAGCCATTCTCGGCCAAGGGGAGCGGCCGCCCTGGGTGCGGCGAGATTTGAGTCCGAAGGGGGTGTTTTTCAGAGACTTTGGACAAATCTCTTGACATCTCGAGGGCTTTGCTTTAATGAATTAGTCGTCACTGAAAAATGTCCCTGGAGCGAACATTA
>CAYGBW010000024.1:0-38048 GCA_964348185.1 uncultured Thermodesulfobacteriota bacterium | reverse complement strand
CCTGTGCCTGGATGTCAAAACTTTGAAATCCCTTTAAGAATCGTATTGTTAGGTAGCTTAGCCCATCGTCAACTCAACAGCGCAGCCGATTATTTGTCCCGATTTGTCATTTGAGCTTTGACATTCATTTGAACTTTGAGCTTTGTCATTTGTCATGCTAGGGGTTACAAGGAACAGAAAGACAGGCTCTGCTCGTCTTCCCCGGTTCATCACAGGGTACCCGGCATCAGGAAACGCTATTCTCAGTGGTCTAGACATACAAGAAGTTTACCAAAGGATACTAAAACAAAAGAGTCAAACGTAGAGTTGGCCCCTTATGACTTTGTCAAGGGGCTGAGGGGCTACGTTCTCATTCGGGCGACCCAACCTGCTGGGGAGCGATGAGACGGCTTCACAGAACGGGGCTCCCGAAGTCAGGGAGGCTCTGGCAAGTTTGGGAAGAGTCCTGGCTTGACAGACCCTCCCAAAAGTCCGAATATTTGGGAGTGAGAATCGATCACGACCTGACATCCGATGGCGAAAACCGATGCCAAGACCCTCACAGAAACCGCTCTTTTTCCTCCTTCCCCTCTTGCCCGCTTTGCTCCTATCGAGCCATTTGTCTTTTGGCGAGGAGGACCTCTTCCTGCGAATGCGCGTTTTACGGTATAAGAGTCCCATGCCGGCCGGCAACTTCAAGGTGGTGGACCTGGAGGGGAATTCAACGGATTTGACACAGTTTCAGGGGAAGATAGTCCTGCTGAATTTCTGGGCGACCTGGTGCGGTCCCTGTAAGAAGGAAATGGCCCCCATGGAGGTCCTTTATCGGCAATTTAAGGACAGAGGTCTCACCATTGTGGCTGTCTCCCTCGACCAGGGTGGGGTGAAGGTCGTCAGATCATTCGTCCAAAAAAAGGGCCTCACCTTTCCCGTCTTGATTGATACCGCGGGTAAGGCCAAGTCAACCTATCGAATCACATCCCTTCCCACGACCTTTCTTATCGATCAGGATGGCAGGATCATTGGAAAGTCTCTTGGGCCGAGGGACTGGGCGAGCGAAGGGGCCTTCGCCCTGATGGAGTCACTCCTTTCCAGGGGTCATTGAGGTTCTTTCCGTGAACTGTTCAGCTTTTTCTCGCCAGCCTTGACTTCCATAGGCAGGAAATTATCCTCCGGTGGAATCGGACAGACTGCCTCTTCGTTGAACATACAATTTGGATTGTAGGCCATGTTGAAATCGATAATGGTGTAATACCCCGGGAGGATTTCCGCATCGATGTATCGGCCCAGTTCATAGGTTTCCTCTCCGTTGGTTCTGTCTTTGAAGGGGACAAAGAGGTGGTCGCTCAGGATCGACTTGTAGAGTTGAAGGGTGTAGGGTTTCCCCTCAAGCTCGAAGGTAAACTTCCCGTATCGAATATAACGCTTGTTGGTCCCTTTGTTAGTCGGAAAGGTCGCATAATAGTCTGGGTTGTGGATGTTCAAATGGTACCGGTCGATTTTTCCGACAAAAACGTACTTCAAATTCACCGGATACACGTCTAGTCCTGAGAATTCTTTTCTGTCTTCTTCCCTTAAGGGGGAGCGAGGGTGATGCGTCAAAAACTCATTTCTTGCCTTTCGAAACGCTTTGATCCGGGAGATTTTGGCCTGGGTGGAAATCTCTGGGAGCCCCTGGGAGAATGCATTCCATAGGGGAAACACCATAGAGACGGCAATCAGTCCTCCTGCGCCCAAGCCGATCCTCCACCGTGTGAAAAGGCCTTGGAATCTCCTACCCATCCCCTCCATTCTTTCTTCGAGACGAACGATCATGGCCGATACGTCCTAACGCGGCCTTCGGCCGCAACCAAATCCGAATATCGAAACCGACTCGGCGACTGGACTGAGCGGCTCGACCTGAGCTCGCCGACAGGTCTCGTCGGACTCCGAGCTCCTCGCAGGCCGAAATCCGAAACAAATTCGAATGACCAAAATCCGAAATTGGAAACGATTCCGATACCACTTGTTTTGGTCATTGATAGATTCGGATTTTGAATTCGTTTCGAGATTCGAAATTCGAATTTCGTATTGTTGACTTCTTCGCAAAATACAAAGAAGTCTCGTACCCAAAAACCTTCCTTCGGCCCCCCTTCGTGGCTCTCCCCTTGTTCTCTCATCCGATTGAAATCCTGATTCTGTCTGAGTTCTGACACCCCTTCAGGGTCGACACCATCGCTCGAATCGTTCTCGTTATCAGGGTCTTGACGAAGGGGGACAGGCTGACCCGTCGACCATCCACCACAAGGGAGACATCCCCCTCTTCCTTTTGGCGAAGGAATCTCTCTTCGAGAAGGTCGACGACCCCTTTCCCATCATCCAGGTCCAGGCAGGGGACAGGAACGTCAAATCTCTGATTGGACACAACGGCGACGAGATTATCCTCTTCTGAGCAGAGAAGCTCGCGGTGTAGCTCCCTTCTGAAAACCTCGATCTTGGGTTGGACGTCCTTCTTGAATCCTTCTGAGATGACGATATCAACATCGTCGATAAAGCGGTCCCTCAGGTCCGCAAGACTGAGATCCTCCTCTACGGTTTTGATCAAGGCGATCTTCTTTGGAGACGAAATGACCACCGCATCCGCACCGGCCTGTCGATGTCGCCAGCTATCCTTGCCCTCTTGGTCTATCTCGAAACCGTGGACATCGTGCTTGACGGTGGCAACCCGGTAACCCCTCCGTACCAGTTCAGGCACAATCTTTTCGATCAGCGTGGTTTTCCCGCTATCAGACTTGCCCACAATAGAGACAATCGGAATCATTCCCTCGACCTCTTTCCCCCGTTACCCAGAATCCCCACTCCCTTGAATAGACGTCTCGTCCCGGTCTCTCCTTATTTCAGATCAACCAGCCGCACGTCGACCTCCTCTCCTTCTCTGACCTCAGAACAGCCTTCAGGAAGGACCACGATCCCGTTGGCCTGGACGATTGGCACGGGAGTTCCCCGGTGTTTCCTGCTGACAGGAACGGCCGTGAGTTTCCCCTCCTGGAGAACCACTCTCGCAAGAATGTATTTGCGCAGTCCCCTCTTTCCACGGGTCTTTCCCGCCAGAGGCATTTTGACGGTGAACGTCGAGAAGCCTTGGTCCCCTGTGGCTCCCTTCATTTTCTGCAGGGCAGGCCCCACCAGTTCCTCAAATGCTACGACACAGGCCGTTGGACTCCCTGGCAGACTGAATACCGGTTTGCCTTTTAGGATACCGAACAGGAAGGACCCCCCCGGGCTCATTGCGACGCCATCGACTTCGGGGTGGATCTCCATTTTCTGATATACCTCTCGGACCCAGTCAGAGTCTCCCTGTCGGGTCCCCCCGATGGTGATGGTCGCATCGGCAGAGAGGCCTGATCGAATCCGGTTCTCGATTTCTCTTGGATTATCCCCCACGATACCCAGGGGGAGAGGGGTACAGCCGTATTCTCTGAGCTTTGCAAGCAGGGTGTAAAAGGAACTCGCAAAGATTTTTCCCTCTCCACAGACCCCTTCGAGACCAACGAGTTCATTTCCCGTGGAAAGGAGAGCAACCTCAGGGGGCCGGAACGCAGTCACCTCTGCAAGTCCCAGGGAAGCCAGGATCCCGATGTCTCCAGGCCGTATGGCGGTTCCCCTTTCCAGGACGACCTCCCCTTTCCTCACGTCCTCCCCCGAAGGGGCCACGTTCTCCCCAAGGGATACGGGCCTGTGGACCCGTATGAAAGGGGTGTTGTTTCCCCCTGAAGCGGTATCCTCATCTCTAACCACGGCATCGGCCCCTGGCGGAAGCGGGGCACCGGTCATGAGTCGAATCGCCAGCCCGGGTTCGACCGTCTTTTTGGCCAGGGACCCTGCAGGGATCGTTTCGATCACCCTCAGGAGAACCCCCTTTTCTCTCGATGACCTCTCCACATCCTGACAACGGAGGGCAAATCCGTCCACGGTCGCATGGCTAAACGGAGGTAGCCCCATGGGGGCCACGACGTCAGTCGCCAGAATCCGATTCAACCCATCGACCAGGGGGACCGTTTCCGTGCCCACGATCTTCACACGGCCGATGATGCGGCGGACCGCTTCTTCAACCGAAAGCATTGCCTCTCCCGCAAGACTTTAGCAGGTGGGTATTCGATATTCAAAATGGGAAACAGGGCTAAAGCTGCTCGCCCAAAAACGAAGGTTTTGCTCTGGCAAATCTTCACCATTCTATTCTAAGAGAAACCCTGATATGAAGCAAGAGAGGATCCCGTGACTTCGATCTGATGAAGGCTTTCGATGAAAGGATCCTGCGCCTTTTGCACTGAGAAATCTACTCAACTTTGGACCGTTGTGCAAGCGTCCGGGCGAGACCCTCGCGTCATGGAGAGGTCAGAAAGCCGTCTGCCCTGGCATCCTCATTGATAACCGGGAGTAGGCGCGCTATAATGCTGGGGGGCATGCTATGAGAGAAGCGAAATTCTATGAAAAACGAGAAGGCCAAAAAGTCAAGTGTCATCTCTGCTTTCATGAATGTCTAATCGGGGAGGGGAGCCGGGGCATCTGTGGTGTCCGAGAAAACCGGGGGGGGACGCTCTTCACCCTGGTCTATGGAAAATCGATCTCCGAGGCGGTGGACCCCATAGAAAAGAAGCCCCTCTTTCACTTCCTCCCAGGGACAAAGACGTTCAGCATTGCCACCGTGGGGTGCAATTTCAAGTGCCTCCACTGCCAGAATTACAGTATCTCCCAAGTCTCTCCGGATCGCAGTGAGATCCCAGGCGAAGGCCTTACCCCTGAGAGAGTTGTCTTCCTGGCCCAACAGACAGGATGCCTTAGCATTGCCTACACATACACAGAGCCCACAATCTTCCTGGAGTATGCCATGGACACGGCCAAGCTTGCCAGCCTGGCAGGCCTCAAGAACGTGTTTGTGACCAATGGCTATATCACGCCCGAACCCCTCCGCTCCATGAAACCCTACCTGGACGGTGCCAACATCGACCTCAAGGCCTTTAGCGAGGATTTCTATCGGAAGGTTTGCGGGGCAAGGCTCCAACCTGTCCTCGATTCCATCAGGCTTTACAAGGAACTGGGCATCTGGATTGAAATCACCACTCTGGTTATTCCCCATTACAACGATTCTGAGGAGGAACTCAGGAAGATCGCCCGCTTCATGGCCGATACGGATCGAGCCATCCCCTGGCATGTGACCCAGTTTTATCCCACCCACAGACTTCAGAATCAGCCCCGGACGCCTGTGAGCACTCTGGAGAGGGCCAGGGAGATAGGCTTGGAGGAGGGGCTGAAATACGTTTACCAGGGAAATGTCCCAGGAGCTGGCGGAGAAAACACCTACTGTCCTGGTTGCGGCAAACCCCTGATTGAGAGATTTGGATATACCATCCAACGCTACGACCTCATGGGAGGGAGGTGTCCGGCCTGCAGCGAAGCAATAAGTGGGGTCGACCTGTGAGAACCCCATCCCTTCAAGAGAATCTAGCCCTCAAAGAGATCATCTTCGACCGAATCCGTCAAAAGGGCAGAATCCCTTTCTCGGATTTCATGGAGCTCTGTCTGTACCATCCCATTCACGGCTACTACCAGACTCGGGGAGAAAAGATCGGGAAGAAGGGCGACTACTATACGAGCCCGAGCGTTCATCCGGTTTTTGGCCGTCTTCTTGCGCGGCAACTCAGGGAGATGGGTGGTCTTTTGGGGGAGGGGCTGTTCTGGATCGTTGAGGCTGGAGCCGGAGGGGGCATGCTAGCCAGAGACATCCTCGACGCTGTGGCCGAGGAGTCTCCCTCATTCTTGGAAAGGTTGAGATACGGTCTTGTTGAGAGGAGCTCCAGAGCCATCGAAGAGCAGAAGATGAGGCTCGCCCCCTACGGGGGGAGCGTCCATTGGCTTGACCTCGACGGGATTGAGGAGGCAAGCCTCCAAGGCTGTTTTCTCGCCAATGAACTGATCGATGCTTTTCCTGTCCACCGGGTTTCAGTCCGCAAGGGAAGACTCTGTGAGATTTATGTGACCGAAGAGGACGGTGTTTTTCGTGAGGCCTTGGGAGATCCCTCCACGGAGGAGATTCCCCGGTACCTTGAGGAGATGGGGGTTCGATTAGAGGAGGGCCAGCAGGCTGAGGTTAATCTGGAGGCGAACCGGTGGTACGATCAGATGGGAAGGGTACTCGCCCGAGGGTTTCTCATGACCATTGACTACGGCTACCTGGCCCAAGACCTCTATGTTTCTGCCCGGTCCTCGGGAACCCTCCTGTGCTACTGCCGGCATCGGTGCACCGACGACCCATATGCCCACGTCGGTCTCCAGGACATGACAACCCACGTCAACTTTACCGGTCTCATCAGAAAAGGGGAAACCCTGGGATTCCATGTGGTGGGATTTGTTCCCCAGTATCAGTTTCTCCTCTCCCTCGGTTTCCTGGATGAGATAGCGGGGCACCGAGAAGAGGATCGATCTCCTCACGAGTCGCTCCGGGAAGGTCTCACCATGAAGCGTCTCATTCTCCCCGATGGCGGCATGGGTGACACCTTCAAGGTCTTGATCCAGGGGAGAGGAATTGGCGATGTGCGACTGACCGGTCTCCGCCCTCTGTGACCCCACCCCGGGCTAGTATATCCGCTAACTTGGACGATAGATATAGTCTTATTAGGTGGTTTGAATGGTTCTATGAGTTTTCATGACACGCACAATATCGAATATCGAACAAGGAATAACGAAGGTCGAAGGAGAGTAGTACATTTGATCTTGAAGCGCGCTCATGTGACAAGCGCAAAAACCGCTTAGCAAAAGGACAAGAAAAACTCATAAGTCGAAATTCCTTGTTCGATATTCGATATTTATTAGGATTTTGAATTGAATTAGCTCCTTAAGTTGGCGCTTATGCAGGGCTACCCTTTGCCGAGTCGTGCCTTAAACTCCTCTGTCAGCTTGGGAAGGACCTCGAAGAGATCCCCTACAATGCCGTACGTAGCGATCTTGAAAATGGGAGCCTCGGGGTCTTTGTTAATCGCGATGATGATATCTGAAGTCTTCATACCGGCCTGATGCTGGATCGCTCCACTGATGCCGCAGGCAAAATAGATTTTGGGCCGGACCGTCTTTCCAGTCTGGCCCACTTGATGCTCATAGGGAATCCATCCTGAGTCCACAGCGGCCCTCGATGATCCCACGGCTGCCCCCAGAACATCGGCGAAGTCTCTGATGACTTTAAACTGTTCCGGTCCTCCCAGACCTCGCCCGCCCGAGACGATGATCTCAGCATCCATCAGGTTGACCATCTCGGCCCCCTTCACGAACTCCAAGACCCGGGTATGGATTTGGTCTTCGGTCAGTTGCAGGGATTCTCGGATGATCTCCCCCTTTCTCGATTCGTCTTTTTGAGGCATGGGGAAGACCTTGGGGCGGACTGTAGCCATCTGGGGTCGATGGGCCTCGCAGAGAATCGTAGCCATGATGTTTCCCCCAAAGGCAGGTCGGGTCTGTCTGAGGAGTTTCTTTTCGTCATCGATGTCAAGCCCCGTGCAGTCGGCGGTGAGTCCTGTTTCCAGAGCCGTGGCCACGGATCCAGCAAAGTCACGACCCTGCGTCGTCGCTCCGAAGAGAACCACCTCGGGTTTATACTTCTGAATGAGGCTGACGGCCGCAGCCGCATAGGGCTCCGTTCGGTAGTCCTCTAAAAGGGGGCTTTCGGCAAGATAGACCGTCTCAGCCCCATAGGCGAAGGCCTCTTGGGCAAAGGGTTCCACTTCATTTCCGATGAGCATGCCGCAGAGACGGCACTCAAGGCTGTCGGCCAATTCCCTCCCCTTTCCAAGAAGCTCAAAGGAGACATTGGCCACTTTGCCCCGTTCATGTTCGATAAGCGCCCAGACATTCTTGTATTCCCCTGTATCGACCCCGGCTTTCTTTTCTTCCCTCTCGAGCACGATGGCATCAACCGGGCAGACATCCTCCACACAGGCCCCACAGAATGTACACTTCTCGTTCACCACGGCGACGTCCCCTTCAAGGGACAGGGCATCATAGGGGCAGACCTCGATGCATTCGCCACATCCCGTGCAGGTTTCCTTATCGATGATCAGTTTAGGCATTTCCCTTTTCCTCCTACCCAACTAACAGTCGTCAGTTTCCCCCATGGCGTTGTCAACACGGGCTTTGCGGTCAAAACCTTACGGTCAAGCCGCTTCATCGGTGATTTGTAATTCATACGCTTGACCGTGAGGATTTCCGAATCATTGATTCTGTTGACAACTGACCCCGACCCCTGATCCCTTGGCTATTTGATCACTTTGGCCTCGAGCAATCTGTCGACCAACTGTGAAACCACCTCCGGGATTTCTCCCTCAAGGATTTCCCCTCCCCCCCGCTGCTCAGGCGTGAAAACCCGTGCCACCAAGGTGGGGGACCCGTCGAAACCCACTCTGTTTGGGTCGACAGACAGTGCGGCAGCCGTCCAGGTTGGAATTTCGGCTTTGGCAGCCTTTTTTATGCCCAAAAGGGAGGGAAGCCTGGGATCATTGATGTCCTTCATGACGGTTATCAGAGCAGGGAGAGAGGACTCCACAACCTCCTTCCCCCCTTCCAGCATTCTCTCAACAACGATCCTCTTGTTCTGCGGCTCTATCTCCCGGACTTTAGAAACATAGGTAAGCTGGGGAATTTTCAACCGTGTTGCGATTCCAGGGCCTACCTGAGCGGTATCGCCGTCGATCGCCTGCTTGCCACAGATGACCAGATCCACGTCCCCGATTCTTTCAATGGCCTTGGAGAGGGTGTAGGCTGTAGCCAATGTGTCGGCACCGGCAAAAGCCTTATCGGAGAGAAGATAGGTCTGATCCGCCCCCATGGCCAGAGCGTTCCGGAGAACTTCGATGGCCTGGGGAGGCCCCATGGTGAGGACATGAACTTCCCCCCCGTATTTCTCCCGGGAAAGGAGGGCCTCTTCCAGGGCAAATTCATCAAAGGGATTGGTAATACTCTCAACACCTTCCCGGATCAGGGTCCCTGTGTCTGGATTGATCTTCACATCAGTGGTGTCCGGGACTTGCTTCGTGCACACCACGATTTTCACGGTTCTCCTCCTTGCCCCTCACTCCTTGCAAGAGGCATGGTGGCCTCCAATCATCACTCCCCCTGAAACTCAGGCTTGCGCTTCTCCACAAAGGCTGTCATTCCCTCTCTCTGATCGAGGGTCGTAAAACACCCTCCAAAAGAGACCGCTTCCATGTGGCAGCCCTCTTTTAGCCCCATGTCATACCCCTTGTCAACGGCTGTTTTGGCCAGTTGAACGGCGATGGGGCCGTTGGAAGCGATCTTTGCCGCCACCTTCCCCGTCTCCTCGATCAGAGACTCGGCCGGGAAGACGCGGTTGACTATTCCAAGATCTCTTGCCTCACCAGCGGAAATCACGGCGCCAGTAAGGATCAACTCTTTGGCCTTGGCCTTACCGATTAAACGAGGAAGCCGCTGAGTTCCCCCGAATCCCGGAAACACGCCTAGCGTGACCTCAGGCAGACCAAACTTCGCCTTTTCCGAGGCAAAGGCAAAGTCACAGGCCAGAGCGACCTCCGTTCCGCCGCCTAGGGCAAACCCATTGACGGCAGCAATCACGACTTTCTTCAATCCTTCAATCTGGTCGAGGGTCGCATGGCCAAGCTTTGAAAAACGAACCGCCTCGAGGCAGCTCATGTCCCTCATCTCCAGGATATCGGCTCCAGCGATAAACGCCCGGTCGCCGGCTCCTGTCAGAATGACCACCTTGACCCCTGGATGGTCCTCCAATTCGTGAAAGGCCTGCTGAAGCTCATGGAGGGTCTCGATATTCAATGCATTCAGGGCTTTTGGCCGGTTGATCGAAACGGTCCCGATTCCATCGGCAATGTCCAACAAGAGATTCCGATAGGTCATCCTTCTCCCCCTGTAGGGCTTCCACCCCCAAAGCCACCCCCTGTCCGCCTCCGGTACAGAGGAAGGACTTTTCGAATGACATGGCCCCCAGTTTGACAACCGGTGTCTCCTTAAAGGCCATGCCGAAACTTCTCAGGGCAATCCGAACTGCGCTCACAATAACGGCTTCTCCCCTGGTTGGGTCTGTTTTGAGCAAAGTTTCACAATTCCATTAACCCATTTCCCTAGGTTTGTCAACTTCTTGGCAGACCCATGGTCCGGAAAGCATACTCCGAATGCATTGGGCCCCAAGCTTCCTCGCGCCCTCTCATCACGAATAAAGGGAGGCGAAGCCGGGGCATTCAGACCAGAAGAGGACCGACCCTCAGCGCACCAACGGATCTAGAGTTTCACTTCGATAAAGGATCTTGCCTTGAGTTTATTCAGCCACTGCCGGTACCGTCGCTCCATTTCCTGATTGTAGTAGTCGGCCTCCACCTTTTTCTTGATTTTGGCCAGGGGAATGGGGCTTCCCCCCTTTCTATCGGTAACCTTGATGAGGACCATCCCCGCCGGTGTCTGGATGGGCCCCCCCACCTGTCCAACCTCGAGGGCAAACGCCCTTTTCTCGATGGCAGCGATCATTTCCCCTTTTTTGAAATACCCCATGTCACCCCCTTGAATTCCCGGGGCTTTTTGGGAATACTCACGGACAAGGATATCGAAATCCTCACCCTTCTCTACCCTTTGGAGAATCTCTTTGGCCCGGGAGAGGACCGCTTCCTCCCCATCTTGTGTGGAATTCTCGGGGAGAGGCAGGAGCATATGACTGATTCTGATGGATTCATTGGCCATGTAGTCCATGATATGGGTCTCATAGTAGTTCTTTAGGTCTTCCTCATTGATTTCAATCTCTGATTTGACAACCCGGTTGATCAACCGGGTCCGTCTCAGGCCCTTTTCGACCTCTGCGGTGTACGCCTCATAGGTGATCCCCTGATCCTTGAGCGCCATTTCGAGTTGACTCAGGGTCAATCCCCTCTCCTTTCTCAAAGACTCGAGGGTATCGTCTAGCTGCTGCTGACCCACCTGGATATTCTGCCTGTTGGCTTCCTGATCAAGGAGCTTCTCATCGATCATGGCATTGAGCGCTTGACGGCGAACTTCCAGCAGCCCCAACTCTTTCCCTAACCAGTCATCCCCTTCAGGTCTGAAACGAAAAAAGGATTTTCGGAATTCTTCAAGCTCGGAGAGGGTGATGATGTCCTCATTGACAATCGCCACAATCCGGTCGACGATCTTGCCTTCTCCTGATGAAGGGAAGACAGCAGCCATGAGGATCAGAGAGGAGACCAAGACCCCTCGGAAGGTCGGCGGTTTGGTACCGCGTTTAGTGAGTATATGCCAGTAAATCGTGATTGATCTCGATTTTGGCATTTCTTCTCAATCCCTCCAGCCACTGGTAGTATTGCTGTTCAGACTTCATTTGGGCCAGTTTTCCCTGGATATGTTCGACGACCTCCTCGAATTCCAACTGTCTGCCCGGTGTTTTCTCCTCAACCTTGAAAATGTGAAACCCAAAATGACTCTTGGTAATCCCGCTGACCTGCCCCGAGTCCATGGAGAAGACCACGTCAAATTCTTTGGGCATCTCACCCCGGGCAAAGTATCCCAGGTCTCCGCCGAATCTGCCTTCCGGTCCCAGAGAGTTCTCCACGGCCAGTTCTTCAAACTCCTTCCCCTTTTTCAATTCCCGGAGGATCCTGCTTGCGTTCCGTTGGGTGGCCACGACGATCTGTCGAGCCTTGACCCGCTCCGGAAGCATGTACTCCACCCGATGGGCTTCGTAGTAGGTCCGGGCCTCGTCCGTGGTGATGACGCCTCCGTAATGGGAACCCATTCGGATGGTTTTCTCAACCACCATCGTTCTCCTTACATCCTCCTTCCATTCCTCAAACGAAATTCCCTGGCTATTCAGATGCTCCCTCAGGCTCTCACCCTTATAATCGTCCTTGGTTTTCATGATTTCTTCCTCTAACTCCTGCTCTGTCACCGTCACCCCCATGCGTTTCGCCTCTTTGAGGACGAGAGCCTCATCGATGAGCTGGTCGAGGAACCTCTCCCTCATTCGCATGAGCGTCTCATGGCCCCCTGGAAAAAACTCATTCTCCAGCTTCATCTCGCGAAACTCCCGGTCAAAATCTCCCAGGGTGATTACCCTGTCATCTACCCGGGCCAGAACGCCGCGAGGTGCATCCTCTGGTTGACATCCAGGGGAGGAGAGAAGCATCAGAATCCCCGCTAAAACGACACCGAATCTCATTTTTCTGCCTCTCATAGGGTCTTACCCAATTGAAATGGCTGAGGATCTCAGTCCTTGGGGTTCTTCACCGCTGCGGGTGAGTTCCTCACACAGGCTCCTCATGGCTTCGTAAGGGTTTTCCCCCTCTTTGAGTTGGATTTTAAGCCGAAAATCCGGTGCAAATTTAACCCGTTCTGCGGCACGGTTCGCAAGGTCCACGATTCTTTGGGGTTCGATTCTCGAGCCCCTATCAAAGGTCAGAACGACCCGTTGTCCATCAAAATCAAACGCCCTTACCCACATTCGGCCAAGAAGGGGTTTGATCCTCATGACCTTCAGGAGGTTGGTGACAGGCTCTGGGATAGGCCCATACCGATCCTGCAACTCAGATTGCATGTCTTCCACCTCCTCAGCCGATCGAACCCCTGACAACCGTTTATAGATGGAGAGTCTCTGATGAGGGGTTTCAACATAACTGTCAGGAATAAAAGCGGGTTTATGCCATCGGATTTCAGGCGTGGGCTCTTCGCCTATCTCCTCACCCCTGAGCCGCTTGATGGCTTTCTCAATGAGTTGAGTATACATTTCGAAGCCAACTGCCGCAATATGGCCTGACTGCTGAGGCCCCAGGAGATTTCCTGTTCCTCGAATCTCCAAATCCTGAATCGCCAGCTTAAAGCCAGATCCAAGCTCTGTAAACTCCTGAATCGCTCGAAGCCGCTTGAGGGCGTCCCGTGATAGGGCCGACTCCCCTGGAACGAGGAAGTAGGCATAGGCTCTTTCCTTGCTGCGGCCGACTCGACCCCGAAGCTGGTACAGATCTGCAAGGCCAAACTGTTCTGCGCGATTGATAAGGATGGTGTTGGCCGTGGGGATATCCAGACCCGATTCAATAATGCTTGTGCAGAGTAGGACATCGATCTGGTGGCTCATAAAATCGAGCATGACTTTTTCCAGGTCCCGTTCGCCCATCTGGCCGTGGCCAAAGGCCAGCCTCACTTCAGGGACAAGATCTCTCAGGTAGCCCGCCATGGCCATGATATCATGGACCCGGTTATGAACGAAGAAGACCTGTCCTCCCCGCTTGACCTCTCGGAGGATCGCATTCCGGATGACTTCCCCATCAAAGGGATAGAGGAACGTGCGAATCGATTGCCTGTCTTGAGGAGGGGTGTTGATGACTGACATGTCACGAATTCCCGTGAGAGACATATGGAGGGTCCTTGGAATGGGAGTGGCCGTGAGGGTGAGAACATCAACGAGCCTCTTGAGTTTCTTGAGCTTCTCCTTGTGAGCAACGCCGAACCGATGCTCTTCATCGATGATGAGGAGCCCGAGGTCCCGGAATCTCAGATCCTCTTGGAGAAGGCGATGGGTACCGATAATAATGTCTATCTTCCCCTTTTCCAGGTTTTCCAAGATTTCCCTCTGCTGTTTTGCCGTCTTGAATCGACTCAGGGATTCTATGATGACCGGGGAATCTTTGAGCCGCTTCGAGAAAGTCAAATAGTGCTGTTGGGCCAGGATGGTTGTGGGAACCAGGATCACTGCCTGCTTTGCATCCATGACCGCTTTGAATGCCGCCCGGATGGCGACTTCGGTCTTCCCATATCCCACGTCACCGCATATCAGGCGATCCATCGGGACCGGCCGTTCCATGTCAGCCAGTACATCTTCAATGGCCTCGGATTGGTCCGGCGTTTCTTCGTATTCGAAGCAGGCCTCAAATTCCTTGAAATATCGGTCTGGTTGAGAAAAGGAGAATCCTTTGAAAAGCCTGCGAGTCGCGTAGATCTCGAGAAGCTCTCGAGCGATCTTCTCAACGGCAGCGGCCACCTTCTTTTTCAACCTCCGCCATCCTGTTCCTCCGAGACGGTCCAACTGGGGGGTCTTCTCTCCAGCCCCCACATACCTCTGAACCAGATTGAGACGGTGAACGGGCACGTAGAGCTTGTCGCCGCCCAGGTACTCCAATAACAGATAATCGTTGCTGGATCCCGCAACGTCCAGTCGGAAGAGTCCCCTGTAGATGCCGATCCCATAGTCGAGATGGACCACAGGGTTACCTGGATTCAGATCCCCAAAGGAGGTGACGAAGGGGCCTTCTCTTTTCCTTCTCGGTTTCCGGACCTTTTGTCTTTCTCCAAAGATCTCCTCCTCGGTGATGAGGGTCAACCCTTCTCGGGGAAAAGAGAACCCCCCTGAGAGATCTCCCACCAGAATGGCTGGACGGGTGCTCTGACTCCTGCGAAATGACGAAAAAGGCCCCTGGAGATGGTCAATCGTAACCCCGTAAGCCTCGAGGAGCTCGCCCAGCCGACTGGCCTGTTCTGGACTCCTCGAGACGAAAAGGACAGACCCTCCCCGTTCACGGCGTCTTTTGATCTCTTTCACCAAAGGCTCAAGTAGCCGTTCGGTTCTCTGTCCCTCGAGGATTTCCCTCCTCAAGTTCCGGTTCTCTTCCACGTGAAGCCGGAATATGGCCGCTCCGCCCCCAGATTCGCCCGCCATTTCCACCTGTTCGAGAACGATTTGGGCCCTCTCTCTGAGTCTCGCGGTCATCTCCTGGGGATCAGAGCAGAGTTCCGCGGGCAAGGGGGGAGTGCCAGTTCGGACGCTTGCCTTTTCGAGTCTTCCATAGATCTCTTCCTGGAAACCGACCATTTCCTGGAAGATCAGGCCCGGCGAATCTAGAACGAGAATGTGGCTCTCAGAAAGGTAGGTCAAGAAATCCTCCAACCCTGAATATCCCTTGCTCTGCACGAGATCCTGAGACGGGGTCACAATGGCCTCATCCAACTCCCTGGAGGATCTCTGGGTTTCTGGATTGAAATGTCTGAGGGATAGAATCTGATCACCAAACCACTCCAGCCGGAGAGGCCGATTGTAAAGGGGCGAGAAGATGTCCACGACCGCCCCTCTGACGGCGAACTCCCCCCTGTCTTCCACGAGGTCGACCCGAACGTATCCGGACTCCGTGAGGGCATGGATCAACTGGTCTCGATCGATTTCCTGGCCTGTTTTCAAGGAGATGGACAGAGCACCCAGTGTTTCTTTGGGGATGACCTTCTGAACTACTGCCCGGGCTGACGTAAAATACACGTCTCCCCTGTCCTGAAGGAGGTGGAACAGCACTTTGACCTGCTCAGCCGTTGTATCAGACGTCGGGGGGATGGGATCCCAGGGGAGATTCTCCAAGGCTGGATAGAGGAGAATCGACCCATCCCCGTCCCCAGAGAAAAAGCGAAAATCCTCCCAAAGGGTCTCAGCTTCGCGGTGGGTAGGAACGACCACCAGAATGGGGACCTGGCTCCGGTCTCTGATTTTGGAGAGCATGTAAGCCCTGGAACTGCATGCCAGGCCATGTACCCGCGCTTTTCCCCGCTTTTGAACAGTCCACTCGACTAAGGCGTCGATCGACTCACCGGTTTTATGGGTAGGGTTTTCCAAGACACGGTCCATACAGCTAAAACTAAATCCATATCGGCCATTCGTCAACCGACCGGCCTCATCCCCTAATTCGATTTGAGATGTCGATGGGATTATGGGAGAGCATACAGGGACGGGGCATCTTCCCAACAGCAGACCGGGGTTCTAGAAGTTGGCCATGGGACTTCTCGTTGCCGCCGAGGGGGCGGTTCACTCAGGGTTCTATGTAGAACTGCATCTTGGTCCGTCCGACGGAAATGATATCCCCGTCTTTCAGTTCCTGCTGATCCACGATGGGGACACCCCGAATGCGGATAGTCGTTCTTCCGCCAGAACTGGAGATGTAAAACCCAGAGGGCCGTTTACTGATGAGAAACACGGTCTTCCCGAGAAAAAGCCCCCTGAGTTTGATGTCTGCATGTTCACCTTTTCCAGCGACAGTAAGGCGCTTTGTCAGTTTGATGTCCTGGTGGCCAGCCCTGCCCGAGAGAACTGTGATCCCCCCTTGAATCTCCTTGGGCCTTTCTTCGGTTCTGCCTTTGGGGACTTCGGCCAGAAGTTCTCGCTGCTTTTTCGTTTCGAGGACGAGGGTCTGCTCGATGTTGGGCCGATCCGTTCCGACCCTGTCTCTGGGGAGTGGCGTGTTGTCATCGATGAACACGAGGGTGTGTTTGCCGATGACAATCCGGTCCCTGTCAGAGAGAATCCACTGGGAGGCCTTTCGGTTATTCACAAAGGTTCCATTGAGGCTCTTGAGATCCTCAACGACAAAACGGGGGCCCTCACGGTAGATTCTGGCGTGCTGTCTTGAGACGGCCATGTTGTCGATGACAACGTCATTCTTTTTAGACCTTCCAATGGTAATGAGTGGTTTGTCCAGGGGGACTTCCATCAGTGCGACCTCTTTGAACCTCACCTCAATTTTTGCCATCCCCTAACCTCCCCCTCGAAGATCGATGGATGATAGGGATGAAATCGCTGATACGAGAATCGCTAGAAGGCACCTCAATGCTATCCAAGAATAGGGGGATTGTCAAGGTTGACAGAGGCGGGGAGGCGAGAAGTCGTCTCTTGCCGACCTCTTTCCAGGTGGTTTTCTTGCGGACCGCCTTTCGGTATAATTTGAAGGTCATGAAAGGCGAAAGAGTCTGTCTCATCAGCCTGGGGTGCCCCAAAAACCAGGTCGACTCCGAGGTGATGCTTGGCCTTCTCACCAAAAGGGGATACACCTTCACCCTCAATCCCTCAGAAGGGGATATCATTCTCATCAATACATGCAGCTTTATCCAGGAGGCGACCCAGGAGGCCATAGACACGATTCTTGAGGCGGGTCATCTGAAAAAGTCCGGATCGTGCCGTCTCCTCATCGTCGTGGGTTGCCTTGCCCAGCGGTATGGGGAGGCCCTCGCCCGGGAAATGCCTGAGGTGGATTTTTTTCTGGGGACCGGAGAATTTCCCCGCATTGTGCAGTTTCTGGAAGGAACGGGGGACCCCCAAGGGCGAGTGGCCGTCGAGAGCCCCCCCTTTCTCTACGACCATAAAACCCCTCGCCTCCTGTCTGGACCTCCTTACAGTGCGTACATTAAGATTGCAGAGGGGTGTTCCCGGTCCTGCTCATTCTGCGTCATTCCCCGTCTCAAGGGGAAGCTTCGCAGCCGTCCCATCGCGTCTATCCACCAAGAGGCTTGTCTCCTCGTTGACCAAGGGGTCAGGGAGATAAATCTTGTCGCCCAGGACACGACGTCTTACGGTCTTGATCTCCGAGACGGGAGCGCCCTCACAGAACTTTTGAAAAGCCTCTGTGAAATTGAAGACCTGGGATGGATCCGCATTCTCTACGCCTATCCTGAACATTTCGATTCCCGGCTTCTCCGGCTGATGAGCAGCTCGGGGAAGATCTGCAACTACCTCGATCTGCCCATTCAACATATCAACGGGGAGATTCTTCGAGCCATGGGGCGTCCTGTCTCTTGCGGGTCCTTGGAGGCCTTGATTCGGAAGATTCGGAAAGAAATCCCTGATCTCTGCCTTAGAACCACGCTCATGGTAGGATTCCCAGGAGAGACAGAACCGCAGTTTTCTGAACTTGTCGATTTTGTTGAAAGGATCCGGTTTGAAAGACTGGGTGTGTTTCCATTTTCTCCAGAAGAGGGAACTCGGGCAGCGCAGATGGGGAACCAAGTCCCGAAGGCTGTCAGAAGGAGACGATTCGAGCGCCTCATGAAACTTCAGCAGAGGATTTCATTTGAACACAATCAGGACCTTGTCGGGAAAAGGGTCCCCATTCTGATCGAGAGTCCTCTGGGGGGGAATGGCAAGATGAGGGGGAGGATGGCGACCCAGGCACCGGACATCGATGGACATGTCGTCATCACCGGGGGACGTGCCTTCCCGGGGCAGATCGTGGATGTTCGCATCACAAAGGCCCTTCCCTACGATCTGGAAGGAGAGACGGTTTGAGGGAACGATCCCGGGAATGTCCCTGCTTGACGCACCGGGAAGAATGGGATAACTTTTCTGCCACACATCCCACGATTCCATAACTGGGCGGTAGACAACTTCCACAAGAACCCTTTTAGTCGAATACGTCGAGAATCTGAGACACAATCTGGGAAGGAAGGACCGTGGAAGAACAGAGCCAACTCCGTATGCAAAGGCTCGAGAAGATCCGGCAGATGCAGAGAGAGGGTATTGCACTTTTCCCTAATGATTTCAAGGTGGAGAACACCGCTGAAGAAATCCTCAAAAGCTATGGTTCCCAGAGTGGAGAGGCACTGGAAAAGGTCAATCGAAATTTCGTTCTTGCTGGGCGGATCATGGCCCTCCGACGGTTTGGTAAGGCATCTTTTTTGCAGCTTCAAGATCGAACGGGGAGGATTCAGGCCTATATCAAAAGGGAGCAGGTGGGTCACGACACTTACTCTCTCTTCAAGAGACTCGACGTGGGGGATTTTGTCGGCATCTCGGGAAAGGTTTTTCGGACACGGACCGGTGAACTCACCCTGGCTGTCGAGTCGCTTCGCCTGCTAACCAAGTCGGTGAGACCTCTTCCTGAAAAATTTCACAGGCTGAGGGATACAGAGACGCGGTACCGTCAGCGCTACATGGATCTTTTCATCAACCAGGAGGTAAGGGAGGTCTTCGTGAAAAGGACCCGGATCATCCAGGCCCTGAGATCTTTTCTCAATGAGCGGGAGTTTCTCGAAGTCGAGACGCCCATGATGCAGCCTATCCCTGGAGGCGCTACTGCCCGTCCCTTCCGAACCTATCACAATGCATTGGACATGGAGTTTTTCCTCAGGATCGCGCCAGAGCTCTACCTCAAGCGGTTGGTGGTGGGCGGGTTCGAGCGGGTCTACGAGATTAACCGCAACTTTCGAAACGAGGGAATCTCTACCCAACACAATCCCGAGTTCACCATGTTGGAACTCTATATGAGCTATGCCACTTATGAGGATCTCATGGATCTGACCGAAGAGATGGTCTGTCGTGTCTGCCAGGAGATTCTGGGAGGGACGCACGTGGTCTATCAGGGGAAGGAGATCGACCTGAAGCGGCCCTGGCAGCGGATCCCCCTCACCGAGGCTGTCGCCCACCACGGAGGAATCGATCCCACGGTTCTCGGAGACAGAGAAAAGGCCTTTGAGACTGCGATGAGCCTGGGATGCAATGTGACTCAGAAAATGGGGTTGGGAAAGGTCATCACTCAGATGTTGGATCACCTGGTGGAGCCTCACCTGGTTCACCCGACATTTGTGACGGGTTTCCCAACCGAGGTTTCGCCGTTGTCGAGAAAGGCGGACCAGGACCCAGACGTGGTCGACCGGTTTGAGCTCTATATGGGGGGCAGAGAAATCGTCAATGGATTTTCAGAATTGAACGATCCCTTCGATCAGAGAGAGCGATTTCGCCTTCAGGTTCAGGAGAGGGAGGCTGGCAATGAAGAGGCCCATCTCATGGACGAAGATTACATCAGGGCCCTCGAGTACGGGATGCCTCCGACAGCGGGCCTCGGTCTCGGTGTTGACCGGCTGGTAATGATCCTTACCGATGTTCCCTCGATAAGAGACGTCATTCTCTTTCCCCATCTTCGCCCAGAGAAGAGCGGTTCCTGAAAGCGAGGATCCCATGTCTTATGAAATCTTCATCAGTCTCCGGCACTTGAGGGCGAAGCGGAAGCAGTTCTTCATCTCCCTGATCACCCTTCTGTCAATCGTGGGAGTGGCTGTTGGGGTGATGGCCCTGATTGTCGTTCTGGCGGTCATGACAGGCTTCGAAAACGATATCACCTCAAAGATTGTCGGCATGACTGCCCATGCTCTGGTTCGAAAGCATGGAAACAGCGGCCTGAAGGACTATCGGGCCATCACACGGCGAATCCGAAACATCGAGGGAGTGGTCGCGGCGACGCCCTTTATTTTCAATCAAGTCATGCTCACCACGGAGGGTGGCATCACCGGAGCCGTGCTGAGAGGCGTCGATCCAGATACGATTGGGGATGTTACGTCCTTGGTTCAGAACACGAGGCTCGGGTCGGTCGCGGCACTGGGATTCTCTGAGCCGCCTGGAATTGTTATCGGTAACGAACTGGCACGGACCCTTGGGGTCTTGATCGGGGATTTGGTCAACGTGGTGACCCCCCTGGGGACCATGACCCCATTGGGGATGGCTCCAAAACGGGAACAGTTCAGGGTGGTGGGCATATTCACCTCGGGCTATTATGAGTACGACACCTCCTTTGCCTACATCTCGATATCCAGTGCACAACGGTTTTTTGGTATGGACGATGTCGTCACCGGCATTGAAGTCAAGGTAGAGGACGTCTACCGGGCCAGAGAGGTTGCCCTCAGAATCGGCAAAACGCTGGGATTCCCCTTCTGGACCATGGACTGGATGGCCATGAATCGAAACTTCTTTAAGGCCTTGAAGATGGAGAGAATCGCCATGTTTATTATCCTCACCCTGATCGTCTTTGTCGCAGCTCTCGCCATCGTGACCACCCTGATCATGGTCGTCATGGAGAAGACCCGGGAGATTGCCATCCTCAAGTCTATGGGGGCTGCAACTTCCAGTATTATGAAGATCTTCATCTTTGAAGGCCTCATTATTGGGGTGGTGGGGACGATTTTGGGGACGGTTCTGGGACTCCTCATCGCGTATAACATCGAACCCCTGACCCAGTTCCTTGAAGGGGTGTTCCGGTTCAAGTTTCTCCCGGGAGATGTCTACTATATAGACGAACTCCCCTCCACCGTGCGACCCCTGACCGTGGTGCTGATTGATGGAATCGCCATTCTTCTGAGCTTCCTGGCAACCCTTTACCCCAGTTGGAAAGGGGCAAACCTCGATCCTGTGGAGGCACTGCGATACGAGTGATGGCCCATCCGAACGGGGAGCCGGGGGCAGGGGTTTTGCAAGATCGGAATCGACTGAGATTGTCCGTGTTGGGTCTGGATACGGTGGAATGAAGGAGAGGCGATTTCTGGGGGGGAAAAAAGAGGTACGGGTTGTCTGAAATAAGGGTTGAAAACCTGGTGAAGCATTACCAACAGGGGGCGAGAAGGGTCGAGGCCCTAAAAGGGATTGATCTCGTATTTGGGACAGGCGAATCGGTCGCCGTTGTCGGTGCCTCGGGAGCAGGCAAGACCACACTCCTCCATATCCTGGGAACCCTCGATCGTCCCTCGGGCGGGAGAGTTCTCATCGATGGCCAAGATGTCTTTGCCATGGAAGGGAATGACCTTGCCCGTTTTCGAAATCGGACGATCGGATTTGTTTTTCAGTTCCACCATCTGTTGCCAGAATTCACAGCCCTTGAAAATACCATGATGCCCACCTTGATTCAGGGTATGGGCAAACCGGAGGCGGCGAGGCGTGCCGGGAGAATACTGGAACAGGTCGGCCTTGGAGATAGAGTGACTCACAAGCCCGGAGAGCTCTCTGGAGGAGAGCAACAGCGCGTAGCCGTGGCTCGTTCTCTGATTCTGAGGCCCGAGCTTCTTCTGGCGGACGAACCCACAGGAAATCTGGACAGGGATACGGGAGAGGGTGTTTACCGGTTGCTCTGCCAGATGAACAGGGAGTGGGGCATCACCCTGATCATCGTGACCCATAACGAAGAGATCGCCAGTCGTCTACCCAGAAGGGTTCGCCTCATCGATGGAAGAATCATCTGAGAAAGACGGGGAAAGAGATTTACAAAAAGATCCATATCTGTTAATAGTCTCAGGTCTTAGACGTACGCTATGAGGGGACTGCGAGAAGATCGACCATTGAACCATCGATATGGGACTAAAATCCGTCCGGAACGTTTTGATCGTGGTGATTTCTGTTCTCTTGGGGAGTGTATCTGCCCTGGGAAAGGAGAGACCGATCGCCGGTATCCAGGTCATCGGAAATGAGAAGATTGAATCGTCGGCCATTCTGGGTCAGATTAAGACCGCCGTAGGAGATCTTCTGTCCCTTTCCGTTCTTCGGGAGGATATCAAGAGAATCTATGAGATGGGATACTATACCGATGTTCAAGTGGACGTAAGGGAGACGGAAGAGGGCCCTCTGGTTACCTTCGTCGTGGTCGAAAAGGCTTCCATCGGGCAGATCCTCATCTCAGGAAACGAAAAGATCGAGACCTCCAAGATTCAGGAGAAAATCGATATTTCCCTTCACTCGATTGTCAAGACAGATAAGATCCAGGAGGTCATCGAGGATATCAACAAACTCTACCTGTCAAAGGGATACTACGGAGCCACGGTCTCCTACAGGATTGAACCCCTGCGAGAGAAAGAGGTTGTCCTGGAGATCATGATTGAAGAGGGAAGGAAGGCGTGGATCCGCAAGATTGTATTTCAAGGCAACGAACACATCAAATCCAGGAGACTCCGCGGCAAGATGAGAACGAAAAAACGCGGGCTTCTTGCCCGGGTGATGGGGCGGGGGTACCTGGATGATGACATCCTCAACAATGACATCGACATCCTGAGGGGTTTCTATTATGACCAGGGCTATCTGAATGTGAAAATAGAGAAACCGCGAGTCCTTGTAGACCGAAAAGGCAAGGCCATTACCATAGACATCACCATCTTCGAAGGGCCTCAATTCAGTATAGAGTCAATCGAATTCGTTGGGGATATTCTGAAGAGCCGGGAGGAACTGCCCAAGGATCTGAAGACGAAAGCCGGCAAGGTCTATCGGAGTGCTGAGGTCCAGCAGGACATCCTGAAACTGACCGATTTTTATGGTGATCAGGGGTATGCCTATGTAGAGGTTCACCCCAGGATCAAGTTAGACCCAGAAAAGCATCGCGTTCATCTGACCTTTGAAATCGCCGAAGGGAAAAAGGCCTATTTCGAACGAATCACCATCGTGGGGAACACCAAGACGCGGGACAAAGTCATCCGACGGGAGCTCCGATTTGGCGAGGGGGATCTTTTCACATCAAGCGGGATGAAGAGGAGTCGTCAACGGCTCAGGACAACCGGCTACTTCAAAGAGGTTGAGCTCTCCACATCTGTGGGAACGAGTGACGACAAGGTGAACGTGGAGGTGGGTGTGGAAGAGGCGCCCACGGGTACGGTGGGTATGGGTATTGGCTTCAGTACCAAGGACCAATTGGTGCTTTCTGGGAACTTCTCTCAGCGGAATCTCCTGGGTCTTGGCTACCGGTTCAATATCAGCGGAAACGTTGGAGGGGAGACAACCAATTTTGTAATCGGATTTACCGACCCCTGGCTCATGGGGTACCCTGTTCTGGCCGGTGTGGACATCTACATCACAGAGGAAACTTTTTTTGAGAGCTACAGTGAAGAAGTCCGGGGGATTCGCTTCCGTCTGGGAAAGGAGCTGGGAGAGTATCTTCGGGGAACTATGACATACACCTTTGAGAATGTCGAGATTTTTGACGTGCCAGAGGATGCGTCACGGATTGTCAAAGAACAGGAGGGGGAGAGAGACTCAAGCATTCTCGGGTTGACCCTCTCTATGGACACGCGGGACGATTTCTATTTCCCCACGGCTGGGGGTCGTTATCGTCTGAACGCGGATTATTCCGGAGGCATCTTGGGGGGGGACACGGACTTCTATCGGGTAACCGGATCCTTCGAATACTACTACCCCCTGTACTGGAAACTCGTCGGCCATGGCCGAGCCCTTCTCGGCGCGATCGAGGGCTTTAGCGGGCAGGAGACGCCGATATGGGAACGGTTCTATGTGGGGGGGAGCCGGACCCTCAGAGGTTTTCAATACGGGGAGGCCGGTCCAGAAGACATAACCGGGGAAGTCATCGGTGCGGACCGGGAGCTGGTCCTGAACCTTGAAGTTCTCTTTCCCGTCAAGGAGGACATGGGGGTCCGAGGCCTGGTTTTTTTCGATGTGGGGAAAGGATTCAACACCCTTGACGATGAGTTCCCCCTTTTCCCCCTGCGGACCAGTGTCGGTGCTGGACTCCGGTGGCTGACCCCGATAGCGCCCCTGAGTCTCGATTATGGGATCAATTTAAGCCCAGAAGATGATGAGTCCAGCACCCGGTTTCACTTCCTTCTCGGGACGATTTTTTGATCGATTCGGCCGGTTGGTCAAAGGGAAGGGCCCTGGGACTTCGCTCTAGTTGGCTTCTCCCTCGCAGAGGTCGCGATATCGAGGGAATACCGGTTCCCGAATGGAACGGGGGAACAGGGGATCCATATCCGTCACGAGGATGATCGGGCCAATCGAGGACGCCCAAGAAGTCAACGGTTCAAATGCATTGTAGAATTCTGAGTGCACCCATTCGTATGATGGGAAAGGGGGAAAAACAATGAGGAAAGCCGCGCTGGTCGCAATGGTGAGCTGTCTCCTCGGTTTCGGACCTCTCGTCTCAGCGGCAGAGATTGGTTACGTCAACCTTCAACAGATCAAGAGCACGGAGGAATGGAAACGACTCGAGGAAGTCTTTGGGGCCGAGGTCGTCAAGTCGCAGGCCGAGGTTCAGGCGAAGAGGAAGGACCTGGAGACCGCAGCCCTTCAGTTCGAGCGCCAGAAGCCCATGCTCAGTGAGACCGCTCGGAGGGAGAGAGACAAGGAGCTTCAGATACAGAGATTGGACCTTCAGCTCTGGACGCAGGACCAGCAGACCGATCTTGAGAGAAAACGAAAAGAGATGACCCGAGAGATCTGGTCCCGGGTCAAGGAGGTGGTCGAAAAGGTGGCAAGAAAAAGAAAACTCAACCTGGTGATCGACTACGACCCCGATGCGAAAGACGTTACGACCAATTTCGAGAAGGGGTTCATCTATCTCTCGCCTAAAGTCGATATTACCGAGGAGGTCCTCAAGGAATTCAACGCCCTTTTCAAAGGCCGGACTTAGGGGTTAGCCTTGAAAAAGACACTGGGAGAGCTGGCGGAACTGGTGAAGGGTCAGGCGAAGGGCGACCCCTCGACAGAGATTTCCGGGGTTGCACCTCTTGAATCCGCCCAAGAGGGAGACATTACCTACATCACGGGAGAGAAGTATCGCTCCCTTCTGGAAACCACTCGGGCCTCGGCGGTTATCACTCCCCTTCGAGTCGTCTCCGATAGGCAAGCCCTCCTCTGGGTTGAGAACCCACAGCTCGCCTTTGCAAAGATCCTTGGCCTATACCACTCGAGGCCCTATCAACCAACGGGGATTCACAAGAACGCATGCATTAGCCCCACGGCCAAGTTGGGCCGCGATGTCTCCGTTGGCCCCTGGACTTTCATTGGAGCGGGGGCGGTCATTGGCGACGGTGTGGTGATCCACGCCGGAGTTTTCATTGGTGACAACTCGATCGTAGGCCAAGACGCCGTGATCCATGCAAACGTCTCCATTTATGGGGGCACGACGATCGGAAAGCGCGTCATCCTTCACAGTGGTGTGGTCATTGGAAGCGATGGCTTTGGCTATGTGAGAGATGGAGACACCCATTTCAAGATTCCCCAGGTGGGTGGCGTCACGATCGAGGATGATGTAGAGATCGGGGCCAATTCCACAATTGACCGGGCCACGATGGGACAAACCCTAATCAAACGCGGTGTGAAGATTGACAACCTCGTCCAGGTGGCCCATAATGTGGTGATTGGCGAAAACAGCATAATCGTTGCTCAGGCTGGGATCGCCGGAAGCACCCGGGTGGGCCGCAACGTGATCCTTGCCGGTCAGGTCGGTGTTGCGGATCATGTCGAAATCGGGGACAATGTGATTGTGGGAGCTCAGGCAGGGATCGGCAGGAACGTTCCCCCCAATCAGATCCTCCAGGGAAGCCCTGCCATGGCGCAGAAGGACTTTTTGAAGAGTTCTGTTCTCATTTCACGGCTCCCTCAGATCAAGCGGACCCTAAGCGATCTGGTCAGGCGAATCCAAGCGTTGGAGGAGAGAATTGGAAAGCCGTAACGGAGCCAAATCCATTGAAATCCAAGAGATCATCAAGTTGCTTCCCCATCGCTACCCGTTTCTATTGGTGGATCGAATCATCGAGGTGGAAACGAAGAAGCGTATTGTGGGGATCAAGAACGTGACGTTCAATGAGCCCTTTTTCCAGGGCCACTTTCCAGGCCGGCCCATCATGCCCGGCGTCCTGATGGTGGAGGCCATGGCCCAGACAGGAGGGGTTCTGGCCTTCCTCTCCCTTCCAGAGGAGGAACGAGGGCGAGAGGTCTTTTTTGCGCGAATCGACAAGGTGAGATTCCGCAGACCGGTTGTCCCGGGCGATCAAATCCGGATGGAAGTGGAGGTGGTCAAACAGCGTGTAGTCAAACAGGGTAAGAGGGTGTTGGGATTTTCGGGCAAAACATTTGTGGGAGAACATCTGGCATGCGAGGCAGAGTTGCTGGCCATGTTGGGCGACAGGTAGGGGGATGTGATGATTCATCCAACAGCCGTTGTTCACCCCACAGCCGAAATCGCCGAGGGTGTCGAGATCGGTCCATATTCGATCATCGGGGAGAACGTGATTCTCGGAGAGGGTACCCGAGTGGGCCCCCATGTGGTGATCTGCCGGGACACGGTCATCGGTAAAAACTGCCAGATCCTGCAGTTTGGTTCCATTGGAGAAATCCCTCAGGACCTGAAATACTCGGGCGAGGAGACCCGGGTCATCATCGGGGATCATAACGTGATCCGGGAGTATGTGACGATCCACAGAGCCTCTGTTCATGGGGATGGCAAGACTGAACTGGGCAATCATAACTTTCTCATGGCCTATGCCCATGTGGCGCACGACTGCAAGATCGGGAATCATGTGATCATGGCCAATGGCGCCACCCTGGGCGGCCATATCGAGATCGAGGACTATGCGATTCTGGGAGGACTCTCTGCTGCTCATCAGTTTGTGAGAATAGGCACCCATTGCATCATCAGCGGACTGACCGGAATTCCCCAGGACATCCCCCCTTACACGATGGCCGCGGGAGAGAGGGCCAGACTCTACGGCCTCAATGTGACCGGGCTGAAAAGACACCATTTCCCTGAGGAAACCCTTCGGTCTCTGAAGAAGGCATATCGCCTTCTCTTTCGAGCAAAAGCACCCCTGACCCAAGCCCTGCAGAGGGTTCTGGATGATGAGATTGCCTCAGTGCCAGAGGTTGCCCACCTGGTTGATTTTATTAAACGCTCGGAAAGGGGGGTCTGCAGATAGGTGGAAAAGGTTAGAGTGGGTGTGGTCGGCGTGGGGTACTTTGGCTGGTTTCATGTAGAGAAATATGCAAAGATTCCCCATGTCGAACTGGTTGGGGTTGCCGACATTAACGAAGCCCGGGCCCGAGAGGTGGCTGAGCGTTTTTTGACGCGACCCTTTACAGACTACAGAGACCTTTTCGATAGGGTTCATGCGGTGAGCATCGCGGTGCCGACCCTGATCCACTATCAAGTCGCCAGAGACTTTATCGATCATGGCGTTGACGTCCTATTAGAGAAGCCGATGACCACCACCCCGGCGGAGGCCGAGATCTTGATTGGGTTGGCAGAAGAGAAGGAGAGGATACTGCAGATTGGCCATCTTGAACGTTTCAATTCTGCGGTTGTCAGCCTCAACGGGATCCTCGGCGACCCCTTGTTTATCGATTCCCTCAGATTCAGCCCTTTCTTGGAAAGGGCCGCTCAGGTGGATGTGGTCCTCGATCTGATGATCCATGACATCGATATCATCCTTAGCATTGTCCAGTCAGAAGTCCGTTCAATCAGTGCCGTGGGCATTCCGGTGATCTCCTCTCACCTGGATATTGCCAATGCGAGAATGGAATTCCAGAATGGATGCACCGCCAATATCACCGCCAATCGGGTGTCTCGCAAAAAAATGAGACAAATCAGAATATTTCAAGACAACGGGTCCTTTACGATCGACTTCCTGTCCCAGAAAATGAGAGCCCTCTGGAAAAGAGAGGATGAGGGTAAGCCTCAGATCGTGTCAGAAGAGATCAAAATCGAACCGACCGATGCGCTGGAAAGGGAAATCTGCTCATTTATGGAGAAAGTGAGGGATAGGACCCTCCCCCTTGTGTCGGGCATAAACGGGAAAAGGGCCCTGGAAGTCGCCTTGGCCATCACCGAGCAGATTCAAAAGAATAGGGAAAGAAGAAAGAATCCGGACCCCCTCGATGTCTGAGAGAAGGATCAGGCGAGTTGGTTCTGAGAGAGTTTTGATCATCGCCGGAGAGGCATCGGGAGATCTTCATGGCGCAAACCTCGTGAGGGCTGTCCACAGGGTCGCACCGGAGGTTCGGTTTTATGGGATCGGAGGAGAGAGCCTCCAAAAAGTCGGGACGGAACTCCTGTTTCACAACTCTGAACTGGCCGTAGTCGGCATCGTAGAGGTCCTAACCAAGGTTCGTTCTATCGTGAGGGCTCTGGGACGAGTCAAACAGTCCCTGGTCACGGAACGCCTGGACCTAGCCATCCTGATTGATTTTCCGGACTTCAACCTCCGTGTGGCGACTTACCTTAAGCGAAAAGGGATCCCGGTTCTATACTATATCAGTCCGCAGATCTGGGCGTGGCGGGGGTGGCGCATCCATAGAATCAAAAGACTGGTCGATAAGATGGTTGTCATTCTTCCCTTTGAGTCGTCCCTTTACAGAGGGAAGGGCGTCGATGTGGTTTTTGTGGGCCATCCATTGCTCGATGTTGTGAGACCCCGGTCGAGGCCCGAGGCGTTCCTGAGTCAGGTTGGAGTCGATAAGAAAAAACGAATTATCGGTCTCTTCCCAGGGAGTCGGGACCATGAAGTTCACCGGTTGTTACCCGTCATGCTTGAGGCTGCGGGGGTAATGGTCCGTGAGTTTCCTGATCTCTGTTTCCTCGTTTCCCTTGCCCCGGACATCGACCAGGAGGAGGTGCGGTGCCTCTTGGGAAACCACGATCTCCCAGTACGAATCGTCGAAAACAGCCCATACGACACCATGGCGGTATCGGAGCTTCTGATTGCTGCCTCGGGAACCGTGACACTCGAGGCTGCCATTCTCAATACTCCCATGGTGATTCTCTACAAGTTGTCCCCCCTGACTTACTGGATCGGCCGGATGATGGCAAGGGTGGACCACATCGGCCTTGTGAACCTGGTTGCTGGCAGGACTGTGGCTCCAGAGTTGATCCAGGCCATGGCTTCACCGGACCGGATCGCTCAGGAGGCTCTCTCCATCATGACTGATCGGGAGCGCCTCTCCGCCATGAAATCGGCTCTCGTGGGTGTCAAGGAAAAACTGGGGACTCCCGGGGCTTCGGAAAGGGCTGCCCGCGTGGCCCTGGAAATGATGGGCAGGGCATAGACATGGGGTCTCTGAAGGTATATGGAAGGCTTCTCAACTATGTAAAGCCCTACTGGATGAAGATAGCCTTTGCGATGGTCTCCATGGTGGGGTTTGCGACGACCAGTGCTCTCATGGCCTTTCTCGTTAAACCGATCGTCGACGGCATGGTTGATAAGGACATTAACCAGCTCAAAGTCCTACCTTTTCAGCTTCTGGGCGTTTTTCTGGCCCGGGGTTTCTTCGATTACTGGCAGGAGTATCTGATCCGATATGCGGGCCAGCAGGCTGTGGCCGATATGCGGCAGTCCCTCTACGAACACCTCCAGCGGCTGTCCCTGTCATTTTTCACGAGAACCTCTACCGGGGTTGTGATTTCAAGAATTACCAATGATGTCAATCTGGTTCAAGGGGCGGTGTCCAACGCCATCACAGGTATGTTGAAGCATCCCCTCACCATCATCGGCTTGGCGGGGGTGGCCTTTTATCGGGATTGGATGCTGGCCACTATTGCTTTTGTTGTTTTGCCAGGGGCCATCATCCCCATTTACCGGTTCAGCCAAAAGATTCGGAAGGTGACCCACAAGGGCCAGCAAATGATGGCAAAACTCACCAACCTCATTCATGAAACCACAACGGGTATTCGGATCGTCAAAGCATTTAACATGGAGGATTACGAGAAAGAGCGATTCAGCGAGGAGAATGCCCGATATGTCAGACAAGTCATGAAGCGTGTCAGGATCAGGGCCCTCTCCTCTCCGGTCATGGAGATCATCGGTGGCCTTGTGGTGTGCCTTATCGTGTTTCTTGGGGGTTACTATGTGGCAAGGGGATACTCCCTGGGTAAACTGACGTCTTTTCTAAGTGCTCTGCTCATGCTCTATCGGCCCATGAAAAGCCTGGTGCAAACGAACAATGTGGTGCAAGAGGGACTGGCCGCAGGCACCCGGATTTTTGAGTTGCTGGATGAAAGGCCAGATGTGACAGACCAGAATGGGGCAGGGCCCCTCGCCCGGGTTGAGCATTCCATTGAACTGAGAAACGTGTCTTTCATGTACGAGCAGGATTGGGTCCTCCGGGATATCAATCTCGAGGTCAAGGTGGGAGAGGTTGTGGCCCTTGTTGGAAGCAGTGGGGGGGGGAAGACCACTCTGGTGAATCTTATCCCCCGGTTCTACGACGTCACGCGGGGTCAGATTCTCATCGGCGGCACCGATATTAGAGAGTTCACCCTGAGGTCTCTGAGGGACCAGATTGGCATCGTGACCCAACAGACGATCCTCTTCAATGATACGGCCCGGAACAATATCGCGTATGGAAGCTTGGACCGATCAGAAAAGGAGATCCTTGCAGCTGCAAGGGCTGCCCAGGCGCACGATTTTGTGCAGGGTCTTCCCGAGGGTTACGAGACGATTATCGGGGAACAGGGGGTGAAACTCTCAGGGGGAGAAAGGCAGCGGATTGCCATTGCTCGGGCACTTCTTAAGAACCCGCCCATTCTCATCCTGGATGAGGCGACCTCTTCCCTCGATTCGGAATCAGAGCTTGAGGTTCAGAAAGCCCTTGAGAAACTGATGGTCGGCCGAACGGTCTTCGTCATTGCCCACCGTCTGTCAACGATTCGCAAGGCCGACAGGATTCTCGTGATTCAGCACGGTAGGATCGTGGAAGAGGGCAACCATAGGCAGTTGATGGCCCTGAGAGGAGAATACCGTCGACTCCACCGCATCCAGTTTCGGGATGCCGACAGGATCGGGATGGACCCTCTGACCGAAGGCGTGGCGTGATCCGGGTTGAGGGCGGAAGGGTTCAGGGGTCAGGTGCCACCAGAATCAGGATCAACGAACAATCGCTGGTTTTGCAAACCGGGCAGATCGATTGAATTAAAGAGGAAAAGACCACGAGACGAAGAACCCTTTTGCAGAGATTGGGGGAGAGGATCCTCCTTTTTCTGATTCCTTTTTTCACCTATGGACTGTTCCATTTCTACCGCCTTAGCATGCGGCCCGTAGAGGTCAACACCCGGGTCCTTGAGCCTTTTCGCAAGAACAATGACGAAGATCCGGTGATCATCGCCTTCTGGCACAGCCGACTCTTGATCCTGCCCTATCTGATAATAAAGAGACGGGTTACCATCATGATCAGCCGCCACAGGGATGGCGAACTGATCGCTCGAGCAGTCAGATTCCTTCCCATTGATCCCATACGAGGGTCCACCACCCGCGGGGGATCTCGAGCCCTGCGAGAGCTGCTGAGAGCCACGGCGAGGGGCTCCCACGTGGCCATCACACCGGATGGCCCTAGGGGACCCAGAAATCAGGCTCAGAATGGCGTGATCATGCTGGCATCAAGGACAGGACTGCCTATCATTCCGGTGACCTATGGTGCCTCAAAGAGGAAGGTTTTCAAAAGCTGGGACCGCTTCTACTTTCCCTATCCCTTTTGCCGAATCGTTTTTATCTGGGACGAACCGATCTGGGTGCGCCCTGAGGAAGGTCAGGCCGGTGTTGAAGAGAAAAGAGAGACCCTAGAGACCAGACTCAACCACATCACGGCACAGGCCGACCGCTACTTCGATCAATGATCTACTGGACGTACAATGCCCTGCTTACCCTGTCCCTTCCCGTAGCGCTGCCATACGTTCTCATCAGAATCCAGAGGCGATCAGGGTCCTGGGGAGGCCTCGGAGAGAGACTGGGGTTTCTGGGGGCAGACCCCCCATCTGAAAAGGACCGTCCCGTCTGGTTTCATGCGTCCTCTGTGGGCGAGGTGGTCATGAGCCTTCCCCTGATTCATGGTGTTCGGGAGAGATTCCCTCATCGTCGACTCTGTTTTTCCACAATGACGGAGACGGGTCAGGAGGCTGCCAGGAGGGCGCTGGGCGGGGAGGGGAGGACTTTTTTCTTGCCTCTGGATCTTCCCTGGACCGTGGGCAGGGTTCTCAGAGAGGTGGCTCCCCGGGCGCTGTTTATCGCGGAGACCGAAATCTGGCCAAATCTATTGCGCCAATGCCAAAGGAGGGGCATACCGGTCGTCGTCTTCAACGGTCGGATTTCGGATCGTTCATTCGAGACCTATCGGCGCTTGCGTTTCTTTTTTAGAGAGGTTCTGGGGGGGGTTTCAGTTTTTGGCATGCAGTCAGCGCGGGATGCAGAGCGAATCGTTGAGATCGGGGCCTCTCGTGAGCGCGTTGTGATCACCGGGAATCTCAAGTTTGACAGACCTGTCCTTCACCTGTCCCAGCAAGAGCAGAGAAAGATCAGGAACTCCCTTCACATCCAGGGAAAGCAGCCCCTCTTTGTTGCGGGTTCCACCCATCGGGGAGAAGAAGCGCTCATTTTGCAGACCTTCAGGCAATTGAAACGAATCGACCCTTCCCTGATCTTGATCCTGGCACCGAGACATCTGGAGAGACTGGACGAGGTCATCAAGCTTTTGGAAAAGAATGACTGGCTCTGGGTTCGGAAAAGCCAGATGGAGAGAGAGGAATTCTCAGGTGAAATCATTCTACTCGATACCATGGGAGAACTCGAGAGAATGTACAGCATTGGCACCGTGATCTTCGTGGGGAGGAGCCTTGTTCCCGGTGGAGGCCACAATATCCTTGAGCCTGCCGCCTTTGGAAAGCCTGTGATATTTGGACCTCATATGGAGAACTTTCGCGAGATCGCCCAGGTCATGAAGGCAGAAGGGGGGGGAATTGAGGTCCGGAACCCAAAGGAGCTCTTTGAGGTGGCCGAAAGGCTCCTCAAGGATCGATCTTACTACGCTCGAGTGAGCCGTGCCGCCTTCCGAGCCATCCAGAGCAATCAAGGAGCTGTCGAGAAGACCCTCCAAATCCTTGGAAAATACCTGGGGTCAGAGAGGGAGGAAGAATGAAAATGGGGCAGAGGTCAGCTTTCAGGGAAGGATCTGAGGTTTTTTTCGGTTCCGAAGGTCGGCCTTTAGTCTCCAAAAGGGTTCCCCTAGGGTCCGTGTCATGAAATCCGTCGTTGCAATTGTGGGACGTCCGAATGTGGGCAAGTCGACCCTGTTCAATCGCATCATTGGCAGGAGGAAAGCTATCGTAGAAAACGAGCCCGGCGTCACTCGGGATCGAAACTATGGGGAGGCCTGGTACGATGACCGGTGCTTTACGATCATTGACACAGGGGGATTCGAGCCAGTCTCAAGGGAGAGGCTTCCCCTACAGATTCGCGAGCAGATTCAGCTCGCCCTTGACGAAGCGGACCTGATTCTCTTCCTTATGGACGGCAAAGAGGGCCTAACTCCGGCAGATCGGGAGATCGACCGACTTCTCCGGGCTCAGCCTAAGTCGGCGATTTACAGTGTGAACAAGATCGATGGCCCCCATCACGAGGGAAGGGTTTTCGATTTCTATGGCCTTGGGGTTGATCGGATCTTTTCTGTTTCGGCGTCTCACGGATATGGCGTCGAAGAGCTGCTTGGAGAAATCGTTAGGGAGCTTCCCGAATCCGAGCCCAAACCCGATGAGGAGCGAATACGGGTTGCCGTTGTTGGAAGACCCAACGTGGGAAAGTCTTCTTGGGTCAATCGAATCCTTGGCGAGCAGCGGGTTCTTGTTCATGATCAGCCCGGTACGACCCGGGACGCTATCGACACCCCCTTTGAAATCGGTTCCAGAAGGTACCTCCTCATTGACACGGCAGGAATTCGGAGAAAGAAGAAAATCAGTCTGCGACTCGAGAAGTATTGTGTGGTTGAGGCCTTGAAGAGCATTGATCGCTGCGATGTCGCTGTTCTTCTCCTCGATCGGTTGGAGAAGGTAACAGACCAGGATGCCCGAATCGGGAGCTTGATCGATGAGAAGGGAAGGGCGTGCGTCATTGCGGTGAACAAATGGGATCTAGGGAAAAAGGATAATACCACCGTCGGTACCTATGTCAGGGACATTCGGGAGGGTCTCAAACATCTCCACTACGCGCCGATTGTTTTTGTCTCTGCCTTGACGGGTCTGAGGATCAGGAAGACCCTCGATCTGATTGACGCGGTTGCCACGGAACACCGGAAACGGGTGCCGACAGGTCAGTTAAACGCCTTTCTCCGCCAAGCGATCCAGAAGTTCCCGCCCCCCGTCCACCACCGCAGAAGACCCAGAATCTACTTTCTGACCCAACCGTCAAAAAAACCCCCAACCTTTGTGGCTTTTGTCAATGATCCCAGAGCCATACAGATTTCCTACCGAAGGTATCTGACGAATCAGATCAGGGAGCGATTCGGCTTTGAGGGAACCCCGATCAGATTACACTTCCGGCCGAGGGGGAAACTGGGATCGCTTGAATCGTAGGCGTTCAGGCGTCAGGGGTCAGTATTTCACTTTCTCTGTGGCTTTGGTCCTGGGAGAAAAGGGTTTGACAAAATCCTGAATACTCAGTAGCCTGAGAGAGATCCTGATTGTAAAGGGTGGAAGAATCCCATGAGTGATCTGACCGGGTTGGCAAAGCGACTCTCAGGGAGAGAGGCTGCGAAACTGGTACAAGATGGGGCCGTTGTGGGACTCGGCACCGGTTCAACGGTCGCCCATGCCATTGAAGAACTCGGGCGACGGGTCCGGGAGGAGGGCCTGAGAATCCTCGGGATTCCAACCTCCTATCAGGCCGCTGGCCTCGCTCGCCGTAGCGGAATCCCTGTTCGAGCCCTTGATGATGTGGAACGGGTGGATATCGCTCTCGATGGGGCGGATGAAGTAGACCCCCAAAGAAATCTGATCAAGGGGGGCGGAGCCGCCCACACAAGAGAAAAGGTCATCGACTCCCTGGCAGATTACTTTGTGACGGTGGTCGATGATTCAAAGCTTGTGCGTTACCTGGGAGAGAAGTGTCCCGTCCCTGTTGAGGTGATTCCCATGGCGCTGGCACCCGTGACCCGCCGTCTCGAAAGTATGGGAGGGAGCCCCGTCCTGAGGGCCGGGGTGAACAAGGACGGCCCAGTAATTACCGATCAGGGCAATTTCGTTGTGGATGTTCGATTTCCGTCCATTGAGGACCCAAAGGGCCTGGAATTGACGCTGAACAACATCCCAGGAGTCGTGGAGAATGGTCTTTTTGTCAATCTGGTTGACTTGGTCATCGTTGGTATCCGCAGCGACGGAACGATTCGAAGAATAGAATGAGTGGGAAGCATGACCCTAGTCTTCAAGATACGGGGTTCGACCCGAGGCTTTAGAATTGCCGAAAAAGGCCTTTGATGAGGGAAGGGTGAACTTTTTCGAGTTCTCAAAAAACCTCTTGACAATCTATGCCACGCTGTGGTAAAAACTGAGTTATCCCTGAACAGGGGGAGGTGACGACATGGAAATGGACATGCAGGACCCAGGGGAGATGTGGGGTGGCATTGAAGGAGTGACCCCCCTGCTGAGCGCTAGGGACAGGGAAAGGAAGGCGGATTTCGGGTGACGGGCGTTGATACTGCCCATTCCCGCCAGTGGTCTCTTGATTTCCTCAGAAGGCTCTTCCCCACCTCAGGAAACTCCCAGATAGAGGCACTTGAATTCTCTGAAACAGGAAAGCTATATTCGGTTTTTTGATTCAATCCCGAACCCGTTCATTCGACACGCGAGGTGAGCAAAGCGGGGGAAGATCTGAAGTCGAATGGGGATGAGGGCTGACTCCAGGAAAGGCAGGTGATGGTTGTGGTATGGATCATGGATTCCCCCCACAGGGGGGCGCTAAGGGATCTTGTGAGCATGGACTGTTGTAATCAATCTCGTGCAGAGGTACCCTGTGGGTGCCTGGCCTTTCAGGAGGAGATACATGAAAACCATTCAAGAAATCAATGAGAAGATAAAGAAGGGAAAAGCTCTGGTACTCACCGGAGAAGAAGTCATCGATTTTGTGAAAGAGAAGGGAGCAAAAAAGGCCGCAGAAGCGGTCGACGTGGTGACCACAGGGACCTTTGGTCCCATGTGCTCGTCCGGCGCCTATTTCAATGTGGGTCACGCAAAACCCAGGATCAAGCTTGGGGGGGGTAAGGCCTATTTGAACGACGTGCCGGTTTACACAGGTTTTGCAGCTGTGGATATCCTGCTCGGAGCGACAGCCGTTCCTGACGATGATCCCAAGAACGCGGTCTTTCCAGGGAAATTCGCCTATGGGGGAGGACATGTGATCGAGGAACTGGTCGCTGGCAAGGAGGTCCGTCTGAGCGCGACGGCATACGGAACCGACTGCTATCCAAGGAAGGCCCTCGACACACGGATCGGTCTCGCGGACATGAATGAAGCGGTTCTGTTCAACCCGAGAAACTCTTATCAGAACTATAACGTCGCCGTTAATCTGTCCGATCGGGCCATCTACACCTATATGGGAGTTTTACAGCCTCGGTTGGGGAACGCGAACTACTGCAGTGCAGGCCAGCTAAGCCCGCTGCTCTGTGATCCTCTCTACCGCACGATTGGAATTGGAACCCGAATATTTCTGGGTGGAGGAACGGGGTACGTTGTCTGGCAAGGCACGCAGCACAGCCCCTGTGTCCCAAGAACGGATCTCGGCGTTCCCAAAGTCCCTGCCGGAACCATCGCCGTGATTGGTGATCTGAAACAGATGGATCCGAGATGGCTTCGGGGGGCGTCTTTCAAGGGCTATGGGGTGACCCTCACGGTGGGTATTGGTGTTCCCATCCCGATACTGGATGAGGAGGTTCTTGTTCACGCGGCTGTCCGCGATGAGGATCTGGTGGCTCAGGTTGTGGACTACAGCGAGACCTATCCTCAACGAGAGACCGGGAGCCTGGCAGAGGTGAGTTACGCTCAGTTAAAGAGCGGCGAGATCTCAATCGATGGGAAGAAAGTCCCGACGGCTGGCCTCTCAAGCTATGCCAGGGGGAAGGAGATTGCTGGTATGTTGAAGGATTGGATCCAGAAGGGTGAGTTCCTTCTGACTGAATGCGTCCAGCAGCTTCCCTCAGCGGATTCTGGAATTGTCTTCAAAGGACTTCAGGAAAAACCCGTCAGAGTTAGGAAAGCGGTATAAGAGACCAGGGGGATTGGGGGTCTTGGGTTATAGAGCGAGGGGGTTCTGGCCCAGGACCGCCCGAACCCACTGAAGGGGAGGATTCCTCATGACAACGACAAAAGTGGTACTCCGGTTTCCCCCTTACCTGACGGATCAGCCTGTCACCTACAACCTGATCAAAGAATACGATCTCATGGTCAATATCCTTCGAGGTCATATTACGCCCCAAGAAGAGGGGATGTTAGTGCTCGAGCTTACGGGCAAGAAAAAGCAACTCGACAGGGGGATGGAATATCTCGCAAGGGTTGGAGTGGTGACCGAACGGCTTTCAAAAGACCTGAGGTGGCTGAAAGACCGTTGCACCCATTGCACGGCCTGCACGTCTCTCTGCCCCACCCATGCGCTCTCCGTAGACCGGGATGAAATGCTGGTGAGCTTTGAGAGGGCCAAATGCATTGCCTGTGAGATGTGCGTCACCGTCTGCCCTTTCAACGCAATGGAGGTTCAGTTCTAGGCTGCCCACCGTGGCTGCTTCGATATTCGTGTCCCCGGCAAAGGGGAGGATCCCTTTTTCAGGCGGAAATTCTCCTTTGAGGGATTTGAAATTCCAAACCTCAAAACCAGTGCCCCTAGGCAATCGTCGTTTACCTGGTATAATCATAAAGGAACCATGAAATCGATCTATCTCGACTATAGTGCGACCACACCGATCCGGTCCGAGGTGGTGGAAGCGATGTATCCCT
>CAYGBW010000023.1:0-12086 GCA_964348185.1 uncultured Thermodesulfobacteriota bacterium | reverse complement strand
ACCTGGAGTGTGGTCAAAATCGGAACCACCCAGGCACAGAAGAAACTCTTCTATACCCTCGGGAAGACGAAAAGGGCGGTGGAATCCAGACAGTGGGGAGAGGACAACGTTCAGGTTCTCGCAAAAGCCCTGAACGTGAAGGACCATGATATCATTGAGATGGAACAGCGAATGAGCCGGAGAGACTTCTCCCTTGACGCGGCTCTGGATGAAGACCGTCAAACCACCCATCTCGACGTGCTGGCTGACGAGGGGCCCAATCAAGAGGAGTTGGTTGCCGACATGGAGGAGGAGAGCCACCGGAAACGCGTCGTCTCTCGGGCCCTGGAGTGCTTAAGCCCGAAAGAAAAGTACGTGATCGAAAAGAGAATCATGACCCATGAACCCGCGACCCTTCAGGAGATCGGAGATTCCCTCAATCTCTCCCGGGAAAGGATCCGACAAATCGAAAACCAGGCGCTCAAGAAGCTCAGAAGGGATCTTCGACCAGACATTTATGGAGAAAGAATCTAATCGGACAGGAGGCTTGGAGAGACAAAATGCCCGTGTACGAGTATCAGTGTCTTGAGTGCGGTGAGATTTTTGAAGTTCTTCATCGAATCGATGAAGTATATCGGGCCAACTGCCCGAAGTGTCTGGGCGAGGCTAGGAAGATCCTCTCCCCATCCAACTTCATTCTGAAGGGATCCGGGTTCTACGTCAACGACTACCCTTCCGAAAGCAGAAAAAAAGCCGAGCCCAGTGAGAAACAACCCGAAAAACCGAGTCCTTCCAAACCCAAAGAGGAAAGGGCTGAGAAAACCGCCTGAATCTCTGGCCCTATCCCGTTCAGGAAAAGGTTGAAAGACGAGGTCAAAGGCGAAAGGCTAAAGGCACAAGGTTAAGGAATCAGAGACAAGGGGATAAACCGTTCTGACCCATCTCTTAAACCCTTTGACCTTTCTCCTTGAGCCTTTATGCTCGAATCTTTGTCCTTGAACCTTTCTCCTTTAACCTTTTCCCTTAAGCCTTTGTCCTTGAACCTCTCCCCTTTGACCTCTCACCCTGGTCCTTTGCCCTTTTCTCCCCTGAAAGCCCTCTCTTCTCAAAAATCCTTGACAATCCCCTCCCGTGGGGTTATGTGTATAGTGAAATATTTCTCTTGGAGACTTTGTCCATAAATCCCAATCAAGCTTTTCCCCAACCCGTTTGGCCGTCGATCCAACCCGATCCAAGACAATGGGGGTCATCCAATGACTGAAGTCGACATTTTCAAGAGAATAACCGTCCTTGCCCTCGAACAGGCCACTACCCTTCCCTATCTGACCTGGAGGCTTGCCCATCAGGGAGCCACTGTCATCCGTTTGGAGCATCCTGTCTATGGCGATCCCAACAGGCGAATCGGCGACAACGTCCTGAACGAGGATCGGATGTTCTCCTATTTTCTGGCGATCAATTCGGGAAAGAAGGCGCTCACTCTTGACCTTTCCACGCCCGAGGGCCGGGAAATTCTGAGAAGACTTCTCCTCACCCTGGATATAGACATATTTGCCACCAATCAGCTCCCCCGCAACTATTCCAAGCTTGGGATCGACTACGAAACCCTGAAAGGGATCAAGAAGGATATCATTTGGCTCGGTCTGACCGGTTTTGGCCCGACGAGCAATGAAGGGGCCTACGATCCGGTCCTTCAGGCGAGGGGGGGACTGATGGAACTGACAGGGGAGCAGGACGGCGCCCCCCAGGTGGTGGGCATCCCCCTTGCCGACATGGGCGCCAGCGAACACGCTTTTGGGGAATTGATGAAGGCTCTTTACAAGAGAGCAGTCACCGGCGAGGGGAGCCGGATCGATGTCTCCATGTTTCAGAGCACCGTTTCGTGGTCGACGGTCCCCATCACCCTGACCAAGAGCTTTGGCAAGAAGATCACCCGGAGGGGGAACACCCACGAGTTCTTCGCTCCTGTATCGGTCTATGCAACCCAAGACGGGTATCTCTACCTGGCAATGGGGAATGACAAACAGTGGAATACCCTCATCGCCATGGCTGAATTCCAACATCTCGCCAAGGACGAGTACCAGCGAAACGCAGGACGCATTGCCGACGTGGAACGGCTAAACCGGGAAATCAGCGAGGTGATGAGAACCAAAACCACTGATGAGTGGATCGATATCTTTGTCAGGGCGACCATCCCCGTCTCAAAGGTGAACACCATCGAGGAGGTGGCTCAGGATCCCTTTGTTCGAGATGTCCTCATTCGGTCTAAAGACGACGTCACCGGGACAACCCTGACCCTCTCCCCTCCACCTGTGACGACCGAGTATCTGAGATCTGTCAACTTTGAACTCAGCTTCCCTCCCCGTTTCGGAGCTCAAAATGAGGAAATCTATGGGGAAACCCTCGGATACACCCCTGACCAGCTCAAGGACTTCAAACAGCGGCAGATCATTTAGCCTCTACTCCCCCGAGGATCCAGCAACACCGTCTCAACCGCCAGGAAACCTCGATGATGGGATCGCATGAGACCTTGCGCGTTGAAGGACCGCCCCGTAGGAGAGTGAAGCTCCCCGCCCACAGGGCGGGGCATCTGTGGCAAAGCCAAGCGCAACTGCGCCGAAGCCACCCGCCGTCGCAAAGCTATGGCGAGGTAAACCCGGCTTCGCCCTGCGGGCTACGCCGCGGTCGCCTCTCGCCATTCCCCCCCGTGCTTCCGCACGGGGCATCCTGGCGAAGGCGAGTGAATGTCCTGTCTCACGGACCATTTCTGCAGGGCGACGGGTGCGCAGGGGATGTTCATATAGCGTTTTTATGGAGTAATGAGAAAGGAGATTTGCGCCATGGCCCTTGACTTTACCTTCACAGAAGAGCAGGAGTTTTTCAGACAGACCATCAGGGACACCATTGAGCGGTTGGTCATGCCCCGGGCCCAGGAACTCGATGAGAACGAGGAGTGGCCCGAAGACATCTGGAAGGAGTTTGCCTCCCTCGGCTGGCTGGGCCTTCGCCATGAAGAGAAGTACGGCGGCATGAACCAGCCGGTCATCAACCAGATGATTTTTTATGAGGAACTCTTCAGGGGGCCCCTGGGTTTTGCAATGGCTACTGCCATGCAGGTCTTGATGGGAACCTATTTCATCAAGCGATTTGCCGATGAATCCGTGAAACAGCGGCTCCTGGTCCCGGCCATCAAAGGCGAGAAAAAATGTGTTATCTGCTTTACAGAGGACCAATCCGGATCTGATCTGGCCGGTACGAGGACCCTGGCGACAAAGGTCGACAGCGGATGGCGGATCAACGGAACGAAACAGTGGGTCACACAGGGACCCTTGGCTGATGTGGCAACCATTATGGCCACAACCGATCCCTCAAAAGGGCTCAAAGGCCTCAATTTCTTTCTGGTGGAAAAGAAAACGGATGATCGAGATGGTTTTGTCCCGGGTCAGATCCTCCATAAGGTCGGGGGACGGTGTGCCCCCACGGGCGAATTGGTCTTCGACAATGTGTTCGTCCCGGATGAGAATTTCTTGGGAGAAGAATTGAACAAAGGGGTCCAATATGCGGGTGAAATACTCAATGAAGTCCGTATCATGACAGGAATAAGCGCTCTGGCCATTACCAAATCCGCCTTGGAAGACGCCCGAGAATATGCGAACAACAGAATCGCCTTTGGCAATCCTATCGGAACCTACCAGCTCATCCGGGAAAAATTCGCCCGATGCTGGGCCTGGTACGAGGCCGCTCGAACCCAGTGTTACAAGTGTGCCTGGATGATTGAAAACCCGGAAACCTGCGGGGTCAGCTTCAGGGAGCTTGTTGAGCTTTGCATGGCTGCCAAGTTCCACGCCACGGAGTTATGTATAACGACCGTTGAAGAGGCGATGCGGATCTACGGGGGAAACGCGTTCTGCACCGAATACCCTGCGCAGAGATACTGGAAAAATGCGATGTATGCGCTCTACGGAGGGGGGACCCACGAGGTGCTAAAAGACTATCTGGGGAGGATGTATCTCAAGAAGTAGATCGGTCTATTTCGGGAGGACACGCTCATGAACCTTTACGTTCTGGTGAAATACGTCCCTGACACAGAGGCTGTCGTCAAGGTCGCGTCTGAGTCAGAACTGGACATTGAGAATAAGTACTTCACAAGCTTCTTCGACGAGGTGGCCATTGAGGAGGCGGTGAAGTTGAAAGAACAGTTCGGCGGAAAGGTGACCGTCGTAACCGTGGACAACCGGAGAATCGATGCTCTCCGACGGGGTATCGCCAGGGGCGCGGACGATGCGGTCCAGATCACCGATCCAGCCCTTGAAAGGTCCGACCCCTTCGGAATCGCAAGGACTCTGGCAGCCTTCCTCAAGAATGAGCCCTACGACCTGATCCTGTGCGGCCGGCAGGCCATGGACGAAGATGCGGGTATTGTGGGTCCAGCCGTAGCAGAACTGTTGAACCTTCCTCACGTGACCTCGGTTCTCGGTATCGACGTTGCCCAGGATGGCAAGTCGGCAAAGGTATCCCGTCAGATCGAAGGGGGAAAAGAACACATCCTCTGTCCCCTTCCTGCGCTCCTGACAGCGCAAAAAGGATTGAATATCCCGAGGATTCCTCAAGTAATGGGGATGATGAAGGCCATGAAGGCCCAGGTACGAAAGGTCGATCTCGCGACCCTGGGCGTGGATCCGAGGGAGGTGGGCGAGCCGGGCCAGAGAGTCAAGATTCTCAAGTATATTGCCCCGCCCCAGCGATCAGCGGCCAAAATGGTGGAAGCGGATTTTCCAGAAAACGTGAAGCACCTCGTGACCCTGCTCAAAGAAGAGGCAAAGGCCCTGTAGGCTGCCCGAAAGGAGATCCTTATGGCAAAAGACATTTGGGTGTTTGTGGAACATGTCGACGGAGCGGTTCGAAAAGTGAGCCTTGAACTGTTGTGCGCGGCTTGTCAGTTCTCCAAAGGAACCGGAGGGGCAGTTGGGGCGCTCCTGTTCGGGAGAGGAACGGAGTCCGCCGTGGAGGGGATCAAACCCTATGCGGACCGAGTCTATGCCATCGACGATGAAAAACTCGCCCCCTACACTGCCGATGGATATACACAGGCCCTGACAACCCTTGCCAGAGAGCACACCCCTTCCGTGCTGCTGGCCGGGTCCACATCCATGGGGAGGGATCTCTTCCCCCGCGTTGCCATGCGGTTACAAACCGGATTGGCCTCGGATTGCACTGATCTGGAGATAGGCGAAGACGGGAGACTGGTCGCCACCCGGCCCATCTACGGGGGAAAGGTATTCTGTCAGGTTTCGATTCCCGATTCATTCCCTCAGATGGCAACGGTTCGGCCCAATACCTTTCCTGTGGAGGGGGGAGACAAATCGGCTGAAGTGATTCGGTCCCCGTCACCCCTCTCGCAGAGCGAGATCCGTCAGAGAGTTGAGGGCGTTGAAAAGGCAGGCCAAGAAAAGGTCGACGTGTCCGAAGCGGAGATCGTCATCGGCGTGGGACGCGGAATAAAAGACCCGGCGAATTTCAAGATCGTACGGGAACTGGCGGATGTCCTGGGAGCTACCGTTGGGGTCACCCGCTCGGTGGTGGACAACGGATGGTGGGAGGTCAATGACCAGATCGGTAAGAGTGGGAAGAACATCTCAGCCAAACTCTATTTTGCCTTTGGTCTCTCAGGCGCTGTCCACCATGCCCTCGGTATTCAGACTTGCAAAACCGTGGTTGCCGTCAACAGCGATCCCAATGCGTTGATCTTCAATTACGCCGATTACGGACTGGTTGGAGACATGATGCAGGTGATTCCCGCACTCAGGGAGGAGATCGCCAAAATAAAATCGGAAATCTAGGGAAAAGGTCAAATGAGGATTACTTTTGATCTTGGACTTTCTATTTCCTAAATCCTCTGTCCTTTTTCCTTTTACCCTTATCCATCTTACAGAATCTATTATTGAGACGAGATCTGCAACGAAGGCGCTGGTACTGTGCTGAAGGGATGAAGACACAATGGAAAAAATCGACGTGGTGATTGTCGGGGGTGGCCTTGCCGGGCTCTCCTGTGCCTACGCTCTGGCCGACTCGGGCCTGGTGGTGGTGGTGATTGAGAGGGGTGATTTCCCCGGGAGCAAGAACGTCACCGGCGGAAGAATCTACGTCGCACCGGTCAGAAAGTTCCTCCCCGACCTCTGGGGTGAGGCTCCTCTCGAGAGGCGTGTGGTCCGGGAGATTTTCACCCTTATGGGGGAGAGGAACTCGACGTCTTTCTGTCATGACAGTGAGAGACGAAACCAGCCCCCCTACCCGAGTTACACGATCCTCCGAGCAAAATTCGACCGCTGGTTCTCTGAAAAACTTGGAGAGAGGGGGGTCTTTGTGATCCCCCAGAAGCGGGTAGACGACCTGTTGACGGACAAGGGGCGGGTGGTCGGTGTCAAAGCGGGGGATGAAGAGATCCCGGCAGAGGTGGTTGTGGCCGCTGATGGGGCCCTCTCCTTTCTGGCAGAGAGAGCAGGGCTCAGAGAACCCTTCAAGCCGGAGGACTTTGCCATCGGGTTTAAAGAAATCATCCGCCTGGACAGGGAGAAGATCGAGGACCGTTTCAATTTGGGGCCAGACCAGGGAGCAGCCCAGCTCTTTGTCGGAACCATCACCAAAGGCATGATGGGCGGTGGCTTTCTCTATACCAACCGGGACAGCCTCTCCCTGGGTTTGGTTACGGGTCTTGGCGCACTCAACCAGAAAGAGCCCCGTCAGGAGGTCTATCAGCTCCTCGACGAGTTCAAGGCCCGGTCAGAGATTCAGCGGCTCATCGACGGAGGGGAGATGGTCGAATACTCGGCCCATCTGATCCTAGAAGGGGGAATCCAGAATAAACCCCGCCTCTACACCGATGGAATGCTTCTGGTAGGAGATGCTGCCGGCTTCGGCCTCAACATGCTCATTACGGTCCGGGGCATGGAGTACGCCATGATCTCCGGCGTGTTGGCCGGAGAAACGATCAAGAAGGCCAAAGAGAGGAACGACTTCTCAGCCGCCACCCTCTCCCACTACGAAGCGCTCCTGAATGGGAGCGTGATCATCAAGGAGATGGAAGCGTTCCGCCGTTCCGTCGAGATCCTGAAGAATCCCAGGCTCTTTTCCCTCTACCCCCAATCCATCTGCGATCTCTTCGAAAAGCTGATGTGTATCGACGAAGCCCCAAAAGAGAGGCTCTTCTCCACGGCCTTCAGGGAGCTGCGAAAGAGCTTTCTCACCCTTCAGGGGATCAAAGACGTCTGGCGGTTGAGGGGCGTATGAGTGTAAACTGTTATTGCGCTCGAGGCGTTGGTTTTGAGGGCTAGGGACAACCCCTCTCCGAACCATAAGATTTAAAACGCGAAACAAATCCAGATCTCCTGAACCGAGTTTTGAATTTCGGTCATTTGACATTAGAGTTTGTTTCGGATTTATACGCGGCGACTTTATCATTTGCACACAGTTCCTGGGGAAAGAGAAACTCTTACCCGCAGGGGCGGGCTTTATGCCCGCCCATGGCGGGGCTTTCGATTGCGCTTTTCGGGCGGGCATAAAGCCCGCCCCTACAGAAAAAAGTCGGCTCCTTTGGATCATACGCAGATATTTTTGTCGCTGTGTATAGATATTCGGATTTCGAATTTGGCATACTAAAGTCTCTTTCTAATTGAAAGGCCCCTCAATGGGTTGGACGGAAGGGAAGAATTCTAGCAGAGGAATCGTCATGAAAATCGAAGAAAAACTCGCCATCGACGCTTTCAAGAACGACACAGAAAGCCACATCACCCTCGACCAGGAAACGTGCAAGACCTGTCGGGAACGGTTCTGCATTTACTCCTGCCCGGCCCATCTCTACGAGCTGAACGAAGAGAGCGGGCAGATGCAGGTCGAATTTGCCGGCTGCCTGGAGTGTGGGACCTGCATGATCGCCTGCATCTACGGTTCGGTCACCTGGGTCTATCCCCGAGGCGAGTTTGGCGTTCAGTACCGGTATGGATGAGCCTCAAATCTCCCGCCCCTTACTTTCCCCAAATTGGCAAAAGATCTGTCCGCGGATGTCGCCGTGCGTCTGCGGCAAGTTCATTACACTCAGGAGAGACAATAATGGACTTTCAACTCAGCGATGAACAGAAGGACATTCGAAAGGCAGCCCGGGATTTTGCAGAGGGTGAGTTCAGGGATATCGCCAGGGAATGTGATATCACGGAAACGTTTCCCCTGTCACTTCTCAAGAAGGGTGGTGAACTCGGGTTTGTCGGCGTATTCATCGACGAAGCATACGGGGGAGCCGGTCTCGGTTTTCTGGAACACGCGATCATTCTCGAAGAGTTCTGGAGGGTTGATCCAGGGCTGGGGCAGCAACTCTGTTCGGTCACTTTTGGGGCAGAAGCCATCCTGCTCTTCGGTACTGAGGAACAGAAAAAGCGGTACCTCCCGCCCCTGACCACCGGGGATTCGATCATGGGCTTTTCCATTACCGAGCCTGATGCGGGTAGTGATACGGCTTCAGCTGTCACCACGGCCCGGAAGGAAGGGGATTCCTATGTTATTAATGGAAGCAAAGTGATGATCGGGAACGGGACCCTTGCCAACTTCCTTCTCGTTTACTGCCTGACCAACCCCGAAGCTCCATCGCGATCAAAACGGCACAGCATCATCATTGTGGAGACCGACAGGGAAGGCTACGAGGCTGACAGAATGGAAGGGAAAATGGGATTGAGGGCCTCAGACACGGCCAACGTCTACTTCAACACCCTTCGGGTTCCCACGGACAACCTTTTGGGAGTGGAAGGAGAGGGGTTTCCCCAGTTGATGCAGTTTTTTGACCGGTCCCGAGCCTATGTGGCTGCCCACGGGGTCGGTCTTGCCCAAGGTGCTCTGGACCAGGCCCTTCAGCATGTCCGAGAGCGGAGGCAGTTCGGACAACCCATTGGGACTTTCCAGATTACCCAATCCAAAATCGCCGAAATGGCCACCCTGATCGAAGCGGCCAGGACCATTGTCCACAAGGCCTGCTGGTGCATTGACCAGGGTATGATAGACACGAAGCTGGTTGCCATGGCCAAGTGGTTTGCCTGCAACGTGGCCGTCAAGGTCGTTGACGAAGCCCTGCAGCTTCACGGAGGGTATGGATATTTCAACGATCATGACATCGAACGGTTCTACAGAGCTGCAAAGGTGCTGGAGATCTATGAGGGAACCAAAGAGATCGAAAAGATCATCATCGCAAGGAGGATTCTGGGAAAACTCGGCTAGCGAGGCGCTTTCACCGTACCCGGACGAGCCGGAGACGATGTCGAGGTGACCAAACCCTGGGTTTGGACGATGGGCCAGGGGATGCCCGTTGTGATTCTGGGGTCGGGCCAAGGGTAGAGACGACAAGGTGGAACCGCGAGAAGATTTGGGCAACAGCCAGGTGACAGTCCATGCAGTCTGGACTAAACTTAGTCTAGTTTATCCCATCAGCGAGATACCATGCGTCAGGTAAACCTACACGAAGCCAAGACCCATTTGTCACGACTCATCGCCTCGGGAGAAGAGATCATAATCGCTCGCTACGGCGAACCGGTGGCCCGTCTTGTTCCGATACGGCCACCCGCTTCAGAGCGAGTCCCCGGTTCAGCTCGTGGGACGTTCGAAGTTCCACAGGAATTCTTTGAACCGCTCCCGGATGAGTTGCTTGATTCCTTTGAAACTCGTTGTCTAAGTGGAACTTGAGCTGATCCTATTTTTGCCTCGCTCCATACGGTTGCGTTAAGGCTCTGTCTATCGAAGGCCCCCGCTCAATTGCCACGCAGACTCCCCATACTCAGGCAACTCTCCCCACACAATCCACCCGATCACCTCGAACCCCCAGGTCCTGCGACGGTTTCCCTTGACACCGGGCTGGTTCTCCTTTATTCTCACGCCATGTCGCGAGTTCTTGTCACATCACTCCCTTGATGAAAGAGATATTCCAAAGGAGGGGAGATTATGGGGAGGTTCGTCACTTTCGCTCCCCTTACGCCCTCTACGGGGATATAGACGGCGACTACTTTGGATATCCCGTGAACAAAACAGGTCCTGCTCTCGCGGTTGCCCTCATTCTAGATGAAGATGGGAGCACCAACAGGTATGACTACGTCTACCTCAATCTCGTGGACTCAGGCCGGTAAACTTTAAAAGGAGGGAAAGATGAAAAAAACCATGTATGTTTTCCTGATGGTAGTCGGAGTGGTTGCTCTGGTCTTTGGAAGTGCAGGAAGTGATGTCAAGGCCGCACCTCCACATCCTGATGTTAGGCGCGTTGTTTACGTCAGTGGGTCTCATTATGATATGGGGTATCAGTACGGGCAACAAGCCGGAGACTATGTCGAGGTGACCAAGCCTTGGTTTTGGATGATGGCCCACGGGATGCCCTTTCTCAGAACAGACGAGCACATCATGGGAGATCTGGCACGCTACGAAGCCCAGATAAAGAAAGTTGCGCCTGAGTTACTGGAGGAGATGCGAGGCGTGGCAGACGGCGCAAAGGCAGCAGGCTACGACGTCACTTACAGAGACGTATTGTTGATCAACTGCTGGTTCGAAATGGGGTTTGCTCACCCCTCTGCAGAGGTCCACACGTGTTCCAGTTTCGGCGCCTGGGGCTCCGCTACCCAGAACGGGGCTCCCATGTTCGCACAGAACAGGGACTCTTCGATGTACCCATTCATTTATGAGTTCGTGCTGATCGCTTACCCCGAGGGAAAACACGCGTTCATGACCCAGGCGACGGGGGGTCTATTGGCAGCCAATTGGGGCATGAATGATCAAGGCTTATCGGCTTCATGTCAGACCGGTCCGAAAGCTCGGGGAATAGACAGGGCATTCGGCATGGCCCACATGCTGATGATCCAGAAAATCCTTGAGAGTTGCAGCACGGCAGAAGAAGCGAAGGACTACATCCTCAATGCCGATATACCGAAATCCCGAGGAAACAACTATATTTTCCTTGACAAGCAGAGTCAAATGTATGTTGTGGAGACAACGGCAGCCGACCAAGTCGTCAGGCGGGCGACTGACTTCGGCGAGCAGGATTTCATGGTTGCGACCAATCACTTTCTGACGGAGAAGATGCAGGGAGCCAACAAGCGAGGGGTCCCAGGGGGCCCTAGTCCGGATAGCTTCTATCGCTACGCGAGCGTATATGAACTGGTGAATCAAAACCTTGGAAAGATCACACCTGGGGTAGCGATGGACATCATGTGCACCCATTCCTATTGGGACGGGAATCAGTGGGTTGATGACCCTTCAACGGGTCGGTCCCCCTGTAAGCACGACCGAAGCGCACGGATGAGTAGTACAATTACGGCGAACATCGTTTTCCCCAAGGGTCTAACTGTTGATGTCAGCACGGGGAACCCTTGCGGGACGTGGCCCTGGGATGGACTCCTGGGGTATGCTGGATACGTGGAACTTGAATTGAAAGGCAGCCCTAGGGAAACAACCACTGCGACGAAGAACCGTGCGGCCAACCTCGTTTCCCTGGCATCTGACCTTCTTCGGACGGATAAGCTAGAGGCGAGTCTGGTGGAGAAAATTCAAAAGGCTCAATGGGAATACGTGGAAGGATGCACCGCTGAAACGTTGAGTGATTACAGCGATGCGACGACCCATTTCTCCAAGGCACAGGCCTATGCCCGATACGCAATAAACAAAGGCAAGAAACAATGAAACGAGGCTCGTCCGGTTTCAGAGTACGTCCTTTCGATTGGCTGAGTTGACAGTCAGTCCACCAGTCAAGGAAGAAGGGTGGCCCCCCAGTCTCCTTGACTGGTGAGACTGGCAAAACACAGCCTCTCTTTTCCAATTCCCTTGGAGCTCCGTGCTACCCTTTGTCATTCTGGAGTTGGTGCGCAAAACCGAAGGTCCTGTCCCATTCGGGTTCGCTCTCGTCATTGTGCGAAAACCCCTTATTGCATCACGGAATTTCTGATAATGGCTGCATAGGTAGCTCCTCAAGAACCAATCTCCATCAAACTGATTGACGTGAGGTGCCACTCCTGGTAGCGTATTTTCCAGCAATGTACGACTGGATTTTGAACCCCCTTGAAGGAAAGAAAACATGGACGAGATACTGGCCCAGT
>CAYGBW010000022.1:0-9391 GCA_964348185.1 uncultured Thermodesulfobacteriota bacterium | reverse complement strand
CAAAGCTCAAATGACAAATAGGGTTAAATACTTGCCTGAACTGCTGAGTCGGCGATTGCTTAAGCCATTTAACCATATGATTCTTAAAAGAATTTCGCAGTTTTGACATTTAGGCATTGGGGTTTGATTTGACATTCTTGCCCTGTGGAGTAACCCTCTTGATGACACTCAATAGGGCTAACCTTTGGAGTATTAAGGCCTACGCCCCAGTGCGAGGCACCACTCAACAGGGTGAAGGTTTTGACATTTGAAATTACTTCTTCGACACGTCAAAGGAATTTCGGCAAAAGGCCGTCAACACGAAGCGAGAAGTCAGGAAACTCCACCCACGGAGTAAGGTCTTTCTTCTGTCTTGCAATTTCAACGGATATGGGGTAATTTGCCTTTTTGTTGCAGAGGAGGACGATTCGGTCTGCCGATCTCAACCCGATGCCAAGATTCCGGATCAATGGGAGCCGGAAGTCTTGGATTCTTTTTATCGGTTTCCCGTATTCTTGACACATAAAGAGGATGCCAATCATGGAGAGAAGCCTGAAATGGAAGGGTTTGCTGGTATTGATCGTGACGGTCGTCGCCCTGATTTATCTCGTCCCAACCCTGGTCAAGAAGCTTCCAGATTCATGGCCAGACATGTTCTCCAAAAAGATCTCTCTGGGCCTCGATCTCCAGGGGGGGATGCATCTTGACATGGAGGTCAGGGCCGACAAGGCCGTTGAGAACGAAGTCATTCGCATCAAGGACGATATCAAGCGCTCCCTGACGGCAAAAAAGATATGGGCCCCTTCGGTTGAAAAAACGGAGGCTCATGATATCGTCATCCGATTTCTTTCTCTTGAGTTCAGGGATCAGGGGCTCGAACTGATTCAGAGACAGTACCCCGAGTGGACGGTTAAGGACGTGCCCCTGGAAGACGAAAAAATACTGACCCTGAGCCTCAAGGATGACGTCAAGGAACAGATCCTTGATTTGGCGGTTAGACAGGCCAGGGAGATCATTGAGAGACGCATCAACCCAGAGGGCGTCAAGGAGCTTCCCATTCAAACCATGGGACGAAACCGAATCATCATTGAACTGCCGGGGATTGAAGATCCCGAAGCCGCAAGAAGGATCATCGAAAGAACAGGGCAGCTGAGCTTTCAAATGGTCATTGAAACCGCTCCAACCGCGCAGAGCCTCCTCGACCGTCATGGTGGCAAGGTCCCCGAGGGAAACGTCATTCTCATGGGAAAAGAGAATGGAAGGACCGTGGCCTACCTTCTGGAGAAGGAAGCCAAGGTGACCGGGGCCGATCTGAAGGATGCACGGATTGGATATGACGAATATGGAAAGCTGGCGGTCGATTTCGAGCTGAACCCCAAGGGGGCTCGGCGGTTTGGTGTCCTGACAGGGAAGAATATTGGGAAACGGCTCGCCATCGTTCTGGAGGAAAAGGTGCAATCGGCTCCGGTTATCCGGTCGAGGATCACCGACCGGGGGCAGATCACGGGGCAGTTCACCGTAGAGGAGGTCAGGGAGTTGCAGATCGTTTTGAGATCAGGGGCCATGCCGGCTCCCGTCGAATTCCGATACCAGAGCATTGTCGGTCCCTCCTTGGGCGGTGACTCTATCCGGAGAGGGGTGAAATCGGTCATCATCGGCGGGATACTCGTTGTCCTGTTTATGGTGTTCTATTACAAACTCTCAGGGGTGATCGCTGATTTGGTGCTCATGCTCAACATGGTTTTCATTCTGGCGGTTCTTGCGGGCCTCCAGGCAACGCTGACCCTTCCTGGCATTGCGGGCATCGTGTTGACGATTGGCATGGCTGTTGACGCCAATGTGTTGATATTTGAACGCATTCGGGAGGAATTGAGAACGGGGAAAACCCCACGGTCAGCCGTTGACGGAGGATTTTCCAAGGCCCGTTTCACCATCCTGGATGCCAATATCACCACGGTGATCGCCGCTTTGGTGCTTTTTCAATTTGGGACAGGACCTGTCAAGGGGTTCGCCGTGACTCTGACGGTGGGCATCATTGCGAGCCTGTTCACGGCTTTAGTCGTCTCGAGGTTTATCTTTGATTTTCTGATTGTCCAAGGCGGGATGAAAAGAATCAGCATATGACGGAGATTCCCGATCTGGGGTATTCTCTGGCATGTTTCAGGGGGAGTCGATGGAATTTATCAAACCCGGTATTCGTATTAATTTCGTTGGATTCAGTCGGTATGCCATAATGCTTTCAGGGCTTCTGATCCTCATCAGTATCCTCTCCCTTATCTTTCATGGCGGCCCCAATCTGGGGGTTGATTTCAAGGGGGGGACCCTGATCCAGGTGAAAGTTCCTCCCCAGGTGGGCGTTTCAGAGCTTCGAAACGGTCTCGAAGCCGCCGAGCTGAGCGGGGCTGAGGTGCAGCGGTTTGGAGACCCCGGGGAGAACGAATACATTATCCGGGTTGAGATCGCTGAGACAGGGCTGGAAAGGCTGTCACATGAGATTAAGGACCGTCTGGAGGAGCGGTTGGGGCGCGGCACCGTGGAAATCCGCCGGGTCGAGGTGGTGGGGCCCAAGGCCGGGCGGGAGCTGACAGACAAAGCCCTGTTCGCCCTCTTTTTTGCCATCCTGTTTATCGCCGTGTACATATCGGGGCGATTCGAAATGAAGTGGATGCCCAGTGCCCTCATGGTGGCAGCGATCGGGATTCCATCTTACCTCCTCAAGGACGTTGTCGGACTCTCCTATCTGATACTCCTGGCGGTTCTTATCACCCTTGTCCTCTGCATCGTGCTCAGGTTTCGATTTGCCCTGGGGGCGGTCGCCGCCTTGATCCACGATGTGATCATCACCGTCGGAGTCTTTTCACTGGCGAATAAGGAGTTCACTCTGCCGATTGTCGCAGCCCTGTTGACCATCATTGGGTATTCTCTCAATGATACGATCGTTGTGTTCGATCGAATTCGAGAGAACGTGAAGAAGCTGAGAAGACAGGCGTTGAAAGAGGTGGTCAACGCAAGCATCAATGAGACCCTGAGTCGGACCCTACTCACCTCCTTGACGACCCTTGTCGTGGTGATGGTTCTTTTCCTCCTTGGGGGAGGAGTCATCCATGATTTTGCCTTTGCCCTTCTGATTGGGGTTATCGTGGGAACCTATTCTTCGATTTTTGTCGCCAGCCCCATTTTGCTGTACCTGGAAGAGAGGGGTGGCTGGGGACGGCGGCATTCCCGTTAAGGGCTTATTAGTCAATTCTCCGTGGAACGCTGGGGAAATTAGCCGACGTTGGGCCAGCGGTGCGGGCTGGTCTTGACAATGGGAAGACAATCTCTTATCTTTGAATCTATGTCGGAATAACGGGACTGGAATCATGAAAACCTTCAGTGCGAAAAAAGACGAGATTGAACGAACCTGGTACCTCGTGGATGGGACGGGAAAGGTGCTGGGCCGGTTGGCCACTGAGTTGGCAAGGATTCTGAGGGGGAAGACAAAACCCATCTACACCCCCCACGTCGATACGGGCGACTTTGTTGTGGTGGTCAATGCCGACAAGATCCGGTTAACCGCGAAGAAGATGGAGCGGAAGGTCTACTACTCCCACACGGGGTATCCTGGCGGCCTGAAGTCGACAACTGCGAAAGCGGTCTTGGCCACGAAACCAGAGAGGGTCCTGAGGGAAGCGGTGAAGGGGATGCTTCCAAAAAATCCTCTTGGAAGAAAGATGTTCAAGAAGTTGAAGGTCTATAGAGGTCCTGACCACCCCCACCAGGCCCAACAGCCTCAACCCCTGGAAATCTGAGCCGTGTAGACGGGGGTTTGGAGTAGACGATTCAATGATCCCCAGGGGGGAATTCTTATACAGTTGACGGTCTTCAGTGACCGTGGATTAGCCAAAGTTGTCAAAACACCCAAAAGCTGACCTTCAAGGTAAAGGGGATGAACGGTTCAAAAGGGCCGTCTTGATCGCTATGGGACTGAGATAGTGCGCATTTTGAGACCATCCTGGAAGAGCTTGAACACTGACTACTGATGACTGACCCCTGGGGTTACGGAGGAGATATGGTCGAGAAATACTACGCAACAGGAAGGCGGAAGACGTCGATTGCCCGGGTCTGGCTACAGTCTGGAGAGGGTACATTCGAGGTGAACAGGAGAAACCTTGATGAGTTCTTCGGGAGAGAAACGCTCAAGATGATCATCAATCAGCCCTTTGAGGTGACCGAAACCCTGGGAAAGTTCGATGTTTACGCCAATGTCCGTGGCGGAGGGATGTCCGGACAGGCTGGAGCGATCAAGCACGGAATCGCCAGGGCACTTTTGGAGTTTAATCCAGAGTTCCGTGATGTCCTGAAGAAAGAGGGTTTTCTCACCCGCGACCCGCGCGTCAAGGAGAGAAAGAAATACGGCAGGAGGGGCGCCCGGGCGAGCTTTCAGTACTCCAAGCGATAGATTCAGGAGGCCTCCGGGCCTCTTTTTTATTGCAAAACGCTGTTCAAGTTGGTCGAGTCGCTCGATCACCCTGAGTCGTTCAAACGGCTCGAACGATTTGAACGTTGTCGTTTCGAACGAGCTCGCCGAAGGCGAGGGTCAAACGCTTTGACCAATTCGAACCTCCCAAGGAGAAAGACGGATGCTCAACGTCGGTATTGTTGGGGCTACGGGATATACGGGGATGGAGTTGCTTCGGATTCTCCTCCAACACCCTTTGGCCCGAGCTTCAGCTCTAACCTCCCGAAGGTATGAGGGTCTTGCCATCGACAGAGTCTTCCCTGCTCTGAAGACCCATACCGATCTGATCTGTGAGCCCCTTGACTTTGACAGGATCGCTGAAAAATCCGACTTTATCTTTACTGCGGTTCCTCACAAGACGGCCATGGAGGTGGTTCCCGAGTTTCACAGGCGAGGGAAAAAAGTGGTCGACCTCAGTGCTGATTTTCGGTTGAGAGATCCCCAGGTGTATGAACAGTGGTATCGGCCCCATGTATGCGAGACCCTGCTCAGAGAGGCCGTTTACGGCCTTCCAGAGCTCAACAGGGAGGTTATCCGGAGGGCTCGCCTTGTGGGGAACCCCGGCTGTTACGCCACAGGAGCCATCCTGGCCTTGGCCCCCCTGGTAAAGGAGAGGCTAGTGGATCTCTCTCAGATTGTAATCGATGCCAAGTCTGGCGTAAGCGGGGCAGGTCGTGACCCCACACTCGGAAGCCTCTACTGTGAGGTGAATGAGGGGCTCAAGCCATACAAGGTGCTGGAGCATCGCCACTGCCCTGAGATTGAACAGGAACTCACCCAACTCGCCCAGGAGTCCGTCTACACGGTCTTTGTGCCCCACCTCGTTCCTATGGACCGAGGAATTCTAAGCACCATCTATGTGAGGCTTAAACAGAGGCAAGATACAGAGGGGGTGCTGGCCCTATATTCGAGGTTCTACAAAGGGGAGTTTTTTGTTAGGATCTGTCCCGGGGGAGAGTATCCGAACGTCTCCGACGTGAGGGGGTCGAACTTCTGTGACATCGGTTTGAAAGTGGCCGATGACGGCAGGAGTGGAGTCATTGTCAGCGCCATTGACAACCTAACCAAGGGCGCCTCTGGCCAAGCGGTACAGAACATGAATCTCATGTGCGGATTTCCTGAAAGGGAGGGTTTGGCTGGAATCGCCCTTTTCCCATAGAACAGAAGAAGGAGAAAGGAGAGGGAGAGATTCATTCTGGCCGTTTCAATGGGACCACAGCGTGAAACGTTGCATTCAAGCTTCCCGCACCCCATGGCTCCTCACCCCTGAAAACCGATGTACCCCCCTTCGTTCTTTTCGTTTTTACTTTTCCCCTTCATTCTGCTAAATTTAGTTGGGAGTTGATTTTCTGGATACCTCGAGGATCATTAGATGGCCGTGCGCACCCCCATGATCGAACAGTATCTCCGGATCAAGAGCCAGTATCCGGACGCGATTCTCTTCTACCGAATGGGAGACTTCTACGAGATGTTCTTCGAGGATGCGGAGGTGGCTTCCCGGGAGTTGGAGATCACTTTGACATCCAGGAATAAGGGGGAGGAGGAGAGTGTGCCTCTCTGCGGCGTTCCCCATCACGCTGCGGATTCGTACATCGCCCGGCTGATTCAGCGGGGCTATAAAGTTGCCATATGCGAGCAGACCGAAGATCCAAAACAGACAAAAGGACTTGTCAGGAGAGAGGTCGTCCGAGTCATTACCCCCGGCACCGCTGTCGACGGTGACAATCTTGAGGCGAAATCGAACAACTATCTCATGGCGATCTCCCAGAATGGAAGTCGATTTGGGGTGGCTCTCCTGGATTTTTCTACGGGCGAGTTCGAGGTTTGTCAGGTGGAGAATCTTGAGAGCCTCCTAACCGAAGCTGCGAGGAGCGATCCTCGGGAGATCCTCCTCCAGGCGAATCTACAACAGATTCCTGGATTCGATTCCTTGAAGCAGGCCATGGGAAGGGGTTTTCTCAACATCCTTCCGAATGCCTATTTTGATCTCAGAGAGGCACGATTGTCCCTCGAAGAACACTACCATTCCCTGGAAGGGACCGGCCTTGATGGACCCAACACTGAAGGGGTTTTGATGGCCGCGGGAGCGGCGCTTCGATACATCAAGGAGAATCAACGATCCACCCTTTCCCATCTCAAACCTATCACTCATTTTCGCGTCCGGGATTACATGGTGGTCGACGAACCCACCAGACGAAATCTGGAACTGACACAGAGCCTGACCGAAGGAAGGGTCAAGGGATCACTGCTGGGTCTCTTGGATGACTCTGTGACGGCCATGGGAGCGAGAATGGTTCGCCACTGGTTGCTCTATCCCTCCCTGGATCTCAACGAAATCGAGCGACGCCTCGATGCTGTCGGAGAACTCATCGAGAAAAAGATGGAGCGTCTGGATCTTCGGGAATTTCTCAAAGACGTCTACGACTTGGAGCGATTGAATACGCGGATCACCCTGGGGCGGGCCAATGGGAGGGATCTTCTGTCCTTGAAGACGTCTATCTCTAGGCTCCCAAAGATCAGGGAGGTCCTTCGGGGGTTTGAGACAGCGCTTCTTGAAAAGATCTCAGCCGGCCTGGACGATCTCCAGGACGTGGGGGAAGTTATCGAACAAAGCATTCGGGAAGATGCGCCTCTGACGCTGAAAGAGGGTGGGATCATCAAGGAAGGCTACAGCAGAGAGCTGGACGAACTCAGACAGGTGATTCGGGAGGGCAAAACATGGATTGCCCGCTTGGAAAAGGAGGAAAAGGACCGTACCGGCATCGCCTCCCTCAAGGTACGTTTCAACCAGGTTTTCGGCTATTATATCGAAATCACCAAAACCTACCTCGACCGGGTTCCAGCGGACTACCTTAGAAAGCAGACCCTCACCAATGCTGAACGGTTCATCACACCGCGGCTCAAAGAGTTTGAATCCCGGGTCCTCGGAGCTGAGGAGAAAATAAACCGGCTCGAGTACGAGCTGTTTGACGAAATCCGCGGGAGAGTTTCCATGGAGGGCCAGAGGATTCAGCAGACCGCATCGAACCTCGGGCACCTCGACGTCCTGTCATCATTCGCCGAGGTGGCGGATCATCATAACTACACCCGGCCATGCCTGAATAATGGCACAGAGATTCTTATCCGGGGTGGTCGCCATCCTGTGGTCGAACAGCTTCGTCCCTCTGAGGTTTTTGTCCCCAATGACGTGTGCTGTGACTGTCGGGAGAATCAGCTCCTGATCATCACCGGTCTAAACATGGCCGGAAAGTCTACTTTCTTGCGACAGGTCGCCCTGATCGTCCTGCTGGCTCAGATCGGCAGTTTCGTCCCTGCTGAATCTGCAACCATTGGAGTGGTTGACCGCATTTTCACGAGGGTAGGGGCCTCGGACAACCTCGTTCGAGGTCAGTCGACCTTTATGGTGGAGATGATGGAGACAGCCCGCATTCTCAGTGAGGCGACGCCGAGAAGTCTGATCATCTTGGACGAGATCGGAAGGGGGACGAGCACCTTCGATGGGTTGAGTATTGCTTGGGCTGTCGCAGAGTACATCCATGATACTCCAGGTCTGGGGGCCAAAACCCTGTTTGCGACCCATTACCACGAACTCACCGAATTGACCCTTACAAAGCCCCGGGTCAAGAATTTCAATTTTGTCGTAAGGGAGTGGAATGATGAGATCATCTTCCTGAGAAGGATCGTACCCGGAGGTGCCAGTCGGAGTTACGGCATCCAGGTGGCTCGTCTGGCCGGTCTTCCCAAAGCGGTGATCGGACGAGCTAAAGAGATTCTGGGAAATCTGGAAAAAGGTGAACTAACCAAAGGAGGGGTCCCACGACTCGCCCTGAAAAGGGGAAAAGACTCCCACGCAGGCCAACTCGATTTCTTTTCCTCAGACGAGGATTGGGTCAAGACAGAAGTGAGGCGAATTTCCCTTGACACCCTCAGCCCCATTGAGGCCATCAATAAGCTCTATGAACTGAAGAAGCGAATCGAGGAGGAGGGTTAGGCCTAGATCGATGGATTTCTCTAGGGCAATAAACCGGATGGTGGACGAGCAGATTGTTGCCCGGGGTATCAAAGACCAGCGTGTTATAGAGGCGATGCGGAAGATCTCCAGGCACCTTTTCGTGGAGGAAGCTCTCCAGGGTCAGGCTTACAACGACTATCCCCTCCCCATCGGGCAGAGTCAGACCATCTCTCAACCATATATGGTCGCTCTCATGACGGAGGCTCTTGAACTCAAGGGCCATGAGAAGGTTCTGGAAATCGGAACCGGTTCGGGTTATCAGACAGCCATTCTCGCGGAAATGGCAGAAAAGATCTACACCATTGAAAGGGTCACCGATCTTGCCTCCAAGGCGCGCAGGATCCTGGATCGGTTGAATTACTACAATGTGGAGATCAGGATTTTTGACGGAACCTATGGATGGAAGGAGAAGGCTCCCTTTGATGCGATCATGGTCACCGCCGGAGCTCCAGAAGTTCCCACGCCTCTCAAAGATCAGCTGGCGCTCGGGGGACGTATGGTGATTCCCGTGGGTGATGCTGGGTTACAGGATCTGTTCAAGGTCGTTCACACGGAAAAGGGGTTCATCGAAAAGAACCTCGGAGGGTGCCGGTTTGTCAAACTGATCGGCAGGTATGGGTGGAAGGAGGAGGTCTGAGGAAACTGGGAGGCCAAAAAGCGATGGCTGATCCACGCACCCCTTTTTTTGCGATGATGATGAATGGTCGGGCTCTCACAACTGCGCAAGCATCTGCGGTCAAGGGAGACTCGAAAACCCCTGAGGCAACCCCCGGTTTGCCAGGGAGGGAATTCCCTAACGGAATGGGTCGGCTTGTGATCGCCCTCATTTTGGGATTCCTCCTGGTGACACTTTCAGTAGGAGGCGGTTGTCTGAGTTCGCCTGGAACCCCGGTGACAAA
>CAYGBW010000021.1:0-5996 GCA_964348185.1 uncultured Thermodesulfobacteriota bacterium | reverse complement strand
CGAAGGGGCGAGATTCCGCTGTCTGAGGCCGCCAGGCCGAGTTCGGAAGATCGAACGACCGAGCCTTAGAACGGGTCAAAAACTCCGTACAGAGAGGGTCAGGGGCGTTTTTCAGTGACACTAACTTACCCCATTCTCTCTAATGATCGCAACCGGCAATGTCCACAGGATCGATCTCTCACCCCTAAGGAGTGCGTGACCTCTGGCCCTTTTTCCAAGTCCATTCTGACTCCTGACCCCGAATGAGTGCGGTCAGAATTCGCTTTTCACCATCCCATTGATCTCCTCAGGGAAAGCCATGCAGATTGGCTCATTGTAGAGGTTCCGAATGGCTCCGATATCGGTCGCACCTAGGGTCTGGTTGAAGAAGGTCCTGGGAGAGAAGAGAAGATGCACCCGGGCGTGGTCATCCCCTTCAGCACCCGTGAATAAGTTCATGTTGAAACTGTAAATCCCCATTCTGTCATAGGCGGTCATGGCTTTGGTCAGGCCTATGGATAGATCAAGGAGGTCATCGTCAGAGAGCTCAAGGGTTGACGTAACGCCATCCACCACAGCAAGAACGTCTCCGGCCACACCGATAGGGGCGTAGGCAGTCAGCCAGGTGATGCGGCCGATTCTTCCCAGGTACCGCTGTCCGTTGGCGGCTTCTGCCTCTGTCAGGTCGTCCCAGTAGTTGGTCCCTTGGACTGCCAAATAGGTCCGGGCTGCCTCCAATTCCTCCCTCAGGAGGTTCGGTGCGACGGAGCAGGCGAAAACCTGGAGATGGGGATGGATCAACGAACTTCCCGCCGCCGGCATGTAGTTCCAGTTGATGAGATGATAGACCGATTCCGGGTTTCCCGTCTTGTGGACCCTGCGAAAGAACTCCATGGCAAGGGCGAAAGACCCTGCGATCAGGTCAGGCGTGATCTCGGTCATGGGGATGAAATGACGGCTCCCCATGGTCGCCACGGCACCGAGACTGTCATAAGGCGCAAGGTTGGGGAAAAGGACCCTGTCGTCCGAAGTGAGTCGTCCCTCTGGTAAGATCTCCTCTGGAAAGAGGGGGGTAACCTCCAGGACTCTTTCCGGGCAGAAGGGACACCATGCCTCGGTTCCGGCGACCAGACGATTAAAGTCGGGCTTTTCCCACTTGAGGGCCATAAAGTGACAGATCCGAGCGTTTCGCCCCGTAAGGGGGTCCTTCCGGATTTCGCTCGGGATGGTCTTGCGAGCCATGTTGCTTTTGGGGTCCAGGATGACGGTTTCTTTTTTGATGGCTTTGAATGCTAGACCTTTCATAGGTCCTCCCTATTCCTCACCTGATCCAGAGTCTTCTACGCCAGACGCTCCAAGAAATCAACAAAAATCTTTCGAAGACCTGTGGACTTGCTGAATCCTCCGAGGGGAAGAGTCTCTAGTGAGAAAGACCCGGACGTTTCGTCTCGACAAACCTGTCGACGGGCTCCATTCCCGTCGGAAATCTGTAACTATCTAAAATACAAAATAAACCGAGTAGACACAACTTCAAACCTCGACAGTTTTGTCGAAGAAAGGGGCTTTAGGAAAGGGTTGACCCAAGAGGGGGAAACAAAATATTCGTTCTATATCAGGTACTTATGGATGATTTCTTTTTTGGCACATCCCTTGCCATAAAGAGGACAAACACCCTACTCTAATTCAGGAGGTTTAGGTCATGAGAAAAAGGAAACACACGGTTTTGGTAATCACCCTGGTGGCGGCAATTGTTCTGATGGGCGGCTGGGCCTTTGCCCATGGGTCGTGGGGGAAGAGGGGTTACGGACCTGGCTGTGGAGACTACTCGAATCTGACGCCAGAACAGCGGGAAAAACTCCAGGCCCAGCATGAGAAGTTCTATCAGGACACCGCCGAGCTTCGCAGGGACCTCGATCAGAAGAGGCTCGAATTGCAGAGACTCTGGACCGATACGGAGTTCGATTCTGAAAAGGTCAAGGCCAAACAGAAGGAGATCTTTGAGGTACAGCGGCAATTGCAGGAAAAGGCCTTGGAGAACAGACTCGCCACCCGGGAGATTCTTCCCCAAGAGGAGCCCGGTTGGGGACCCTGGGGACATGGTCATGGCCCGGGTCATATGGGTTACGGACACGGGTATGGCATGGGCCACATGGGTTACGGCCAGGGACCGCACCATTGGGAAGGACACCACATGGGGGGACCTGGGTTTGGAGCCGGGAGAGGATATGCCAGAGGCCCCTGCTGGTAGGATGAAGCAATTGACTGGGGTCGGCTCTGTGAGGCTCAGGGCTGACCCCAGGGCTATTGATTTTCCAGCCGGGTTGGGGTAATCAAAGGGTAGAGAAAAACGCATGAAGATCTGGCCCGCCATTCTGCTATCCCTGTTTCTCGTCCTTCTTCAAGTCTTCCATACAGGGGCTCAGCCGCCCAGGCACGGGGGACGACGCGGAGACCCTCCTCCAGATCGGCTTCCCGAAGACCAGCGGTTAACAGCCGAGCAGATAGAAAAGATAAGATCTATTCAGCGTCGCTATCTGGAGGACATACACGCCCTGAGAAACGATCTCTTAAACCGTCGGTACAGATTCAGAGGGCTCCTTTTGGACCCTGCCTCAGATGGCGTTGAAATCAAATCGAAGCAGAAAGAGGTTTTCGCTCTGGAAAACCAGATCCAGGAGAGGATGCTGGACTATCAGCTCGAGGTGAGAGACATCCTCACTCCGGAGCAGTTCAGACACTGGGTTTCCCGGCAGGGGATGCCCTTCGGCCACGAGATGCATCATATGGGTGGAATGGGTATGATGCATATGCGTGGAATGGGCATGATGCACCAATAAATCCGCCGGGCAGATCATAGGGATGGTAGAAAAACCGAAGTTCCCCTCCCATCGAGTATCGATAGGTCCCCTCTATCTCACCCTCATCTGTTGTCTCATCATCGTGATTCTGGCTGTAAACGGTTTCTTTGAGATCAATCGAACCCGAAAAAACCTGAGGGACATTCTGGAGAATCAGGGGGTAACCCTTCTCCGAGGGTTGGAGAGGGAAGTCCAGAACACGGTCTCCGTTATCGAGGCGATGGAGGGCGTTCCGGGCGGTCCGCTCCTCAACATCGCCTCTTCAATCGACTTCTTTGCCCTCGAAGACGCCGTTGTGAATTACCTTTTGGAGATTGCAGCAGAGGTAGATCAAAATGACTCCCAAGTGACACTTTCTCCATCGGAATTGAAGACCTTGGCAGAGCAAAAGGGTCTCAAAAGAATCGACATCCTCCGTGACCTTTCTCGATCTTCCGTCCCTGAGAAGTACCTCTCCTTCTACCGCTCTCTCCTGGAAGGAAATCGAGACATCGTGATCATACCCTTTGAGAAAGTCTTGCCCGATGAGAAAGACCTCTTTTCCGTTGTCATAGGTCGAACAGGGGGGAAGGGGGTGATTGCGGTGGGTATCGATGACTCTCAGATGAAGAACCTGAGGCGGAGATTTGCCATCCAGAACGTCCTCGTATCCATGGGTTTCGGGGAAGGGGTTCAGTACCTGTCAATTTTCGACCGCACCCTCTCTCCGATCGCTCAGCTAAAGGGCGAGGGGATAGGCGAAATCGGGGACCCATCTTTCCTCAAATCAGTCCAAGAGGGAAAGGAACCAAAATCCCGCTTCCGCTCCATACCTACTGGGCAGGAGGTACTTGAAATCGCACAGATTCTGCACCTTGGCGAAAACCCCTTTGGCGTGATGCAGATGGGTCTCTCCACCCTGCAGATTCAGAACGTTCTCTCCCTGTCCAGAAGGAGTGTCATCTTATCCGTCGTGGTGCTCCTGGCCTTGGGCATCACAGGGGTGACCCTCATCTATGTGAATCAGAACCGACACCTGAGGAAGTTGAGGGAGATGGAAGAGAGGACTCGGGCTGCGGAAAGGCTTCTATCCGTTGGGAAGCTGGGAGCAGGACTTGCCCATGAAATCCGCAACCCCCTCAATGCGGTTGCCATGGCGATACAGAGATTACAGAGAGAATTCTTACCCCGGGAAGACCAACAGGCACGGGAGTATGGCAGCTTCATACAGGTCATCCGGGACGAGGTCAACAGGTTGAGCCAGATCGTGGATCGTTTTGTCCTCTTCTCTAAGCCTGAAAAACTGGCTCTCGCCCCCACGTCGGTCGCAGAAATCCTGGATAACCTCTCCGTTCTTTTTAGCGAGGAGGTCAAGGAGCGATCCATTGTCATCCACAAGGAGGTCGCTCCCAAACTCCCAACCCTGTTCATCGATAAGGGGAGGATTACCCAGGCTCTCGTCAATATCGTGACGAACGGCCTCCATGCGATGGAAAGGGGGGGGAAGTTGACATTAATGGCGGAAATGGTTAGGAAAGATTGGGTGAAGATCACGGTCTCAGACACGGGAACAGGCATTGCCGAAGAGGACATGGAAAGGATCTTTGACTATTCCTATACGACCCGGGAGAAAGGATTGGGGTTGGGCCTTCCCATTGCCCACAAGATCATCGAGGAACATGGAGGAAGAATAACCATAGAGAGTCAAGTGGGAGAGGGGACCGCCGTGTCCTTCTTTCTCCCCATCACGGAACGTTGAGGATTTTGGATTTTAGATTTTAGATTTCAGATTTGAGTCGTTTCATGCTGAGCAAAGACATGAAACTCTTGGTTGTGGAGGACGAGAAGTCTCAACGGGAAATGCTGGAGGGGTTTCTTCTGAAGCAGGGCTTCTCCGTCGCATCGGTAGAAAGGGGAGAGAGGGCCCTGGAAGCGGTTCGACGACAGCCCATCGATCTCGTGTTCTTGGACTACAAGATGCCCCATATGAATGGCCTTCAGACCCTTCAGGAGTTGAAAAAGATCAATCCTGAACTGACCGTTGTTATGATGACCGCCTACGGAACCATCGACACGGCGGTCCAATCGATAAAAGCGGGAGCGACCGACTACCTAACCAAGCCCATCGACCTGGAGGAACTCCTCCTTCTCATTGAGAAGGTGTCCGAAAAAATCCTTCTCCAGCGGGAAAACAGAGAACTCAAAGAACAACTCCGAGAGCGATATCGATTCGATCAGATCATCTATGACAGCGGGAAAATGGAAGAGGTCTTAAACCTGACGGGGAGGGTCGCCAAAAGCGAGGCCACCGTCCTCATCCGTGGGGAAAGCGGAACGGGAAAGGAACTCATTGCCAACGTGATCCATCAGGCTAGCCCCAGGGCAGGTCGACCCTTCATCAAGGTCAACTGCACAGCCCTGCCGGAGAATCTTCTTGAGAGCGAGCTGTTCGGTCACGAACGAGGGGCCTTTACCGGAGCCATCCAGAGGCGGATCGGCCGGTTCGAGCAGGCCCACAGGGGAAGCATTTTCCTCGATGAGATCGGCGATCTTTCGCCGTCCCTTCAGATGAAACTGCTGAGGGTGCTCCAGGAAAAGGAATTTGAGCGGGTGGGAAGCAATGAGACCATCAAGGTCGATGTCAGGGTTACGGCGGCTACCAACAGGGATTTGGAAGAGGCCCTCCGAAACAAGACGTTCCGGGAAGACCTCTACTATCGACTCAACGTTGTGGCCATCTTTCTCCCCCCCTTGAGGGAGAGGCGAGAGGACATTCCTCCCCTCATCGATCATTTCCTCAAAAAATACAGTGAAAAGAATCGACGGGCCATCCCCGGAGTCTCAAAGGACGCGAGGGATCTGCTGCTACAGTATGACTACCCTGGGAATGTCCGGGAGTTGGAGAATATTATCGAACGAAGCATGGTCGTCAGCCGAGGGGATACGATTACGATGCAGGACCTCCCTTTCCAGGTTCGCGAGGAGGCAAGGAATGCCAGACTCCATCCGAGGACTGGGGGGGAATCGCTGAATACCATGCTCTCGCAGCTCGAAAGGGATCTCATCACCAAGGCCCTTGAGGAGCACGGCGGAGTTCAGACCAAAGCAGCTGAGAGCCTGGGGCTCAGCGAAAGGGTCCTTCGGTACAAAATGCAGAAATACGGCCTCTCCGCAAAGTGA
>CAYGBW010000020.1:0-20610 GCA_964348185.1 uncultured Thermodesulfobacteriota bacterium | reverse complement strand
AGCGGGGAAATGCCCAGGGGGCAGTCGGGTTTCAAAGTCATATGCGAGTTCCGGTAAGCTGGTTGAAAGACTTTGTGGACATTGCCGTCCCGCTGGAACGTCTAGCGGATACCCTGACGATGGCGGGTCTCGAAGTTTCAAAAATAGACCGTGTGGGTGAGGATTGGGACAGGAATCGGATCTGTGTGGGGGAGATTCTCAAGGTGAACCCCCATCCAGAGGCAGACCGGTTGACCGTTGCGGAGGTTGCCTACGGATCGGGCAAGGTCACCCAAACGGTGACCGGGGCTCCGAACATCCGGGTGGGAGACAAAGGGGTGAAGGCGGTCCTGGCCCTTCCCGGAGCTGAATTCCTGGACCCTGAATCACCGGGACAGAGCCGGGTGGTCTTGAAGCCTGCAGCGATAAGGGGTGTCCGATCCGAGGGGATGCTTTGCTCAGAGAGAGAACTCGGCATCTCGGAAGATCACAGCGGGGTGATGATCCTCGATTCTCACGCGCCAGTGGGCACGCCTCTTCAGGACTACCTGGGTGACACGGTTTTGGATCTCGATCTGACCCCAAATCTCGGGCGGTGCTTATCCATCATCGGAGTGGCCCGTGAGGTTGCCGCTCTCACAGGACAGCGTCTCAAGGAACTTCCTCCAAAGGCTCTCCAGTTGGATGAAGGAGAAGGGTGGAAGTGTATAACGGACCATGACCCGGCCAGCGCAACGACCGGCTATGTCAACGTTGAGATTCATCAGCCCGAGCTGTGCTCAAGATACTCCGCCTGCCTGATAGAAGGGGTGGTGATCAAGCCCTCGCCAAGGTGGATGCAGAACCGTTTGCGATTGGCAGGCATGCGGCCGATCAACAATGTCGTCGATGTGACGAACTACTGTATGTGGGAATGGGGACAGCCGCTCCACGCATTCGACTACGATAAAATCAGGGGGAGAAAGGTCATCGTCCGAAGAGCTCGACTCGGAGAAGAGATCACTACCCTGGATGGAGTCTTGCGAAAACTCACAGAGGGGGATTTACTCATCACTGACGAAGGGGGCCCGATCGCAATTGCTGGCGTTATGGGAGGACTGGAGTCGGAGGTCAGCGACAGAACCACGTCGATACTTTTGGAGTCAGCGAATTTCCAGCTGACCAGCATCAGGCGAACCGTGAAGGCTCTGAGACTCCCCAGCGAGGCCTCTCTCAGGTTTGGGAAGGGTATCGATCCTGAGCTAACCATCCCAACAGTGCAGCGGGCTAGCCTCCTGGTGAGGGAAATGTCTGGGGCCTCGGTCCGTCCGGAGATTGCCGATGCTTATCCCGTTAAGGCCGAGGAGAAACTCATTTACCTGAGCACCCAGGAGATGAGAAGAATCCTCGGGATGGATTTCTCTGTGAAGGAGATTTCAGACATCCTGGAATCTCTGACCTTTCGGTGCGAGAAGACTGACAAACCCGGGACCCTCGCCGTGACCGTTCCCACCCACCGCCTGGATGTGTCGATCCCCGCAGATCTCGTTGAAGAGGTGGCCCGAATCCATGGCTATGAGAGAATTCCGACCACCTTGATGAATGACACCCTTCCCCCCCAGAGAGGGAGCCAGGCGCTGGATTTTGAGGAGGCCACGCGAGATATTCTGGTCGGGTGTGGGCTCACAGAAATCATCACCTACTCCATGACAAGCATGGAGAGCGTTTCAAAACTCGATCCCGAGAGAAGAAGACCCGATCCATCGAAATTTATCAAGCTGCTCAATCCCATCAGTCCAGACAAGACCTACATGCGGCAGAGTCTGCTTCCTGGACTGTTGGAGACCCTGAGTTTTAACTCGAGAATCTCAACGCAGTGGATGTTCTACGAGGTTGGTCGGGTCTATTTCCCTGTTGCCCATCAAGAGCTTCCCGACGAGGGCCGCCGAGTGGGGATTGTCATTTGTGGTCCCACCGAGCAGGCATGGTGGATGGACCCCGGGAGTGGGGCGATGGGATTCTTCCACTTAAGGGGAATTCTGGAGAGGCTGTCTCAAAAAATGGGCGTCGGTCCCTGGAGTTACGAGCCGGTACCCCATCGGCCCTTTCATCCAGGAAAAAGCGCGCGGGTCCGGGTTAACGGAATCGATTTGGGATTCATAGGCGAACTCCACCCTGAGGTCCGGCGGAGTTTTGAGCTACCCGATCAGCCTGTCTCTGCAGCGGAGCTCAACCTGGACGTTTTGTTCAAACAGAGGAAGGAGAGCCGTTATCAGGCGATTTCTCCTTTCCCCCCGGCTAGAGAGGATCTCGCGGTGGTTTTGGAAGAGGCAGTCCCTTTCCATGACATCGTCGATGTGGTCATGGAGGCGGGGAAACCCCTGGTAAGAGAGGCCACGGTCTTTGATGTCTGGAAAGGCAAAAAAATCCAAGCTGGGAAGAAGAGCATTGCCTTCTCTCTGACCTATCAGGCCGAGGACCGGGTGCTCAATGCCGACGAGATCAAGGAGACGCGAGAGAGAATCATCCAACGGCTTTCCGATATCCTGGGCGCAAGGCTAAGGGAATAGTGGGAAATCTCGGAATTTCTAGGAGTTGCTGAAGATAGAAGGATATCTGTAGTTTTTTGTTTTTTTGGAGGATGGAGGGATGGAATGCTGGAGTCATGGAATGGTGGGAAGTCGAAGTGGAGAGAGCCATTCTTACTCGTTTTCATTTCTCTTTTTCACTCGCCTTCGCGGGGACTCGACCTTCGTAGCCGAAGCGGCTACTTCGGCGGAGCAGGTTGCCCCGCGGCGCGCCGTCGCCATAGCGGCTTTGGCGCGTCGGCGACTTGGCGCGGGGAGTTTCACCCCGTTAAGGACGAGTTCACTTATCAGTCTGCCATCCCAGTGTTACAGCATTCCAATGGTGGCGAAGCCACCGGATTTTTTTGATTCGGGGACAGATCCCCTGCCAAAGGAGGTTTGGTGATGACAAAAGTAGACATTGTCAGCAATGTGTACGAGAAGGTTGGTTTTTCCAAAAAAGAGGCGGTTGAAGTCGTGGAGACGATCTTCGATCTCATGAAGGAGACCTTGGAGCGAGGAGAGAAGATCAAGATCTCAGGATTCGGCAATTTTGTCGTAAGAAACAAGAGGGCCAGGAGAGGGCGAAATCCCCAGACAGGGGATGATATCGAAATAACGGCCAGAAAGATTCTGACTTTCAAGCCGAGTCAGGTTCTCAAGAATGCATTGAACAGGAACTGAGGAGTGATCGATTGGGACCGATACAAAAGCCCTTATTCGAAAAAATCTACTACAAAATTGGGGAAGTTAGTCGGATCACCGGGGTCAAGCCGCACGTCCTGAGGTACTGGGAATCAGAATTCAAGGAGATCAAACCCCTCAAGAGCCGTTCTCTTCAACGCCTTTATCGGAAAAAGGAGCTGGAACTCATCCTACAAATAAAGCGGCTTCTATACCAAGAGGGGTATACGATCGCAGGGGCAAGGAACAGAATAAGGGAATTGGGCCAGGGCAATCGGAAGCAGGGGGAGCTCGATTCTGACAAGAGGAGACTGGGGGAGATTGTTCTTCAATTGAAAGAGGAGTTGAAAGGAATCAGAGAGATTTTGGAATAATCGCGATACCGAGAAGGTATGAAACCGGCGGCTCCTATCCTCTACTTGATTCAGCTTGTTGCTGGAGTAATGGAGTGGCGGAGTACTGGAGTGTTGGAATTCAGGATTTGATTGGCAGATCTCGTGGAGGTCCCCGCGCCAAGTCGCCGACGCGCCAAAGCCGCTATGGCGACGGCGCGCCGCGGGGCAACCTGCTCCGCCGAAGTAGCCGCTTCGGCTACGAAGGTCGAGTCCGCGCGAAGGCGAGTAGAGCTGAAAACAGAAAACAGTTGAGCATGCTATACCCTTCTCTATTAGACATAGACCTTTCTATCCGATCTCAGTACTCCATTACTCCAACACTCCAATACTCCAACACTCCCAGCAACCATTATCGGGCAGAGCCAATCCGGCCAAGGGCTGGACTGAGCACACTCTGAGGACGTGGTTCTATATGGTGTTCAGCAAAAAATCCCAAGAATACCAGACCTTAAAGAACCTGGACATTTGAATTTCCTTTCTGTATATTGAAGAACATCGGGGCGTGGCGCAGCCTGGTAGCGCACTGGTATGGGGTGCCAGTGGTCGCCGGTTCGAATCCGGCCGCCCCGATATATTTGTGTCTCTTATCCAGTGAGTTTAGCCTTAGTCAGAAATGGAGTCAGGAGTCAGAATAGACGTGGAGCAAAAATCAAGCAGACTGATCAGTTGTCCCGGCTGATGTATCCATTCCCTTATTTCAATACACCTCAGATTCACAGTGCGTATTCCGTAATGCCGACAGATGTTTAAGAAACCCTGGGGGGCTTCCCAAACTAATGAGCCTTCTGCCAACCGGTCAGGTTTTGAAAGGTTCTGCTCGGCGCTGCTTCATTCCTACTCCTGTCTTCTGACCTCAGAATGGGAGATCGTTTCTAAGAGGTGAGCAGTTAAATGAAGATCCTCCACACGGCGGATTTCCATCTAAAGGAATATGGAGATGATCGATGGGAGTGCCTTCAGAGGCTCGTCGAGGTGGGGAAAAGGGAGAGGGTTGAAAGCCTTCTCATCAGTGGGGACCTTTTCGATCGGGGTATTGACGCCGAAAACCTTAGACCGAGAATACGAGAGGTTTTCTCGGGTACAGGTTTCAAAATTGTCATCATTCCCGGAAATCACGATCGGGATTCATATCGGAGTGGGATGTGGTTTGGTGAAGATTGCGTTGTCTTAACTGACCTCAACACGGCTTTTGAGTGCAAGGGGGTAACGATATGGGGAATGCCTTTCGAACAGATCCAAGGGGAAGAACTCCTCAATAAGCTCCGTTCATTCGGAAGAAATCTGAGCAAACACAAGAAAAACATATTACTCTACCATGGAGAATTGCTCGATGCCTTCTTTTCCAGGAGAGATTTTGGAGATGAAGGTGAAGAAAGATACATGCCGGTCAAGCTATCTTACTTTAAGGATCTGAGAGTCGACTATGTCCTCGCGGGTCATTTCCATTCGAACATTAATTTTTGGAAACTCGAGAACGGGGGCTATTTTGTCTATCCAGGGTCACCCATTTCGATAACGAAACGAGAAATAGGGCAGAGAAAGGCAAATATCTTCGAAGTTGGAAAACCACCCTGTGAATACCCTCTCGATACCCCTCATTTTGAAGAGGTTGTGATAGAATTCAATCCCTTTCTGGAGACAACCCCCCTGGAGACGGTAAAAGACCGTTTTGATGATCTCCACCCAGAGGCAAAGATCATGCTGACCGTCAAAGGCTTCTTGAACGGGAAAGCCGTCGGAATGAACGAGAGAGAGCTTGTAGACCAGATCAAGAGAATCGCTGCAAACCGGTGCGTTGAGGAGCGCTATGAATTCAAGGACATCCATCTGATCCTCGAAGATGACTTGGTGAGACGATTCATGCAAAAACTCGACCGGACGGATTACGACGGGGAGAAGAAAAAACAGATACAGGATATCGCCATTAGCGCCATCATGAAGTCAAGACGATGAGAATAAAGGAATTCTTCATAAAACGGTACGGTCCTCTGCACGATAAGAGTTATGCTTTATCGAGCAGTCTTAACCTCTTGTTCGGGAAGAACGAAGATGGGAAGACCCTAACAATAGACGCGCTTGTAAAGATGCTACTGGGGAAGAATATCAAAGATTTTAAACGGATCGATCGGGTCGATGAAAACCCGGAAGGCTATTTGATCGTAGAAGACGATGAGGGCAAAGAGGTCAAATTGCCGGAAAAAGGAACCCTGACCAAAATTGTCGATCTAACTCCGTCGGAATGTCGGAATATATTTGTCATACGGAACAGTGATCTGTCCATTTCACCCGAGGGTGAGTTTTACACGAGCGTAACGGATCGACTCGTCGGGGTGAGAACCGAAGAGATCTCCAAGATAAGAGAGACGCTCAGGGAAGCGGGGAGACTGACGCCAAGCGGTTCGTTTCGTGATACGAAAGACGACAAACTGAAGACAAGGATAGAAAACGCGGCAGGTCTTATCCGCAAAATCGAAACCCTGGCCATGGAGGTCAGGGAGGAAGAATATGACAAACTGGAAACTCAATCCGCAAGTTACCGAGTTGAACGAGATCGCCTCACACAAGAGATAGAAAATCTAGAAGACGCGAGAAAAAGAGAGAAATACGAAAAAGGGAGGGAAGCACTGGCCAACCTCAAGGAGTCCCTGAGGAAATTGAGGGGTTTGGAAATCTACACGGCCAACACGGCGCAACTTTGGAGAGATTGTGAAAGGGATATTCAAAGCCTCGAGGAAGACAGGAAAGGCGTCGAGGCAGATATCGAAAGAGAAGAAGCCGAGCTGAAAAACGCGAGCGAAAAATTCGACGAGAAGGACAGGGCGTTCCAAGTTCTCGAAGAGATAAAGAGCAAATTGGATAACGAAGTCAGGCCAGATTTGAGTCAATATGAGAGAAACCGCGAAGAATTTGATTTGAAGAGAGAGAGGAGTAAGTTTCTGTCCCCAACGTGGATGGTTTCCACACTTCTGCTTTGCATATGTTTACTGGGAATCATTCTCAGGCCATCCCTGTTCTTCTTCATTTTGGCTGGTCTGTTTCTGGCTGCTACCCTCGTTTCATGGATTCTTAAGTACAGATTCGTAAGATACAAGACTTCGTTAGAGACCGCGTTCGAAAGGATCAGACTGACTCTTTCGAAATGTGAACTAAGCGCGGAGAGCATGGAAGGGATCGCCTCGAATATTCAGAGGTTTGATGGGGAATATCGAAGGAAGCACGAAGAGCTGCAAAGCCTAGAAAGAAAAAGAGAGAATTTAGAGGGAAGAATCCGGGAATTGCGGGATAGAAGAATTCCGGATATAGACAGGAAGATCAGGGGTGCTATAGACAAGATCGATAAGATCATCATGGAATCGAACCAGAGATCTTTGGAAGCATATACAGAGAAACTTCGGCTGAAGGAGGAATTTCAGAGATCGACCGGGGAAGGGGAGAGTGTTTTGAAAAGCCATTTTGGGGAAGCACCTGGCACATTAGAGCAAAACGTCGAGCACTGGGAAAAAGAAATCTCCACCCTTGAAATATATCGGGACAGCGCGCTAGAGGAAAAGTATAGTGAAGATGCCATATCAAAACTGGAGAGGGAAAGGCAGGAGTTTGATGAGAAACTGGATGAGATTCGTCGTAAGATGGGGTCCTTTCAAAAGGCAATGGCGGAGATTGAGCGGAAAGTCAATGATATATTGCGATTCGAACAGGAATATCTGTATTGCAAAACTTCTGTCGATCTGGAAGCAGCTAGAAACGAACTCCAAGCATTTATTGATGAAAATGAAAGAAGCAAAGACAATGTTCTAAAGGCAATGTCAATTCTTGACGACATAGCAATCGAGGAAAGAGAAAGGGTTAGTGAGCTATTCGATACAAGAAGTCCAATCTCTCGATATTTTCGTGGAATAACAGGCGGCATTTATGGAGAAGTTACCCTGAATCAGCGGGTTGGCGGGATCGAGGTAAAGCGTGAGGACGGGGGTATACTCGGTGCAGAAAAGCTCTCTGGTGGGGCCTATGATCAACTGTATTTCTCCATTCGACTTGCCCTTGGCGAAAGGCTCCTAAAGGGGAAAAAAGGCTTCTTCATCCTGGATGATCCATTCATAAAAGCTGACCCGGATCGATTGGGCAGGCAGATCGAGATGCTCAAAAGGATTTCGGGGTTGGGTTGGCAAGTCATGTACTTCTCGGCGAAGGAAGAAATCGAGAATGCCTTAGGAAGTGACATCGAAAGCGGTGTTGTCCATCGCATCGACATCCAGCCTATGGCCTCCTGAGAATCCTTGGTGGTTGACCTCTCCAAGCACGCACCATATATTGTTTTGGTGCACTATATTCGCAAGTTTGGGGCCTGACCGCTGACGTCTGAGAGTCGAAGGGCTCAGGCTGTTTGTGATTCAGTCATTTTTGCATTGGCCAGGTTCAAAACCTTCGCTTTTGAGATGAAAAGCTTTACCCTGGTTTGCATTTTGAATATCGAATATCGAACAAGGAATTTCGAACTGCAGAAGTTTTCTGAGGCAACAAGACAGGGTTCTTCACTTCGATATTCTGCGGTTCATTGTTCTGCGGTTCGAAATAAATCAGTTTCAGACGCAACAGAAATTTGGCTGCTTTAGCGGGTAGTCGTTTAGTTCGCCCATAATGGCCTTGTCTCTGAGTTCCAATCGGTAGGCACGGGGGATATTTTCGATTCTGGGGTCCTTCAATGGCGATGAGAATTCTCGTTACAAACGACGATGGAATCCACTCTGAGGGCCTTCACGTTCTCGCAGAGACCCTGAAAATGGCCGGGGAAATCATCGTGGTGGCCCCTGACAGGGAGAGGAGCAGTGTGTCCCACTCCTTAACCATGCATCGGCCCCTCCGGGTTGAAAGGATCAAAGAGAACTACTATGCCGTGGACGGAACCCCTGTCGATTGCGTTATTCTGGGAGTCTATATGCTTCGGCCTGAACGACCTGGACTCATAGCCTCTGGGATCAATAAAGGGGAAAACATGGGCGAGGATATTCTGTATTCTGGGACTGTATCGGCCGCACTTGAAGGAACGATCATCGGCATCCCATCTTTTGCCGTTTCCACAGCCTCTCGCAGGGATTTCAAGTTCAAAGGCGCCGCGGAGTTTGCCCTCAGGATGGCAAGGTTTATCGAAAAAAACGGGCTACCGAGGGACACCCTTTTGAATATCAATGTTCCCAACCGAGACGCAGATCAGGTCCGATCATACAGGATTACACGGCAGGGGAAGAGGATCTACGGTGATGTGGTGCATGAAAAGACCGATCCGAGGGGCAGGAAGTACTACTGGATAGGAGGCAATGAGATGAGCTTTGAGAGGGAAAAGGGGACCGATTTCGAAGCGGTCTCCCAGGGCTATGTCTCTGTGACGCCCCTCCACGCCGACCTCACCTGTGCTCCCTGTCTCAGAGAGATGGAAGACTGGGAGATATGAGGGAAATGACACCCGTTGGGAAGTCTCCTTGTTGCTGGAGTAATGGAGTAATGGAGTACTGGAGTGTTGGATCTTTCCATCCGATCCCATTACTCCATTACTCCAATACTCCAACACTCCCAGTAACGATTACAGGCAGAGCCAATCCCGCCAAAGGCTGGGCTGACCACGTCCTGACGACGTGGCTTTATGAGTTGTTCAGTAAAAGCGAACCGATGGAGTCCCCTCCTAACGCCTGACGAAAGGGGGGTTCCTTTTTTTCCTGGGAGGATAAGTGTGAAACCGAGATGGGTCTATCTTGAGATTTTCGGTTGTCAGATGAACGAGCACGATGGAGAGAAGATCCTCGAGATTCTCCGTCCCCTCGATTACCGGGCGACCCTGAATGTTGACGAGGCTGACCTGATTCTGATAAACACCTGCACCGTCCGGGAGAAACCCGTACACAAGGTCTACAGCACCATGGGACGGTTCAGAAGGCTCAAGGAGACCAAGAAGGAACTGATCATCGGTGTGGGGGGTTGCCTGGCTCAGCAAGAGGGAGAGCGGTTGCTCGAGCGGTTCCCCCATCTCGACCTCGTCTTTGGTACGCACAACCTCCATCTCCTTCCAGAACTCGTTGAGAGTGTCCGCAAAACCAAAAGTCAACGGTGTGAGACCTCTTTCTATGACAGGGCCCCCTCAATGGAGGTGATCCCTCTGGGGGAACGAGGGGTTCGATCTTACGTGACCATCATGCAGGGGTGTGACAACTTCTGCGCCTACTGCATTGTTCCCACGGTCAGAGGGCCTGAAAGAAGTCGCCCCATGGCAAGGATTCTGGAGGAGGTCCGCGTTCTCGCTGAAAACGGTGTGAAGGAGGTCACCCTTCTCGGACAGAATGTGAACTCCTATGGAAGGGGGCTGAATGGGGAGGTGAGCTTTCCAGTGCTCCTCAGAAGGGTAAACGAAATCGATGGGATCGTTCGGATTCGGTTCACGACCTCCCATCCAAAGGACCTCTCCAGGGAGCTGATCCCGTGTTTTCGAGACCTTCCAAAGCTCTGCGAACACATCCACCTGCCCTTTCAGTCGGGATCGAATCGAATCCTGAAAAAGATGAACCGTGCCTATACCCGCGAGGACTACATGGAAAAAGTGGACCGGCTCCGAGATGTCTGCCCGACGATCGCTGTAACGGCAGATGTCCTTGTGGGGTTCCCAGGGGAATCCCAAGGGGATTTTGAGGACACGATGGATCTTATCGTTAGGGTTCAGTTTGACAACCTCTTTTCCTTCCGTTACTCCCGGAGGGAAGGAACAGCGGCGGCCGATCTTCCGGATCAGGTTCCTGATGAGGTGAGCAGAGAACGTCTAAGGACGCTTCAGGACATTCAGAAGACGATCACCTGGAAAAAGAACAGAGAGACAGAGGGGAGACTCGAATGGGTCCTGGTCGAGGGAAGAAGTCGAAAGCGCCCCACCGAGATGATGGGGAGAACGCGATCCAACCGGATCGTCAACTTCCCAGGAGGAATTGACCTTGTGGGCCAAGAGATTCCCGTCAGAATCGAAAGGGGGTTTGCCAATTCTCTGAGAGGAGCACACTCCCCTCCCGTTCTGCTCCGGGAGGCTATCTCAGTTTGATCCCGTAGTCGCCGAGTTCTTTGGTCGTTTCGTGGTAAAGGGTGACGAGCTCTTCCTTGGGTTTCATGGTATTGAGGTCGTAGACCTGCTCAAGGGGTTTCCCGAGTGGCGCATCCCTGATCCTGTCCAAATACCTGTCCATGAGTTTCAGGATAATCCCGTTGGCTTCCTTTCTCGTAATCCCAGCCATGCCATGGCCAAAAGCGCATGTGAATTCACTGTCGATCGGAAGGGCTCCATTGGTCAGCACGGCCTTGTTGGGGTGAACGTCCTCGATGCCCATCCCTGAAGCCTGAACAGCGCAGAGATAGGCAGCGGCCTCGTAGAAATACTGTTTTGTAGCCGATCCCGCCGAGGCATACCCCAATGCATAATAGGGTATCCCAAGGTTCCGGTTAATGGCTTGGCTGCTCGCGGAGATCACAAAGATCATGCCAGGTGTGGTCGAGCAGACCGGTATCATCTGGATCGGGTAAGTCAGATGATACGTTGCCCGGACCACGAGAATTCCGTGGAAAGCATAGGCTGCTGTGACGACCGCAGTTCCCTCGGGACCGCCCGCATAGCCGCCCAGAATGGGCCCCGCCTCCTGTCCGATGTTGGCTCCCCAGCTGGTGAGAAAAGCCACCTGGTTGAGGGAACCATAGTCGATTTTGAGTTCCGCGTGGGGAGCCACCAACCAGCCGTCCGAGGGACGGGCGCCAAACTCGGGATGGCTGGCAGCAATGGTGGAGATGCCCGCGGCACAGGACGACATGTGATTGATGATAGCCATTCCGGGCCGTCCCGCTCTCCTCAATCCCTCACGGCCGATCCGCATCATGTTGATCCCAGCGAGCGTCTCCAGAGGGGATCCTGCAGAGGTCTTAAGATGGCCAACCTGGGTGACTGATGGAATGCTGACCGTTTTGGCCCGGGTGATTCTCCCGTAACTCTCCACCATTTTCAGGGCCACATCCTCCGTGGTGTTGGTTCCTGAACCCACGTGGCAGTGGGGGACTTCCGGGCTGTCGGGCGGCCTCCCCCGGAAGACAACCCGGTCAGGGCCCTCGCCGAACCACGCCTCCTTCGGGCATTCGGAAGCGGCCTCTTCAACCTCCTTCCGACTGAACCGAATCACCCGTTCTGTGGTCGTACAGTAAGTGCCCGTGTCCACATAGAGATCAAAGGCGGCCTGATAGATCCGATCCGCCATGTCATCGTCCCACGGACAGGGCGTTTTGGGGTCGAATCTGATGCCATACCTCTTCACCACTTCTCGCACCTTCGGGATGAAGATCTGCATGTCGAATTCTTTGCTCGACATCATCGGGCCATGTGCCGCTCTTTCCAGGACTTCCAAAAAGCTAATCATCTCACCCAGCTCTCCTCCTGGATAGGAGTCTCTTGGCCACCTCCACGGCATCGGAAGCCAGCTCTCCATATCCGTCTGCTCCGATCTCATCGGCCCACTCCTGGTTGACCACCCCACCTCCAACCATAACGAGGTATTTGTCACGGAGTCCCTTTGCCTCGAGATAATCGATGATATCCCGTTGATAAGGCATCGTGGTGGTCATGATGGCCGAAGCGGCAATCATGTCGGCATCTACTTCCTCCGCCTTCTCAACGAATCTGGAGGGAGGGACGTCAATTCCCACGTCATGTATCTCGAATCCGGATGCTGTCATCATGTTCGCCACAATGTTCTTTCCGATTTCGTGGATATCCGTCTGAACCGTCCCAATGACAACGGTTCCGACCTTTGCAATCCGTCGGCCGTTCTCGAGTATTTTCGGCTTCAGGATCTTCATGGCCTCATTCCAGGCCTCAGCGGCTTCGAGCATTTCAGGAAGGAAGAGCTCCCCCTTACCGAATCTGTCCCCAACCGTCTTCATGGCCGGCATCATGCTCTCATCGATTATTTCCAGGGGGTCGATCTTCCCAGCAGCAGAGGCCGCGATTTGGGAAGCCTCTTCCCCCCTGCCTTCCATGATAGCCACTCTCATCTGTTCAAATACGTCCTTCTTGTCCACTTTCAGGAGCTCCTTTCTCGAGATAGATCATCCCCTCCCCCCGTACCGCACGGAAGGGGGGCCGTGCACGGAGCGGAAGGTCCCGGACAGAAGGGGTTGCCGTGGTGTCTTGATGCGGGGTCTACATCTTCCCCTCGGCCTGGAACTGCTGGGCAACGAAATCGACCGTTGCACGGGTTGCTTTGGAGAACTCACTGGCTGTCGCAACAAGGGCTCCATGCTTGTTGAACTGGTCCTTTGTCATCCCGTCGGGCTCATAAGCCTGGACAAAATAGGGAAGGCGGAGAAGTTTTTCCATGGACTGCTGAGGAGGTTCCTCACGAATGGCCTCGGGGTTGAAGGGTCTCATCTTGTCCTCCACTTCCATCAGCTCACCGATGTATTTTGGAGGACAGGTGTAGACCACATCACCCCCTGCGATCTTCTCAATGTGCCAGCTGGCCGCACTTCCGTCATTCATGGGTGGGCTGATTCGCATGCTGCACATGAGCATCTTGTTGGGGTATCCCTTCTCCTCGATAATTCTATACCCCTGCTTGAAGATGGCAAGCTCTGCCCATCGGATGTCTGCCTCGTTCAGTTCAATACCCCTGGCCTCGGCCTGGGCCTTGAGGTCTCCCAAAGTCCCGTATCGAGCGGACATGTGGGTGATAACCGATCGCCACCGGAACATGTCCACCCTGTCTTTCCTGGCCTTCTCCAACCCCCTCTGGACGGCCTCCATGCAGGCCACGAATTGTGGCACGGTGAAGGCCAACGTGTTGTTTGTTGCAATGCCTTTCGCCGTAAGCCTTTCAATGAGTTCATAGCCCTGGCGGGTTCCCGGGGCTTTGATCATGATATTGGGGCTGAGCTCGGCGAGATCGAGAGCCTGCTCGAACATCCGATCGGAATCATAGCAGTCCCTGGGATCAACCTGGCCGGAGAGATATCCATAGGTATGTTCGGATTCTTCCCACACTGGAAGGAAATACTCGGCCCCCCTCTTCACGATTTCCTTGTATGTCAACCAGAAGATCTCCTCGACCCCTTGGTCAGGGTGTTCCGTCATCAGACCCTTCACGATCTCACCCCAGACTCTGGGGTTATCTTTGATCGCGTTATAGCTCAGAGGGGGGTTGGTCGTAACGCCCCGAAACAGGGTCTCCTTCGGATTGTCTGGATCGAAGACGCGCTTCAACTCGTTCTCCCAGGTTTTCTTTTTTCCCTCAGGAGCTTTCTCTACCATGCTGGACGCCCAGCTTCTGTAAACCAGGGGAGATGAATCCCACCAGATCTCTGCGTCCATGTTCGCTTCCTGCAATCGCTCCAGCACGCTCTTTTCGGCCATTTCCCTTGACCTCCTCGTCCTCAACGTTTCCATCATACCTCCAGGTTCACCCGATAATTTCCCGAATGGACCTGAAACACATATTTTTCGCCCCGATAGTGTGATTGGAGTAGTTCGACTGCGACGCCTTTTGTGTTGTAAATGATGCTTTCTAGGAATATCCCCGGGGAGTTCCGGGGAACCTTGAGCAGTCGAGCTTCTGAACCGGTCAGAAGCACGGCCCTGAAATTCTGAACGGAACGGTCGAGTTCCACGCCGAATTCATCGACCAGAAGTTGGTAGAGGGAACCGGTGAGGTCCCGGTGCAGAATCTCCTTGAATTCCTCATAGGGAAGATGGCTTTTCTCCAGAATGAAGGGCATCTGGTCTCCCATTCGGAGGCGAGAAATCTGGATGACCTTTGGGCTGGTCCCCAGCATCAATTTATGTGAAATCTCCTCCGTGGCCACGATAACGCTCTTCGAGATGACCCGGGTTCTCGGTTTGTATCCCGCATAGCGCATGTCTTCGGCGAAGCTAGAGATATGGTCGAGGGAGTATCTGGCCCTTTCCGGCATCTTGGAACTGATGAAAGTTCCCACGCCGTTCTTGGTGTAAAGCAATCCCCGGCTCGCCAGTTCAGAAATAGCCTGGCGGATCGTGTTGCGGTTGACGCCGCACAGGGCGGCGAGTCTAGCCTCTGAGGGGAGCCTGTCTCCTATCTGAAACCGCTCCTTGGTGATCATCTCCTCGATCCAACCTTCAATCTGAAGATACTTCGGAATCCGGCTCTTTTCGTTGACGATTTCTGTCATGGGATCACCGCGCTCAAATCCAACAGGACTTCACCTGGCAACCGGTGGCCAAAACCGGTGCCCAACAAACAGCCCAGCTGCTCAATCGACCAGTGTCTCGACGGGAACACAGGCGATCCCCATGGCCTCACCGACAGGGTGACAGCTCAACACCCCTTCAACCAGATTGATCCCCCTCAGAAGGCTCCTATCCCTTCTGGCCGCATCCTTCCATCCCAGGTTGGCGATTTTCAGGGCATAGGGGAGCGTGGTGTTCGTCAGGGCAAAGGTCGATGTTCTTGCCACGGCTCCGGGCATATTGGCCACGCCGTAGTGGATGATTCCGTCGACCTCATAGGTCGGGTCGTCATGGTAAGTCGGGTGAATGGTCTCGATGCAGCCCCCCTGGTCAACCGCGACATCCACGATGACGGCGCCTTTCTTCATCATGGAAAGCATCTGGCGACTGACCAACCTCGGGGCCCGTGCGCCCGGGATTAGGACAGCTCCGATGATCAGATCAGCCTGGGTGACCATTTCCTCGATATTGTGACTGTCCGACATCAGGGTGACGATCTTGCTTCCAAAGATATCGTCCAGGTACCTCAGTCTCTCAAGATTGATGTCGAGTATTGAGACCTTTGCACCGATTCCCACAGCCATCTTTGCAGCATTCGTCCCCACGGTCCCCCCGCCGAGAATCGCCACGTTGCCTGGGGCTACCCCGGGAACTCCTCCAAGAAGGACCCCCCGACCCCCGTGTTCTTTTTGCAGATGGAAGGCGCCCACCTGGATCGACATGCGACCCGCGATTTCACTCATCGGCGTCAAGAGGGGGAGGGATCCATCCTCCAATTGGATGGTCTCATAGGCGATGCCGATGACCTTCCGTTCGAGAAGGGCTCGCGTCAGTTCAGGTGCCGGTGCCAGGTGCAAATAGGTATAGAGAATCTGACCCTCGTGGAGGAGTTCATATTCTTCTGGCAGGGGCTCCTTGACCTTCATGATCATCTCAGCTTCATCATAGATCTCCCTCGCCGTGTCGAGGATCGTGGCGCCTGCGGCCTTATACTCCCCGTCGCTAATACCACTACCCAAACCGGCTCCCTTCTGAATGAGCACCCTATGCTTGCTATCGATCAGTTGTTTCACCCCGGCAGGAACGATGCCGGCTCGGTATTCCTGTTTCTTTATCTCAGTAGGGATTCCAACGATCATGGCTCTCTCCTCTCCCCTGAAAGGGCTTCATCCAGCATGTCAAACCCTAATCCAAAATCCAAAATCCAAAATCTAAAAGGATAACCCCTCCATTTGGCCCGGGTGGCTAGCCTCTTTTGGCGGCAAAAAACGCTCTGAGTCCCTCGATGCAGGCTCGATTTTCCTCAGCCGTGCCCACGCTGATTCGGAATAGCCCGGGTCTGTCCGTGAGGGTTTTGATCGCCTTGATCATGATCCTCTTTTTTTCGAAGAGATCGTCGACCACCTCCTGCCCGTTGACGCCAAGGTCTGTGGCATCGACAATCATATAGTTTCCATAGGAGAAGTAGGGCTTGAGACCCTTGATCTTTGATAACTCGTCATGGAGATACCGAAGCTGGGCATTGTTGTATTCGACTTTTTTTCTCAGTTCACCCGTGTCATCCAGGGCTGCCTCAGCCGCGGCTATGGACAGAAGGCTCGCGCTCCAGGGGATCTGGATTCTCCTGAAAGCCTGAATGATGGTCTCGTCGGCGAGGGCGTAACCAAAACGAATTCCGGCCATTCCATAAGCTTTGGAGAAAGTGTGACTCACCACCATGTTCGGGTACTCCCTGATCAGGTAGTCCTTTGATTCATGGTCTGGATGATACTCGAGGTAGGCCTCGTCAAAGAGAGTGGGGATTCCGGCCCCCAACAGCCGCCTGATATCCCCATCGGGTATGAAGGCCCCTGTGGGATTGTTGGGATTGCAGAGAACCATCATTTTCGTTTTCCCGGTTATGGCCGCGAGCATGGCGTCGGTATCGTATCGCATGTCTGGAGTTACGTCGATGGGGGTGACAGTTGCGCCGACATTGAGGGCCCTTATTTCATAGAGTGAAAAGATGGGGTTTGGAAGGAGGATCTCGTCACCGGGCGCGAGGAAGAGCCTGCACATGAGTTCGATGATCTCTGAGGATCCATTGCCGATGTATACGTTGTCTGGTCCAAGGCCATGCATTTCCGCTATCCTTCTTCGTATACGAACCCCATTGTCAGGATAACGATTGCCCAGCCTGACCGCGTTTGCAACCGCCTCCACGATTCTTTCAGATGGAGCAATAGGGTTTTCATTGACAAACATGCGGTGGAGATCCCGGTTCTCCCAGGCCATGCTGATATCATCGGTCTTGTAAGGCTTGATCCTGTCGTACCAGGGAACAAAAAAATCCTTCACATCCATTGCCCCACTCCTCTCCATGACCAAAGAGCTGACTAGCTGTCTATACAGCCTATTCGACAGCGCTCGTTTTGTCAATACGGTCTTGATGTCCCATTCAATCGTGAACCCTTTCAATCCTGGCCTCAGGGTGTGCCTCCACGCAAGGCCGGGCCACCCCTTTTGCCCATTACGATGCGCAGAAGACCGAGCATAAGCAGAACAATCGCGATGACGCAGGTGGCCATGGCATCTGCGCTGGCTGTCCAGCCGTCATTGTCGAGCCAGATGATCTCGATGGCCGCCAGATGGACGGTCGCAGAAACGAGAAAGATGACGGCGCTGATGGTGGTCATGGAACGCATGAAGAAGTAGACAAAATTCTGGAAGAAGGCAACCCGGGATAGGGGGAAGATCAAGCGGACAAAGGTGCTCACAGAGGTGGAGCCGAGGCTCGTGGCTGCCTCCTCAATGGATGGATCGATGTTCTTGATGTTCGAGATGCTGGAGAGGGTACCCAGGGTAAAGTTGGCAATGACCACGCAGATGATGATAATCCAGGGAGTGCCGTAGAAGATATAGTACGGCCTGTTGAAGGCCAGAATGTACCCCAACCCGAGGACGAGGCCAGGAATCGCCGCTGGCATCACCGAAAGCAGATAGAGAAGTTGCACGCCAAAGGGTTTCTTCTTTTCCACAATGTAACCCGCAATGAGGGTGAAGAGGGCTCCAAAAAACCCGACAAAAAGGGAGATCCAGAAACTGGTCCAGATGGCCGAGTATCCTCCGAGAGAGGGAAACCGATAGTGTTTCAGGGTGAGCGACCAATCATACGGCCAGACATTCACAAACGACCCCATGACGACGGTAGCAAAAACCATGATGATGGAGGCAGAAACGAGGCTGCAGTAAAGCGTAAATCCCCATTTTCTGAGAGGCCTGGAGGGCCGGATAAATGGGCGTGCTGCACCGCTGATCAGGGCAAAACTCTTCCTGGTAACGTAGTAATTGAACATGAAAGCCGCGACAGAGGGAACCAGGAGAATGACGCTCACCGTGGCCCCAAGGTCGAACCGATAGAGATTTGTCACCTGGGCATAGATCTCGGTCGCCAGGACATTGTAGTCTCCGCCAATCACGACAGGGTTTCCGAAATCGGTAATCGTCAGGTTGAAGGTCAAGGCAGCCGCGCTGAGAAGTCCGTACTTGGCCGAAGGAACGGTCACTTTCCAAAAGACCTGCAGGGCATTAGCCCCAAGGCTTTCGGCCGCCTCATCCAGACGGGTGTCTACCGCGGAGAGGGTCGTGTAGAGGATCACCAGGGCATGAGGAAAACAGTAGAGAACCTCTGAAATGACAATCCCCCATGCGCCGTATATGGACCAATCGACTCCTAAAAGGTGGGCGGTGATGAGCCCGTTCCGGCCAAAGAGCAGAATCAGGGCCAGGGCCTGGATGATAGAGGGGGCAATGAGCGGCATGAAAGCCACGGTATTAAAAAAGCCCTTACCGCGGATGGTGGTCCGCGTCAGGGCATAGGCAAAAAAGAAGGCCAGCACTGTGGTGATGATCATGGTCAGGACTGAAACAACGAAACTGTTGGTGAGCGATCTGAAGATCCGGGGCGTTCTGAAGTATTTGATATAGTTGGCAAAGGTGAAATTCTCCAAGCCGAAAATGCCTTCCCTGAAAAAACTCATGACCAGAATCTTGTAGATCGGAAAGAGCATGAAGAAGACAAGGAGAAATGCGATGAGAATCGTTACCCCGGTCAGGATATGCTTGTCGACAAGAAGGCTAGTGGCAGACACACTGTACGTTTCATTCGACGACCGATCCATTGTTCATCCTGTTTCTTATTGATGAATCAGCACGATTCCAAGGCCTGCCTAACCCTGCTGGTACACGAGAAACGCCTCAGGAGGGAAATACATCTCGACCCCGTCCCCCCGGTTCAATTGTCTTTCCTCGAACTCCCTCTCCACCATGTCGACAATCACGTCTCTATTGGCAGCGATGACCAGGATTCTCACGACGGCTCCCAGAAAGGTGATGACCTCGATTGTTCCCTTGACGATGTTTGATGGCTCAAGATCTCGGGGCGGTCTCTCGGGGTTGATGATTTCAATCTTTTCAGGCCTGATGGAGAGGATTACCTTATTCGAGGGAAGGCCTTCCGCACCAGGAGCCACAAACTGAATACCCTTCACCTGCACGGTGCCGTCTTGCCGTTCTCCCTCAAAGAAGTTTGAGATACCGACGAAGTCGGCCACAAAATCGGATTGGGGGCTCTTGTAGATCTGGATCGGTGTGCCCACCTGCTTGAAAACCCCTTCCTCCATCACCACAACCCGATCAGCGATGGCAAGAGCCTCCTCTTGATCGTGGGTCACATAAACCATGGTGATGCCAAGCTCTTGCTGGAGCCGTTTGATCACGGCTCTCAGGCGAACTCGGATCTTAGCATCTAGGGCGCTTAGGGGCTCATCCAGAAGCAACACGGTGGGATTGGGAGCAAGGGCCCGTCCCAGGGCAACCCGCTGTTGCTGGCCTCCGCTGAGCTGAGCCGGATAGTTGTTCCGCCAATCCCTTAGACCGATAAGGTCGAGGATTTCGTCAACCCGGTTCCTGATTTTCTCCCTCGGCATTCTCCTCATCTCGAGTCCAAAGGCAATGTTCTGTGAGACGGTCATATTGGGAAAGAGGGCATAGGATTGAAAGACGATGCCGAATTCGCGCTTTTGGGGGACGAGGTCGTTAATGACCCTTCCGTCAAACACGATTTCGCCGGAAGTCGGTGTTTCGAACCCGGTTATCATCCGGAGGATCGTCGTTTTTCCACATCCACTGGGCCCCAGGAAGCAGACGAATTCACTCTCCTGAATGTCCAGGTTCACCCTGTCAACGGCCACGAGCGTACCGAACGCCTTTGTCAAATCCTTTAACTGCAGGTTCCTCGGCATGATCGGATCCCTTTTCGATTCTCGAATTTCCTCAAGAACTATGATGAGAATTCGTTGCGTATTGAAAAGCAAATGATTACTGGGAAAAATGCATGCCCCCGATTCCATCAGGGCAGAGACTCAGTCCTGTTGCTCGTAATTAAGGTGACCTATTTTGACAAGCATACGGTTGGGACTCTTGACTTCGTTCAGAGTGACAAGCCATGTCGTCCCTTCGCTTTGCTCAAGGACAGGTCTCGGCCATGCCTTTGGCATGGCGAAGAATCTGCAATAACCCGGTTATGTCATCACATTTATGAAAACGAGCACTAAGTGCCACGGATGCCTGTGAGGTCTGAGATCATCTTCCTTAGGAGAACACCAATCATCTTCATCCTATATCCGGCCGAGGCGCGGATGTCAGAAATAGGCGTCGCCTCATCCATGGCAGCCTTGGCGGCTTTCCTGATGAG
>CAYGBW010000019.1:0-12558 GCA_964348185.1 uncultured Thermodesulfobacteriota bacterium | reverse complement strand
CGCCCCAGATCTATCCCGACCGCGACGCTTTCCTCTGGTGCATAAGGAACAAAAAGTTGGATGTTGGCGTCTCTGTCAGCAAAGAGGAAGAAGTGGCCTGTCAGGTGAACGGGGATTAGGGACAAGCTTCTTCTCGGACGGAGAGATGTGCCAATCCATCTCTTCCAGTGGAACAGAGCCAAGAAGAGGCTCCGCTCCGTGAGGCAGTTCGATGACCCTGACCTGACAAATACGACCTTGTACCTCGATCTCAGCAATGCCAAACACTCGATAGTCATGTTGCCCGCCATCTGCTGTATATACTCGGACATTGCCAAGTTCCTCAAGCTTCAGGCGCTCCAGAAGATCAACGGGAAGTGCCAACTCCGCTACACCAGAATCCACAAGCGCTCCACAAGATATCTCCTCTCCCTGCTTGTCAGGTGGCAAGAACCGATTTTGCCAGTTTCTGACCTTGATTGGAACTGAAAAAACTCCCATTGGAATAACCTCCTCAACTATGATGGCAGCTATCGGGGCTCAGATTGAGAAGTTAACCCTTTGGGGCCATTTTTGCTGCAGGCCGAAGATACAAGGTTGTCTTTATCCTAGCACAAAATATTCTGGATGGATAGATAGGGTGGCAATGATCCGCGGTTCGCAGCTGTGCCTCTTGATCAGGATGATGGGGATGTTTCTGTTCCGTTGTCGGATCTGCTCTGGCACCCTCAGTCCATCCCAGGTCCCGTTTCGTGAAGAGCCTATGATGACGAGATTCGGGTTACTGCAGTGAAAGGACCGAAAGAGGGTGGCCTTGTCCGAGGCTTCAATAATCTCAAACCCCTGGCTGAGCAGCCGCCATTTCAGATTCTGACGAAGTATCTCGTCCCTCTCCGCAATCAAGATTGTCGCTTTCTTCATGGGTGATCTCTCTACTTATTAGAATCTTGAAGGAGACTTGCAACACCCATGGGCACGAGAAAATCGCTGAAGAAGCCAGAGAAGGAGTTTCAGATTCGGTATCTCTCGCCAGAGCGTGAACGATGAACACAGGAGCTTAGATAACGAGCTTTCGATTGGCAGGAACCGCGTGCGTAATCTTCGACCGATGGAAATACCGTTGTCAACGTTTAATTGGGTGTGCACTGCTGTCCTCCTTTTTTAGATTAGACCAGAATACGTTACTGACAAGTGGGGTGAATGCAGTATTTTCATCTGAAAAATCCTGTATTTTACTGTTCAATTTGCGGTAGGTTGTCCTGCCTCAGGTATGCAAACACATCCAGCAAGTTCAAGGACACCGGTTTTGAGGTCTTGTTGGTCGTTCTGTGAGGAATTACAGCAGAGAAAACTCCCACCACACCATGGATTCCTGTGAAATTGGACTTCCCCTTTACTTTGTGGTATCTGAATGAAAAGCACATGAATCTTCTGAAAAGGGGAGGGCACCCTTCGTGACCAGAGAAACTGAGATTCTTCCGGTGGCCCTTGTGCTGATTATCTTATCCCTCTCCTCGTTTTTGGGGTGCGGCAGAGATCAGGGGGAGAGCCTACAGGCGGCCACTGACAGGGAGCCTGTGATTCCTGTCACGGTGGCTCGGGCAGTTGAAAAAGACGTGACGGTTTTCATGACCTTTACGGGGAAAATCACCGCTTTCCAGGACGTGACCATTTGCTCCAAGGTCGGGGGTATTCTTGAAGAGGCGCCCTTTGAAGAAGGCGATCGCGTTGAAGGGGGTCAGACCCTCGCCCGGGTCGAAGATGAGGAATACGTTCTCGGCTTGCGGGAGGCGGAGGCCGCCCTTTCCTCGGCGAGATCCCAGTTCGCAAAAACGAGGCAGCTGTCCCGCCCTCAAGAGATTGGGGCCGCACGAGCAGCCTACGAGCGGGCCCAGGCCGACTTTAACAAGGCACGGATCACCTGGGAGAGGCGAAGGCAGCTCTATGAAAAGGGGGTCATTTCAAAACAGGAACACGACATCGCCAAGCTCGACTATCAATCAAGAATGGCCGCTCGAGATGCGGTCAAGAAAGAGTTCGATCTGGTCAAAGAAGGGGCCAGACCAGAGGATATAGAAACGGCAGGGTTCCAGGTGAAACAGGCAGAGGCCCGACTCGCACTGGCGAAAAAGAGGCTGGACGATACCCGCATCAAGAGCCCAATCTCCGGAATTATTACCCGAAAGATGGCGGATCCTGGCGATCTGGTGGCTCTGGGCACCCCGATTGGCAACGTCGTCGATATGACCAAAGTGGAAACCGAGGTTGGAGTCACGGAGAAAGACCTCCCCTATCTTCGGAGGGAATCCAGCGTGACAGCCACCGTGGTCGCTTATCCAGACCGAATCTTCGCGGGAAGGATCGTCTTTATCGGTGTGAAAGCCGACGATGTCACAGGCACTTTCCCCGTCAAGGTCGAATTTGATAACCCCTCTGGTCTCCTCAAGTCCGGGATGGTGGCGGAGGTCAAAATCGAGAGAGAAACCTATCAGGACGTTGTGACCATTCCCCAAGACGCGGTCCTCGACAAGGTAAACAGAAAGGTGGTCTTCGTGATTGAGGACGGAAGATCGTTGGAGCGATCCGTGCAGCTGGGCCCGTTTGTCGAAGGAGAGGTCATTGTCAAAAAGGGACTGACTGCCGGGGAGACCTTTGTCGTGGTCGGCCAACAGCGCCTCAAGCATGGGATCACGGTCAGGATAGAAGGGAAAGCCTAAGGGCATCCCTCTCCCGCCACCCGAATCAAACACTTTCTGGCAGACAAATAACCAAACCATGGCCTTTTTCCGATTCTTTGTCAAACAGCCCGTCTTTGTCAATCTCCTTTTCACCCTGGCCATTGTAGCCGGGGTGCTGACTTATTTTGACATGCCCGTTGAATTGAATCCCGACGTCTCCTTTGAGACAGCCGCGGTCATCACCCTCTATCAGGGAGCCAGTCCGGAAGAGGTGGAAGATCTTATCACCATTCCCCTTGAGGACGAGATCAAGGAGTTGGACGGAATCAACCGGGTGGTGAGTATCTCTGCGGAGAACCGATCGACCGTTGTTGTGGAATATGAATCAGATATCGGGGACTTCAAGGGGGCCGTGCGGGATCTCAGGGATGCAGTGGACAAGGTGGATGATCTTCCCGAGGAGGCTGAGAAGCCTCTTGTCTTTGAATTTGGAACGAGTAGCCTCTATCCCGTCATTACGGTGGTTCTCAGCAGCGAGGAGATGCCAGAATCCAAAATGAAGGAGATGGCTGAGGGCCTCCAGGATGAGTTGGAGAAGATCGACGGGGTCTCTTCGGTCAATATCGCAGGGATTCGGGAGCAGGAGATCTGGGTGGAGGTGGACCCTCAGAAGCTCTATGGGTACGGGCTTTCTGTGAGAAACGTCGTCGATGCCCTACGCTTGGCCAACCTTGACCTTTCGGCCGGCAAGATCAAAACGGCGAAAAGGGAGTATCTGGTCCGGACCCTGGGCCAGTTCGATGACGTCAGAGATATCGAAAGGGTCGTGATCAAAGCCAGCCCCACAGGGCGACACATCCTGGTCAGGGATGTGGGTCGGGTCCATGACAGGTTTGAGGAAGAGCGAACCCGTTCCCGTTTGAACGGGAAGCCCGCGGTTTCTCTGAGCATCATCCGGGAAAAAAGGGGGAACGCCTTTGACATCGTCCGAGAAACGAAACCCATTGTCCAGGAGGGGGTACGAAGAATCCCCTATACGATTGAGACGGCCTATATCAACGACTCCACCATTCTGATCAGCCGAGTTGTCCAGCGGCTCAAGAACAACGCCCTCTATGGGTTGTCCCTGGTGGTCTTGACCCTCTACCTTTTTGTGGGATTTCGCAATGCCATGTTTGCCGCAATCGGCATCCCCTTCTCCTTTCTCTGTACCTTTGTGCTGATGGACGTCGCCGGCATCACCATCAACACGATCTCCCTGTTTAGCCTGATTCTGGTTCTGGGCATTGTGGTGGACGATGCGATCGTTATGATTGAGAATATGTATCGGTTTATCGAAAAGGGGATGGCCACGACCGAGGCCGCTGTCATGGGTGCGAGTCAGGTGGCCATGCCCGTTGTGGCCAGCGTTCTGACCACAGTGGCCGCCTTTCTCCCCCTTCTGCTGATGGTGGGCATCATCGGCAACTACCTGACGGCGATTCCGCTGGTTGTCTCCTTTGCCCTTCTCTCTTCCCTATTTGAAGCCTTTGTCATCCTGCCCTCTCATGTGACGGATTTTGGGAGACCAGGCCGGGAGCCGTTGGTTGGGGAGCGAGCATTCAGGGTCATGAAAGGGATCTACCGGAGAATTGTCGCCCGGGTGCTCCGATTCCGGTACCCATTTCTCCTGATGATACTCATCCTGGCGGGTGGGGGCGGATATCTGGCCTTTTTTGTCCTTGAGAGGGATCTTTTCGCCGATGAAGAGATCTCCCAGTTTTCTTGCCGTGTTCACACCGCCGTAGGAAATCGCCTGGAGGAGACCGATGAGATTGTCTCGCGAATCGAAAAGGCCGCCATGGAACTCCCGAAGAATGAGGTCACCGCGGTCCTCTCACGGACGGGCATCATCATCGGCGATTATATGGTCGAGCGGGGGACCCATCTGGGAGAAGTCATGGTGGACCTCGTAGAGGAGGAGGAGCGGAACCGGATGTCTGACGACATCATCGCCGAGCTCAGATCCCAGGTGGAGAAGATCAGCGGCATCACCTCTGTGGAGTTTGCCAGGGTGGAGACCGGCCCCCCAGTCGGCAAACCCGTGGCGATCCAGGTAAGGGGAGAAGACTACGCCGTTCTTGAGTTGGCCGCCGAGGATATCAAGCAGATCCTCGCCGGGATAGAGGGGGTCCAGGATATTCACGATGACCTCGAACCGGGAAAAGGAGAAATCCGGATTCACATCGATAAAGAGAAAGCAGCGCTCTACGGCCTGACAAACAACCAGATCGCATTGGCCGTCAAAGGGGCTTTCGAGGGCCTGGATGCCACCAAATTCCGGACCGGAGGGGACGAGGTCGATGTGATCGTGAAATTTGAGGAGGCCAACAGGCGGGGTATTGCAGACTTTGAGCGGATCAAACTCCAGACTCCCCAGGGCCATTTGATTCCCTTTTACAGTGTGGCCGATGTGAAGGTGGAGCAGGGATATGCCCACATGATTCGGAGGGATTTTGAGCGAACCGTCAGGGTGATGGCCGATATCGATTCCACTGTCACTAAATCGACCACCCTGAACAGGCTGATCGAGGAGAGGATCCCCGAACTCGAGGCCCGATACCCGGGGGTCCAGGTGAGACTGGGGGGAGAATATGAGAAGACCGAGGAATCGTTCTCGAGCCTCACCCGGTCTTTTATCATCGCAATTGTCTTGATCTATATGATTCTCGGGACTCAGTTTCAATCCTTTACCCAGCCCCTGGTGATCATGGTGACGGTTCCCTTCTCCTTCATCGGTGTGGTTTTGGGCCTTCTCATCATGGGATATCCTTTCAGCCTCGTTGCCTTTCTCGGTGTGGTTGCCCTGGCCGGGATCGTTGTCAACGATTCTCTGGTCCTCGTCGACTTCATCAACAGAAGTCGGAGGAGAGGCATGTCGCGCTGGCGTGCCATCATTCAGGCGGGCAAGATTCGTATGCGGCCTATTCTGCTGACCACGATCACAACAGTCCTCGGGCTCCTCCCCATGGGGATTGGCATTGGGGGGAAATCGAGAGTCTGGGGGCCCATGGCCAATACGATCATCTGGGGGTTGGGCTTTGCCACGATCCTGACCCTGTTCTTTATCCCCGCCCTGTATGCGATCATGGATGATTTGGTCCAGGGGCTTTTCAAATCCACCCGATTCGCAAACAAGTCTGGTCGATTTTTTTCTTGATTTCTCAAAAGAAAACGGTTAAAAAGATCGTGGTTTCGGACAGGTCAGGGGGGTTGGTTTTCCGGTGAATCGAGGCGTGCTCTTTCCATCGGCCACGGTTCCTCACTCAAGGCACGATTCTTGCTAGGTCGGGGGTGAATATCCTCCTTTTGAATTGAGGAGATCGTCATGGCTTTGGGGGATGAGATACGGGGGGAAGAGGGAGTCTGTCGCCGTCGCTTTATCAGATTAGGCGTTCTGGCGGCGGCGGCAAGTGTGTTGCCCCGTCAGGCATTTGCGATTCTCGATGATTCTCCATCCCTGGAAAGGTCTCTTTCTTTTTACAACACCCACACGGGGGAGTCTCTCAAAACCGTCTACTGGGCCAGAGGGGAGTACCTGTCTAAAGCGCTGTCTGAGGTAAACCACATCCTCCGGGATCACCGCACCGGTGGGATCAAATCCATTGATATCCGACTCTTGGAGCTCCTCTATGCCATTGAGTCGAAACTCGAAACCCAAGAACCCTTCCATATTATTTCCGGCTATCGCTCGCCCAAGACGAACGCCCTTCTCCGTAAGCGCGGCAGAGGTGTGGCCAAGAACAGCCTGCACCAGTGCGGAAAAGCCGTGGATATCCGGTTGCCCGGATGTAAGCTTTCCCTGCTCCGTGGCGTGGCCATGGATCTGAAAGGCGGCGGGGTGGGGTATTACCCCCGTCCGAATTTCGTTCACGTCGACGTGGGAAGGGTCCGCTCCTGGTAGATTCCCCGAGGCAGATAAGACCGACAGGAAAGGGAGGATGAGAATCCTCCGAGACGTTTCCCGTCCAGACCCCTATAGGGTCGGCGGTCGTTCTTGGAGTGCCACCTCGACGGGCCTGTCTCGGCCATAGATATCGTCACGAAAATGGAGGGTGCCGTCCTCATCTACCCAGGTGGTCCAATAGAGGAGGTAGACGGCTACGGGTTCCGGTATCCGTATGATTTGCGTTTGGCCGGTGTCGATGGCTGCCCGTATTCTTTCGTGTGTCCATTCTGGATCACTTCGCAAAAGGTACGCTGCCAGTTCAACCGGTTTTTCGATCCGGATGCAGCCGGCGCTAAAAGTGCGCCTGGTCTTCTGAAAGAGTTTTCGCGCCGGTGTATCGTGCAGGTATACGGCAAATCGATTGGGGAACATGAATTTCACGCGGCCAAGGGCATTTGAAGGCCCGGGCTCCTGACGGAGCTTGAAGGAGAAGTTCTCGGTTGTGATTTGGGACCAGTCGATAGATTCTGGATCGATTTCCGGCGCTTGGGCCTCCCAACTCTGAAAGACTCTGATTTTCTTCTTGACCAAGTAATTCGGATTCTTTCGAATACTGGGTAGTATGTCCTGCGTGGCGATTTTCGTGGGGATATGCCAATAGGGGTTCAACTCCAGGTAGGTCATTTCGCCCGTGAATACCGGGGTACGCTGATATCTCCGTCCCACGACAGCGCGCATGGTCATGAGGATTTCGTCGTTTTCAACCACATAGAGTTCGAAATTGGGGATATTCACCAGGATGAAGCGTCGTCCCAGATCATTGGGGAGCCAACGCCAACGCTCCATATTCAGTTCGATCTGGCGCATTCGCTCCTCGACAGGCACATTGAGCGTCTTCAGAGTCCGGGACCCGACGATACCATCGACTTTGAGGCCATGTCTTTTTTGGAACCTCCGAACCCCCCATTCCAGGGCTTCATCGAAGAGATCGTAATCCCTTTCCGGTGATCCATCGAGATCACCGGAAGCAATCAGGCGAGACCGTAGGGCGCTGACCCGAGGCCCCCGATCATCCTTTTCCATTCTGGGCCCACCCGGTATTTCTGGCCAGCCACCCCTTTTCATGATGTCTCGATAATTCAAAAGGGACCGTTTGAGCCTCTCGTAACCCGGGTGCTGAGGCCGTAGGTTTTCCAAGGCCTTATCCATTTCGCCTCCGTCGAGGGCGGTTTCAAGGACTTGGACCATATCTGGCTCCCGGCTTGTGATAAACCACTCTGCCCGAATCGTCTCAGGATTGACATGGCCAGCCAGCAAATGGGATCCATACAGCAGAAAAGCATCCGTAAGGAGTAGGTCGAGATCAGCCAGCATTTCGGGCTCAACCGGCCTGTTCGAGACCCGACGGTCGTGTATTTCGGCCAACAAAGCCTGAATATTGGCAAGATGGTAGTCGTCGGGCCTCAGACCTTCCCGATCAGCCGCCTGAATCGCCTCGACCAGAATGCCCGCCTGCGGTAGGGGGGCGTCATCAGTGCTCCAAGCGGGTCGAAAGGCGCGTTGGCTGTAGAATCGGGGGAGCACCCTCGGACCGCAGAGGAGTTCTCTCCTGCAGACGATCCTCGGGGGGCTTGTCGAAAGGGTGGTTATCTTCTGGAGGATTTCACTCACGCGATCGGACAGACTCTCGGCCGAGGCGATCTCAAAGGGAACGGGTATACTTGCCCACATGATGATTGCCGCGATGACCGGGGTCCTGGACAGAGAAATGCTCAAGGGATTCCTCGAAAATAAAAGACAGTTTTCAGTAGAGACATCCAAGGCTTTTCTTTCCAAGAGCGATCACTCGCCTTCGCGCGGACTCGAGCTTCGTAGCCGAAGAGGCAATTTCGGCATAGCAGGTTGCCCTGCGGCGACTCGCCGACTCGACTGAGCTCGTCGAAGTCTTGCCGCGAAGAGCTTCACTTCTGGAAGAACAGCCGATACCAATCATATTCTAGCAAATCCTCGATCCCTTTTGGATGGGTTGCATTCCTCTTTCTGTTTTGGAGCGCGGAGAAAGAAGATGCTTGACTTTTTGTCCACCGATGTATTAATTGTGTAATATTCGGGGGGTGGCATTCAGATTGGCATCTGATCTTCTGGGGAAGGAATTCACCGCGAGGTGAATTTTTTTGTTGACAAAACCGGTGAGCGGCTCCCAGGGTTCAGGAAGGCCTCCGTAACAGTTGACAGGGTTCGGTTGGTAGGGGCCAGGAAAGCACAGAGAGCAGTTGACGGGGATCAGTTGGCAGAGTTTAGAAAAAGCCCAGATTACAGTTTGGAGGGATTCGTTGACAGGGGGTTAGAAAAAACCCATGTAACGACGGAGATACATCGAAAGAAAACGTCTGACAGCCGCCCCCTGACCCCTGTAGACTTCAATCGATCTGCCAACACCACGGTGATTTTTGCCCTGTTTCTTACCCATTTTATTGGTGATTTCTACAGTGCCTTTGTCAATCCCCTCCTCCCGGTATTTGTCGAGAAGTTCTCCCTTACCCTGGTCCAAGTCGGTCTGATCGCTGGAATCAGCCGATTTCTTGCCTTTATTGTTCAGCCTTCTGTTGGATATCTGGCTGATCACTACCGGACCCGCTTTTTTGTCCTGGGGGGTCCTCTTCTGGCCATTGTCTTTATTTCGAGTGTGGGTATTGCTCCGAGTTTGCCAGTGCTCGTCGCCTTTGTGGCCCTGGGCTCCATCGGCTCGTCGATGTTTCATCCGACGGCTGCGGGGATGGTCTCCGCCTTTGCGGGTCGGCATGTCGGCCTTTCCATGTCGGTTTTCAACATGGGCGGGACATTGGCCTTTGGCCTGGGACCGATATTCATCACCTATGTTGTGGCCCGTCACGGGTTGGCAGCTTCCCCATATACGATGATTTTCGGCCTGCCTGTGGTGGCCTTACTCTTCAGAATCATGCCTCTTCCCCAGGGTGAGGGGCTGAAGAATCTCGGCTTTCTCGGTTCGGTCAGGGAGGCCCTTGGAGGGGTCTGGAGATCGATTGTTCTGATCTGGGCGGTGATTGTTCTCCGAACCTTTGTCAGTCAGTCCTTCATGACCTTTATCCCGGTGTTGTATGCCAGAGAGGGGTACTCCCTGGTCTCCATTGGGGGGATCGTGTCCCTCTTCACCGTGGCCGGGGCTATTAGCGGACTGGCTGCCGGCCATCTGTCAGATAGAATCGGGTATAAACCCATTTTCTATTTCTCCTATGGCCTGACAACGCCGTGCCTCTATCTGCTTCTCGTTCTCTCGGGAAAGTGGATCTACCCTGGTGCTTTTCTGGCCGGTTTTTTTGCCATGGCGACCATGCCGGTGACGTTGGCGATGGCCCAGGAACTAGCTCCCCGGGGAAAGTCGATGGTCTCGAGCCTCATGATGGGCCTCGCTTTTGGAACCGGGGGAATGATGACCCCCCTGACCGGGAAGCTTGCGGACATTTTTTCGATTCGGCCGGTTCTGGCGGTCATGGCGGTGATACCCATTCTTGCGATTGCACTCATCCACCGTCTACCGGAGAGGAAGCTAAGATCGAGCCCTGCGGTTGTCTGAGGCTCTCGCACGGGTTTTCATGGGTCTATCCCTTTCATCAGGTTGTGGGTCGGAAAGATAAACCGGGATCGATGATGTTTTCAGAAAGAGATCAATGAAAGACTCTAGGAGGGAGCTGAGATGCCTCTTCCAGAGGTCTGCAGGGACCCTGGAAAGGGGGATCAAATGATTCGGTTCGGTATTTCGCTTTATACTAGGCGATCTGGGGTGACTTTTGGTCGTGGGCTTTTTTTCGTTCGTCAATCCTTTTCAGCGCTTCAGCGGCTTTTTTCTCCCATAGGCTTTCACGCTGTTTCTCCAGCTTCTGAAGAATAGAGCATGATTTCTCGGTTCCAATTCTTCCCAAGGTTTCGCAAATGGCGGCGATTGCTTCCTCGCTGAGGGGGTTTTTTGTTTTCCTCAGAAACTTCAGGCTTCCCAGACCAGACCGGCGGGCGAGTGTTTCCAGCAGGAAGGCTTCCAGTGTCCCTATCCCTGGCCGTTCAACATTCCCATAGAGCCCAAGACCGCTAAAGAGACGAGCCTCGATTTGCTGATTCTTAGGGGAGGGAACTTCCTCGGCCTTTTTCAACATTTCGAAGAACTTTTCCAGGGCCGCTTCGCTCTTGATTCTGCTCAGACATTGAATGGCCTTTTTCTGAACCCCAATATCCGGATCATTGAGGAGGGCGAGGTATAATTCTTCGCCCTCACCCCCCTTGACCTTGTAGTATACCCCCAGGGCTTCCTCTCTCAGAGGAGGACTCTCATGATTGAGATAGGTCCGCAGGGTGTTTGCCAAGGGTTGCGTCCACTCGTCACTTTTTATTTCTCCCAACACCCGGATAATGTCGATCGTGGACTCTGTTCCGATTTCCTTCTTATTTAACTCAGTGAGGATGAAGTTGATGGCTGAGGAACCGATCTGAACGAGTAGCTCGCAGGCGTGTTTTCGGACCCACTGGTCGTCACTTTCCTTCGAAAGGGAGACAAGGTAGGGCACGGATCCTACGTGGAGTTTAAGAAAAATCGGGGCAATGGCCAGACGGGTCTCCTTCTTTTCGGTCAGAAACTTTTCCTTCAATGCCTCTGGGATCTCACCCCTCCCGATCTCCTCCAGGATCTGTCCCGCGTAGATGGAGAGGTGTTTTTTCTCATTGAAGTGGCGATCGATGTGGGTGATGATCTTCAGGATATCTTCATACCGATCCCGGCGAATCAATTCGGGAATGATTTTCACAAAGGTCCTGGCGACCTGGAGGTACTTCTCTCGATCCTGAATCTTGTCGAATTGCTCGAAAAAGGAGCTGCTGTACTCAAGGAATTTGTGCGTCAGGCTTTCAAGCTTGAGCTTCCGCTGGGTGGCCTTCGGAAGCTGTTCAAAGGGGATGAGCTCGTGTTTATAGTGGTCTTCAAGTATGGCCTCTCTTCCCTCAACTTCCCTCAGATTGAGAGCGGAGGCGACCTGTCTGGCGAGTTCTAGAGATTTTTCCGGGGGGGACTCAGTCTCCCTGTGGCGGAGGATCTCTTTGAGCAACGTCTGTGATGTCTTGAGGAGCACGTCGTCAGGAAGAGAGGCGATCGCTTCCCTGTCAATTTCGGATTCGTTCAATTGCCTCGTTTCGGCGAGGTCGCTGTTCATCAAGACATGGTAGATGACTTCCGGGTTCCTAATCGGACGCATGACGTCGTGGATGATCTCTCCTTTGATTTTTTTCAGGCCTTCCTCATCCAGATTGAGATAGAGAGGGATCATTCTGAGGTCTTTCTTGAGACGGGAAACGGCGAGCTGAGCTCGCCAGGGCATGTTCCGTTTCGCGGCCAGAAATTCTTCGTTGAAGATATAGGAGATATTGAAAATCTCTCTCTCTTTGAGGGTCTGAATGAAACGGTCCTTGTCCGTCCTTTCGTGGGTGTCGACAAAGGTCGGTTCACTCATGACGTCGACGAAACTGGTGAATTCTGCCCGGGTCATGGTATTTTTCAAAGTTACGCTGATAAGATCTTTGCGCTCAAGAAAGTTCGCAAATTTGGGGATGTAGATCTCTGCCATCCCCCGCGACATCAGCCGATTGAGGTACTGAGTTGCCGGCAATATCCCCTCGATCAAGATATTCTTCCGGCCTGGATCGTCCCGGACCAGGAAGGTCAATTCGTCCCTTTGGATGAAGAGGGTCTGGAACTCCTCATAGAGACCGACCTTGGCCCTTTTGGATTCGGGATGATCGGAGGTGTAGTAACCGGTGCGGAGAAAGGCCTGAATCAGGGAGAGAATAAACTGGGAGAGCTTATCCTTTATCTCCTTGTGGGGATCCTCTGGGATCGCCTCCCCGGCATGCACTTCGGATTGTTGGATAGCTTCTTCCATGGGATTGGGCAATCCATTAGTACGCAAACCT
>CAYGBW010000018.1:0-8886 GCA_964348185.1 uncultured Thermodesulfobacteriota bacterium | reverse complement strand
TGACCGTTCCAGATCATTCTGGTCTCATCGACGGGAGGTTCGCCCCTCGAAGGCTCAAATCATGGTGGCTGAGCAGAGCCCCTTATCCTCCAGGGTGACCAAACCTTGGGTGACAGTTTTCACTTAGAGACGATTTCCTGGTAAGAAATCTTGGAATAACAATTGACAAATCGGTGTATGCTTGTAAGCTTGATGAGGAATAACCGCACCACACAAACACCCTCAAAGGACTACCACAATGTGCACAGCTGCTCGAATGTTCTGGTTTTTCACGGCAGTCTTATTTTCATTTCAGATAGGGATTGCATCAGCCGAGGAGAAGCGCATACCACCCCATGAGAGTTTTTCAGGTGTTGAGTTTGAAAGGGGCCTTTTGAACGTATCGGTGGAGAACCAGAAGTTCGAAAGGGTCATGGATGAAGTGGCCCAAAAGACCGGGATACAGATCGTCATCAAAGAGACTATCGATGAAGACCTGACCATAGACTTTGACGATCTTCCACTTGAAGAAGGTCTGAAACGACTTTTGAGAGGAAGGAGCTCCGTGTTTGTCTATCATCCCGGGAACACCCAACAGTCTTCAAGGTTAGAGAAAGTGCTGGTCTTTCCCGGGCCTTGGGGAGGAGCCATGGCGGGTCTTGTCAAAATGGCCGGAAAGAGATCAACCGATGAGGCCGAAGAAACAGCAGACGCAAAGGAGACGCCGGATCAGACTCAGGAGAGGCTGGACCAGGTTTTGGAGCGTTTTTCTCAGAATGAGACAGACCTGAGAGGGCAGTTCTACGATGCCCTAGAAAAGCTCCAGGAGATGGATGGTTTCGCTGAGTTAACGAAAATCGAGGACGATGGTTCCAAAGCTCTATCTCCGAGTGGGGCAGAGGCCATGGAGAAGATATATGAAGCGTTGAAGGGGATACCGGAACTTGAGAAGGTGATTACGGACTATTCACGATGAGATGTCTCTGTGATATTGGGTCTGATCCTTGGGAAATACTCGGCACGGTTCAAAAACTCTGTCTCGTCTTGGCCTTCATCCTGGCCTTGGCAAGCCCCTATCCTGGCCTTGCGGAAGAAATCGTGGCCGGCGTTTCCGACACCCCATCGGTGTCCGTGGCGCAGCCTGGTTCGATCAATTTCGACCCGCCGTCCGTGTTCATAGAGACCCTTCCCCTTCAGATCTATATGACAGGAGCCACGAAAGCAATTTTTATCGGTGGTGGGGCGGTCCTGAATGAGGGCAGCGGCTTTAAGGTAACCGGGCACAGTGCGCCAAACTTTTTGGCTTGGAACTCAAGTGCCCGGAATTCTGATGGAAGTGTACCGGCTCTTCCCGAGATCCTTGCCTTTACCACGCCTGTTTCCAGCGTCTCAATAAACGTGGGGACCGGCTGGAGTCAGGGACAGACAGCGGGGTTGATTGCCCTTGATGGGGAGTTCAATGTTCTCGGCTTTGACACGGTCACCATCTCTTCGGCCATGCAGACCCTGTCGGTGACTGCAGATAACATCAGCTTTGCCTTGATCGTGGGTCCCCCGTATCTGGCCGCTGACGATCTGGTCTTTGAATAAGAGGGTCCACGGCAGAGATCTGAAGAATGTTGGTTTTATTAGGTTAGGCGGGAAGGAGAAAGGGTTCTCCCTCCCGCCTTCTTTTTTGGTGTGTGCTCGGCGGGGGACTCAGTATGCCTTGAAGATGCCGCTCTCAATCAGACGGACAGGGACGCCCTCGATACGGGCTGGCATCTGGACCTTGACCGAGGGGGTGAGCTTTTCCACGTAAACAATAAAGGCCAGATCTTTGCCGTCCTCCGTCAAGCCGATGCCAATCCCGACAACGCCGGGGATAGCCATAACCCGATCCTCATGACTCGCCTGAATCCCTTTCAGCGCTTCGATACGCTGGGTGCTCACCATGCCACCCTCGATTTTCTGGGTGCTCTCCTGTCCGTGAACCCAAGATATCATCAAGAAACATACTCCCAAGAACACCAAAACCGTAGGGTATCTGCCTCGCATTTTTCTCTCCCCTTTCGTTCCTATGTCTCTCCCCGCCTTCAGATCACCATCACGATCAAAAATCGACAAAGACCCCGAGACTGAGGTAGACAAAAAGGATTTGGTTCATGAGGCTCACGAATGGGCTTCCGGCAAAAAGAAGGCCCACAGGCTTCATCGAGGCCGTTTCAAGGGCTACAGACCCTGAGTCTCCAGCCTGAAGAAAATCCCCAGGTGTCACGACAACCTGGCCCACGAACCGTGCTGTTCCACAAGCCCCGTAGTTTACGAGGACCGTCGTGTTTATCGCTTGCACCGTACCGGTCGTGACGCCGGTCGTCCGACCGCTCTTGGTGACCTGCATCCCGGGCAGGGCTATGGCAAGGTCGGGGACGGGGGTACCGAGCCCCAGGATCTCCTTGTCGGCAAGAGATGGCACTGTGAAGGCGATAGCCGCATCGACGAGATTGCTGGCGTCAGGGCTGAAGTCGATGGGAACACTGAGAAGTTCTAATCCAACCAAGAATTCAGGATCATTACCCGGATCCCCACCGATATCCAGGGTTCCTGGCTGAAGGATCCAGGCTCCCAAGGGGGCCGTATCGGGACACAAAGTCGGGCCGACACCGCCGAGGACATGGTTATTGCTCAGAATGAACTTCACATCGGGCGCAAAAAGGCTCAGTACCCGCATGCCTGCAGTGCCTGCAAAGATGAAAGGTGCGCTCGGTGTTGTCGAAATCGATACGCCCATGGGAATGGGTCGAGGTTGAAATTCGGTCGGGCCCTGCGTCCAGCCGGGCTGGGCAAACATCAGCAAATGGGCCAACAAAAGAAATGCAACCCCCTTGACCGTCCTTCTCATGGTTCTCCTCCTTTCTGTCGTGAAAATCAAAACGGGTCGGATTCTAACTCCTCCTTAATAAGGCTTTTCAACCATCTCCTGAAGGGTTCGGATGAGGTCCCTCTGGTCGACGTCGCCGGTTTCATGAACAGTGACTTCTGAGAGAAGTTCTGGATAGAGCCTTGTCGTATGCCGGGCTCTGAGTTCCTTCCTTTTTTTCTCGATCTCTTCCTTTTGTTTCCTGTCCCATAGGTTCTGTCTGATTCGATCCCTCACCGCTGAAAAGTCTTGCTTTTCAGGACCCCTTCTCCCCTCTCCCTGGATGATGTGATAGCCAAACCGGGTCTGAACGATCCCGCTCACCTCACCCCGTTCCAGGGCAAAGGCAGCCTCTTCAAATGCAGGATCCATCCGTCCCCGCCCAAACCATCCCAACTCACCGCCCCCCTGAGCCGTCCCATCGATAGACCTTTCCCCAGCGATCTTGCCAAAATCAGCTCCACCCTTGATTCTCTCCAGGATCTCTTCGGCTTCTTTCTCCGTTCTCACCACAATATGCCTCACCTTGACCTGTTCAGGGGTTTGGAATTCCTTGAGATGGGCCTCATAATAATCCCTCAGCTCCTTTTCCGAGACCGAGAGTGACCCCCGGATCTTTTTCAGGTAAACCTGAGCCATTTTCTTTTCAACAGCCGCATTGACGACCCGTTTGACTTCCTGGAGCTTGTCGAGATTTTCCTCCCTTGCGGCTCTTGAAAAGAGTTTGTAATCGACCAAGGAGTTCAACAGGCTCTCCTTGACCTCCTTCCTCGTGTAAACCCGACGGAGGAATGGACTGATCTCTTCGATGAGACTCTCCATATCCAGCACCGTGATGATTTCGTCACCCACTTCAGCCAGGATATAGTTCGGTCGGGCGCTTTCTACGAATGATTGGGACTGAGCGAGGGTTATCGCCTCTTGGACAGGTCGTGGAACCCTCAATCGGTAAAGACCCGACGCTCTGTTCATTTCGAGGATTGTCATCCCCTGAGCCTCATTCATGGCACGGATCTGATCCAGGGTCGCATCGGGATGGAATGTGATAAGGATTTCGTCTGGAACAAAGGCCGGCATGGCATCTGGGGTTTGGATAGGGGGAGAGCGTCGATCTGATGGCTGCTGGGCAAACAGATAGGGGTCGAAGCCTTCCACCATGATTCCAAGAAGAATCAGATACAGAAACAAGAGCATTGGCGTTTTGCTCATCACGGGGTCATCCTATTCGCGATCCCCTTCGATCGTTTTGACCCAAGTATACAAAAAAGTGACTTTCTTGCAACTGAAATCTTCTCCACAGGCCTGAATTCGCGGTCTGGTGTTCGGGGAGATCCCTGTCACTGAGGGTTCCTGGGGAAGTCAAGGAATACAGTCGGGCCCCGGGTTGCCCTCCGCAGCGCGTCAGGACCTAACACCGATACAACGAGGGGCTCTAGGTGGGTGGGAGGGGAGGGGTTTCTAAATCTGATTCGGCGGGTGTCTGAGGCTGGAGTTTGGCAACCTCAATCCGATTCTTGTAACGTTTGGACAGGTGATCAAGCCACCATCGATGACGCTTTTCGTGGCAGGTGAGGATGATTACCTGATGGGTTTTGGTGAGCGTTTTCACAATGAAGTTCATGGTTTCAACGAACTGGTCATCATCACTCGTAATCAATGGGTCATCCAGGATGAAGGGGAGATGCGTTCCTGCCGCAGAGAGGTGCTGACTGATGGCCACCCGCAGGGCGAGGTAGATTTGATCTCGAGCACCCACACTGAGCAATCCGTCCACGTGGGTCGGATCCAGCGTGGTCTGGAGCCCCTTGTGATGGACCGAGAATGAGAGGTCAGGCTTGACGTCGATGGACTCGCAGTTTGGATTCAGAAGGGGCAGGATGGTATTGGCTTTCTCGCTGAGGAATTCCGCCCACCGGTGATGCTGTTCTCTCCGGACAGTCTCCATGTGCTGAAGGGCCAACCTTGAGGCCTTCTCAAAAAACATCGCTTTTTCACGGTCCTTCCGGCATCTCTCCATTTCTACTTCCAGTTTGTCGATGTCTCTGCGGGCGTGTTCCAGGAGATGGAGGACCTCGTTGCGCAGGACTTGCCGCTCCTCGGAAATCCTCTCGATCTCCCCTTCTTTCTCCTTTAGACTATCGTTTGACAGGGCACGGACTGGGTGTCCATCATCCCGCTTTATCTCGGGATATTTCTTCTCCATTTCGATCACCGATGCCTCGACCCCTTTCAAATCAGAAACGACACTTTGATAGGTTTCTTCTGGAATTTGATCGCGCTCAGCCCGGGGAATCAATTCATCCCTGAGTTCAAGGAACCGACGAAATCTGTGGAGCTTCTCTTTGAATTCTTGGATGGCCCTGACACCGTCCTCGTCCCAAACGATATGGGATTCATTCAGAATGGAGATGAGGAGGTCCCTTTTCTCCTTTTTTTCTCCATTGGCTTTTTGAATCTCCTCTTTCAACTCTGCTAGCCTGTTCTGAGCTATTTTTCTCTCTGAACGATTCCTTCGATAATCCTCTACTTTCTGATAGAATTGGAGGATCTCTTCCCCGGCTAGCGATTCGGCCTCCTCTTCCCCCTTTTTCATGAATGCGGCCAATTTCTTACGATTCGCTGCGACACGAGACTTGATCTCTTTTAACTGGAGGCCTATCGTTCTGAGGTTGGCCGTTCTCTCCTCAAGACGTTCAAGGAGCCTCAGTTTTTCAGACAATACCTCAGGGGAGGGGAACTCGAGACGGACTGCCAGTTTTTCCATGGCTGTCCGTTCTTGGGCCTGTTGTTTTTCCGTTTTTTCCTTACTCACTAAGAGGGTTTTGAGCGTTTCCATTCTCTGAGACCAAGCCTCGCCCTTCTCCTTTCGGCCTCGATGGCTCCGGATCACCCCCCAGCAAGCCACGAAAACGCCAAGGGCCCCGAGAATGGCCTGGACGATCCACCAATCTATGGGAAACTCAACCAGGATTGCCTTGTACGGGCTTATTTTGAAAGCATGAATGACCAGAGTCAACAGGATCAAGAAACCTCCCAAGAGAAGGGCCCTATTCCTCGATTTGCCGACTCTCGTCAATTCTGCTTCGATCGTTTCGGCCTTTTCTTTATACTTCCGGATAACTCTTTCCAAGGCGTTGATTTCTTTTTCGTTACGTCCGGCCGCTTCATGATACCGCGCCAAATCTGATTTCTCTTCAGCCGTGATTTTTCCCACCGTCTTTTTCAGATCCGAATAATCCTGCAGGAGATACCCCTCTTGGAGGATCCGTTCCTTCTCTGCGGCATATTCTCCCCGAACTTGTTGAAGCATCGATCTGTCCTGTCGCAAGGCCTTCAGCAGATCATAAATCTCGGAAAGGTCTTCTTCTCCCAGCCATTGGATCGTTTCAAATCGCTGCGCCTTCTCCTTGTCGGCTCTCTCAATTCTGCTTTGCGTCTCTCGCCTGTCTGCTGTCAATGTACCGATTCGCTGGTTGATGGCCGTAATAGCGTTTATCGCATCCGTAAGGTCTCTTGCCCGATGGGAGGGAAAGGACGCGATCTCTCTCAGGGATCCTAACTCCGATTGCAGCTTTTCGAGATTCGCCTTTTTCTCTTGATACGCGACCACCCTCCGCTCAAGGACCTCCTTTTTGCGAAGCATCGCCCCATAGTGGACGCGATCGAGGGGCTCCCTCAGGTGCTCCCATCGTTCCCTGATCTGCATGAGTTGGGTCACTTTTTCATCCAGGATTCTGAGCTCCGCTTCCCGTCTTTCCCATTCCCTCTGATACTTCTCCAGGTGTTGTCCCAGTTGGTCGATCTCTTTCTCCACAGAAACACCGTTGCGATAACGATCTCGGGCTTCTGTCAGAAGAGCCATAGCCTGGCGAACCGTTGCCTCTCCAGACAGGGTATCGATCATGGCTTCGACCTTCTCCGCGATGTGCGTGCTTTGGCCAAGGGTCTGAACCTCCTGCTGCCGAATGAGAGAGGTCTTCAGAAAACCCTCTCTAGACAGATCGATCAGACCCTCCCCGATCATTACCTGACCGTTGTCTCCGGTGAATTCTGAGGTGATTTCTTGGCCTGTTTTCTCGTCCCAGATAGCGGCCGAACCGGTCTTGAAATCGCGCACGATTCGATAGTCTCTCTCACCGATCTGAATGGACAACGTCACATCGAAGCCTTCCCATTTTATGGGCCTAAATCGCTCCTTTTCCTGAAGTCCTTGCGGACCAGGCTCTTCCAATCCATATAAGGCGGCAAGGATCCCTGCGACCAGTGTGGACTTTCCCTGCTCGTTTTTTTCGATAATCAGCGTAGAAGGTAGCGATCCGAAATGATAGGACCCCTTCAGACACCCAAAACCGTTTGTCTCAAAACTCTTGATTCTCATAGTCCAGCTCAACCCTTTTATTGGCTAGGGCGCCGAGCCCCCATTCGAGGGCCTTCTCCAGGGTCCTCCGCTCCTGAAGGTTCTCCGCCTTGTCGACGAGTTCCTGCATCTTTCGTACGAAAAGCCCTTCTGTTGTCAATTGCTTGTCAATCCCTCGAGCGTATTTTTGAAAATCGAGATCGGCTTCAACCCCGGAGGTATCCATCTTGGTCAAAAAGTACATCTCCTTTACGGATTCTTTATAAATCTTCCAGAGGAGGTTGGGGTTGAAACGCCCTTCCAATCGGATAGCTACCAGATCCGTGGCCTCGACGTTTTCGCGATGTAACGCCTTTTCAATTCTCTGGCGGAGAGGCTCGATCTTCTTGAGGCCACGACAGGAGATCTTGACATCGTGGACCCTTCTCGGAGCCACCCCGATCCTCTCCATATTCTCGGGACGAACGCCTCCCGGTTCGATCTGACCCACAATAATGGTTTTTTCCCCAGGCTCATCGATTCTTCGACCATAAGGGCATCCTGATGCAGCCCCTCGTATCTTTCCCCCCTCATCCGTGATTTCCTCCCCCTGATGGACATGGCCAAAAGCGGCATAGTCGAAACGCTGAGAAAGGAGTTCTTGGGTGTCAAAAGGCAGCGTTGCATCCTCATCCAGTGCTCCACGCTTTTCCCAGGTTCCGTGGAAAACCAGAACGTTCAATTGGGTTTCATCCTTCGGGATCGGGTTAGCCAGAAGTCTCTCCTTTATGAGGCCCCGTCCCACATGGGGGATCCCGGTAATGGCGATATGTTCCCTCCCAGGATGGAGGGCCACAGCGGTGGGGGTGTCATAGAGAATGTGAACGTTTTTCGGCCATGAACCCTTCCCAATCTCTTTCAAGAAATCTGAATTGTAAAAGCTACTCAACCCGTAGGCATCCTCGTTTCCCGGGGCGATGAAAACGGGGATTTCACCCAGACCCTGAAAACGATCCTGGAGAAAGCGGATGCCGTCCAGACTCATGGTTCTGTCATCGAACAGATCACCGGGAATCAGTATTGCCTCCACTTCCCGGTCCCTCGCCAAGGTGACGATCTTTTCGATCACCTCCCGCGTTTCCCCTTCGATGATCTCCATCTTATCCGGTGGGCATTCCCATTGACGTCTGTAGTCTCTGTTCTCAAAATGAAGATCAGAGAATTGGAGAAACCTTAGAGTGGGCATATCCTTCCCTCATTGTGTTCTTATTGGAGCGGAAATATGCATTTTCAATGCCAATTCTCTGACATCGCTGATAGACTGTCAAGGGGATTCTAACATAGGAATTGAAGGAAAAGGAGACCCTATGAGAATCGGTTTTTTCGAGCTTGACTCAGACGGACATTTGTGAGACTTAGCTTATACCGGCGCATTCCAGATCCGACTTAGTCGGTTGGTTTTATCGGGATCGACTGGATGGTCTGCCCTGAACGAGATGTTAATCTACCCCATTGATTCGGAGAAGGAAGCACGGAAAGAAGCAGCAAGAAAACGATCGCCTTGCGGTCCCAGAAGGTCATACAGCCCATACAGGAATCGCAGATGACGGCCAAAAAAAGCCAAGGGAGACAGAAATGAAACGCGCATTGATAACGGGAATAACCGGCCAGG